>JBPCJW010000096.1:0-16237 GCA_051004915.1 Ilumatobacteraceae bacterium
TCTGGGGGTTTTGGCGGCGCGATAAGCGCTTTCCCCTTCCACCCCCCTCCCCCTCCCTCGTGCTCGTCGCCGGATCCTGGGCTGGCCGGACGCAGGGACCCGAGTAGGGCGGTCGCCGGTTGCCGGCGGTACTGTCGCTGGCGATCACACGCCGCGCCGACCAGCCCGTCGCAGCGGCGGAAACGACACGAACCCGGGGGTACACCGTGAAGACCAAGGCCGCCATCCTGTGGGAGGTCAACCAGCCGTGGAGCGTCGAGGAGATCGAGCTCGACGCGCCGAAGTCGGGTGAGGTGCTGGTCGAGCTCGCCGCCTCTGGCATGTGCCACTCCGACGAGCACCTCGTCACCGGCGACCTGCCCTTCGAACTGCCGATCGTCGGTGGCCACGAAGGCGCCGGCGTCGTCAAGGAGGTGGGCGAGAACGTCAGCTGGCTCAAGGCCGGTGACCACGTGGTGTTCGGTTTCATCCCCTCGTGCGGCCGCTGCCCGTCGTGCTCGACCGGCCACCAGAACCTGTGCGACCTCGGCGCCGTGCTCGGTCTCGGCAAGCAGATCTCCGACGGCACCTCTCGCCACCACGGCCAGGGCAAGGACCTCGGCACGATGTGCCTGCTCGGCACGTTCGCCCACCACACCGTCGTCAACGAGGCGAGCTGCATCAAGCTCGACGACGACATCCCCCTCGACCGCGCCTGCCTGCTCGGCTGCGGCGTCGTCACTGGTTGGGGCTCGAGCGTCTACGCCGCCGAGGTGACGCCCGGCGACGTGGTGGCGGTCGTCGGCATCGGGGGCATCGGCGCCAACGCCATCCAGGGCGCCAAGTTGGCCGGCGCCAAGCAGATCTGGGCCATCGATCCGCTGGAGAACAAGCGGGAGAAGGCGATGGAGTTCGGCGCCACACACACGGCGGCGTCGTTGGAGGAGGCGCTCCCGGCCATCACCGACGCGTCGTGGGGTCGCATGGCGAACAAGACGATCATGACGATGGGCGTCGGTTCCGGTGAGCTGCTCGCCGCCGCGCTGGCGATCACCGCCAAGCGCGGCCGCGTCGTCGTGACCAACATCCACCCGGCCCTGGAGGTGTCGGCCAGCGTCAGCCTGCTCGACCTGACGCTGATGGAGAAGCAGGTCGTCGGCTCGCTGTTCGGCTCGGCCAACCCGCGCGCCGACATCCCCAAGTTGCTCGAGCTGTGGCGTGACGGTCAGCTCGACCTCGACGGTCTCGTCACCAAGACCTACGACCTCGATGGCGTCAACGACGGCTACGACGACATGCGCGCCGGCAAGAACATCCGCGGCGTGATGGTCTACAGCTGACACCGACCACGCGGATGCTCGACGTTCGCTCGGCGCTGGAGCGGTTGGCCGGGCGTCTCGTCGGGCGCCGCCGCGAGCTGGAGCTCGTCCTGGCCGCGCTTGAGGCTGGTCGGCACATCGTCATCGAGGGGCCGCCCGGCACCGGCAAGTCGACGCTGCTGCGCGCCGTCGCCGATGAGCTGGGCGTCGGCTTCGAGTTCGTCGAGGGCAACGCCGAGCTGACGCCGGCCCGCCTGGTCGGGCACTTCGATCCGGCTCGCGTCCTGGCCGACGGCTACGACCCGAAGGTCTACGTCGACGGCCCGCTCGTCACGTCGATGCGCGAGGGCGCCCTGCTCTACTTGGAGGAGCTCAACCGGGTGCCGGAGGAGACGCTCAACGTGTTGATCACGGTGATGAGCGAGCGCGAGCTGCACGTGCCCCGGCTGGGGCGGATCGTCGCCGACCCGGGGTTCCGCCTTGTCGCCGCGATGAACCCGTTCGATGCCGTCGGCACGGCGCGCATCTCCAGTGCCGTGTACGACCGGGTCTGCCGGCTCGCTGTCGACTATCAGTCGGCACCGGAGGAGGAGGCGATCGTCGAGCGAGCAACTCCCGGCGCCGACGCCCAATGGGTCCAGCGCATCGTCGAGCTGGTCAGGCGCACCCGAGAACATCCCGACCTGCGCGTCGGATCGTCGGTGCGCGGCGCGCTCGACGCGACCGCCGTCGTCGCCTCGCTCGCCGTGCTGCGTGACCAACCCGCAGCGAGCGACGCCGTCGGGCTCGACGCCGTGCTGATCGCGCTTTCGGGACGCGTGCGCGTGCGCGAGGGGTCGATGCGCACGTCGGAGGAGATCATCACGTCCCTCTGGCACGAGGTGTTCGGGCACGGTCGTTCGTTGCCGAACGGCGACGGTGCGTCGACGGGAAAAGTCGCGGCCCCGACGGGGGCTTCCAGCTCCTGAAGGAGGGGCGGGCGGCGGCCGAGGCGATCGCCGACGCCCGGCGGTCGACCACGTCGCGCCGAGAGCTGGCCCGCCGGCCGAGCTTCGACGAGGTGTCGCCGGGTGTCGGTCAGCTCGACGAGACGGCGTTCGACGACGCGATGACGGAGGACCCTAACGAGGCGCTGGCTTTGCTCGCGGACATGACGCGAGCGACCGATGCCGGCCTGCGCGAGCTGGCCAGGCGGTTGGCCGGCCGCCTCGTCCTCGACGTCGCCCGCCGCGGGCCGGTCCGCAAGCGTGGCGCGGGCCACATCGTCGAGGCCCGCTACGAGCCGGCGGCTGGCGACCTCGATCTCGATGCCAGCACCGAGGCGATCGTCGAGGCGCGGGCGGCCGAGTCGGCGATCGATCCGGAGCGGCTGCGCATCCGCCGCTGGGTCCAACCGCGCACGGCGGTGTGCCTGCTCGTCGACCGCAGCGGTTCGATGGGCGGCGCGCCACTGGCGACGAGTGCGGTCACGGCTGCGGCGGTGGCCTTCCGGACGCCCGACGACTTCAGCGTCGTGTCGTTCGCCAAGGAGGCCGTGGTCGTCAAGTCGCAGGACGTCACGGTCCCCGCCGAGGTCGTGGTCGATGGCATGCTCGCCCTGCGCGGCCACGGGACGACCGACCTGGCTGGCGCGTTGGCAGCGGCCTCCGCCCAGTTGGCGCGATCGACGGCGGGGCGCAAGGTGGCGATCCTGCTGTCGGACTGCCGGGCGACGGAACCCGGCGACATCCACGCGGCGGCGACCGCCCTCGATGAACTGGCGATCATCGCCCCTGCCGGCGACGACGACGAGGCGACTGCGCTGGCCAGAGCCGTCGGCGCGACGATCACCACGGTCACCGGACCGGCTGAAGCCCCCGAGGCGATCGCCCGGGTCCTGTCGTAGACGATCGCTCGCCCACCGTCCGACTTGTGGCGGCAGGGTCAGCGACGAGTCGGACCGGGACGACGACCGGCGAGATTTCGGCCCGGTGATCCGCTTCGGGCTGGTGGGCCCGTTCGAGGTCCAGGACGGCGGCGATGTGGTCGACGTCGGCGGCGGCAGCGGAGGTCATGCTCGCCGCCCCTGCTGGTCGTCGGCGGTCGCTCCGTGTCCGTCGACGTCCTGATCGACGCGATCTGGGACGGGTCGCCGCCATCGTCGGCGACGGGGACCCTGCACTCGTACGTCTCTCGGTTGCGCCGTCGCTTCGGTGACGGCGCGGGGCTGATCTGAGTCGGGCTATCGCAAGATGGCGCTGCCGCTGGAGCGGATGGTGTGGCTCGGACCGGGCGATGTCCTGGATGCCGGCGATCGCCGCCTGCGCCTGATCGTCCCGCCGATCTTCGCCGGCCCACCACCCGGGCGTTGTTCGACGAGCGGACGAGCGTGCTGTGGTCGGTCGATTCGTTCGCCGCGATGACACCCGGCGCGCTGGTCGGCCGACCTTGTCCGGCCCAGCGAGCGGAGCGGGCCACCTAACAGGTCACGTCGCGCGGCGGGACGATGCCGAACGTGTTCTCCTCCGGCCCGTCGCCTTCCGGCGGCTCGACGGTCTCCTCGGTGGTCACCGGTTCGGCACCTGGGCGGGTCTCGGGAGTGATCACCTCGGCGAACTCCTGCGTCGGCGCTTCGGCCAGCGACGTCTCGCCGCGGAACATCCCCAGCACAGCCTGCATGTTGTCGCCGTCGACGGTCGGGATGAGCACGGACGCACCGTTGACGTCCTCCCCGACGGCCTCGATCTGGTACGACGGGATGCCGCCGGGCTGCACATTCCTGAGGACGCCGGCGAACTCCATCAGCTTCGACACCGACAGCTGCTGGTCGGTGACGACGTTGCCGCCCGTCGCCGACTCGATCAGCCCCCTGGCGACGCTCGGGTTGAGCAGGCCCTTCGACAGCACGCTGGCCAAGGTGCGCCGCAGGAAGTCCTGCTGGCGGGAGATCCGCCCGAGGTCCGACGTGACGTCACGTTCCCAGTTGCCGCTCCCGGGCGGATCCTCGTAGTGGTAATCGCGCGAGCGGACGTACGCCAGGGCGTGGTCACCGTTGAACGTGTAGCAACCGGTCGTCAGCACTTCGAGGCCCGACTTGTCGTCACGCGCCGGGTACGCGAACGGCACGGCGACGCCGCCGACGGAATCGACGAGGGTCTTGAACGTGCAGAAGTCGATCTGGATGAAGTGGTCGATGCCGATCAGGAAGTTCTCGTAGATCGTCTCGATCAGCAGCTGCGGTTGGTCGCGCTCGTACGCGGAGTTGATCCTGGAGCGGTTGCCGCCGCCGGCGATCGTGACGTACAGGTCGCGGGGGAACGACAAGACGGCCACCCGTGACGCTGCCGGGTCGACCCGGAACACCATGATCGTGTCGCTGCGCTCGCCGACCCGGTCCTCGCCGTCGACGCCGAAGTTCGGCGCGTAGGGAGAGTTGGGGTCGATGCACTCGGCGTTGTCGGCTCCGGTGATGAGGAAGTTCTTGGCCGTCGGGTCGGCGGGTGGGAACGTCGGCGGTGGGGGCGTCGCCGGTGTCGCCACCGTCGTTCCTTGCGGCGTGGTCGGCTGGCCGGACCCGTTGGGCGACGACGCCTCCGGCGCCGACTCGTCGGGAGGTGCGGTCGTTGCCGTCACCACCGATGCCACCGGCCCCGCGATCGCGCCGTCGGATGCAGCGAGCGCAGGGTTGGTGATGGCGACGGTGTCACGGTCACGCCACAGTAGATATGCCCCGGCGAGTCCCCCAGCGGCGAGGAAGGACACCACGGCGGCGGTGACGGTGGCGGCGATCGCCACCCGCTCCGGCCACGTCCGCGGCGACCCGTTCTCTCGTTGTCGCTCCGCCATGCGGCGCCGAATCTACCCTCGGCGTCGCCCACGGAACCGGCGGTCCGGAGCGGCAATGATGATCTCGTGTACGACATCGTGATCGTCGGTGGCGGCTCGGCCGGATCGGTGCTCGCCAACCGGTTGAGCGCCGACCCCGCGACTCGGGTCCTCGTGCTCGAGGCCGGCCGGCCCGAGCACCGCTGGGACGTGTTCATCCAGATGCCCGCAGCCCTGACGTTCCCCAACGGCAACCGCTTCTACGACTGGCGGTACGTGTCCGAACCGGAGCCGCATCTGGCTGACCGACGCGTCCCCCACGCCAGGGGCAAGGTGCTCGGCGGCTCGTCGAGCATCAACGGGATGATCTTCCAGCGCGGCAACCCGCTCGACTTCGAACGGTGGGCCGCCGACCCCGGCATGGCGCAGTGGGATCACGCCCACTGCCTGCCCTACTTCAAGCGGATGGAGGACTGCCTGGCGGCGGCAGCCGACGATCCATTTCGCGGCCACGGTGGGCCGCTCGTGCTGGAGCGGGGCCCGGCCACCAACCCGCTGTTCGGGGCGTTCTTCGAGGCCGTGCAACAGGCCGGGCATCCCCTCACCCCTGACGTCAACGGCTACCGCCAGGAGGGCTTCGCGGCGTTCGACCGCAACGTCCATCGCGGCCGCCGGTTGAGCGCCGCTCGGGCCTACCTCCGCCCCGTGCTCCACCGTCCGAACCTGGAGGTCGTGACGAGGGCGATGGTGACAGGTCTGGTCGTCGCCGGCGACCGCGTGACGGGCGTGGAGTACCTCCGTCCCGGTCGCCGCCACGAGCGGGTCACGGCCGGCGAGGTGATCCTCTGCGGCGGGGCGTTCAACTCGCCGCAGCTGCTGCAGGTCTCCGGCATCGGCGATGCGGCACACCTCCATGACGTCGGCGTCGACGTGCGCCACCACCTGCCGGGCGTCGGCCAGCACCTGCAAGACCACCTGGAGGTCTACGTGCAGCACGCCAGCACGCAACCGGTCTCGCTCAACCCGTCGCTGCAGAAGCGGCGCTGGCCGTGGATCGGGCTGCGCTGGCTGGCGCGCCGCGGTCCTGGTGCGACGAACCACTTCGAGGCCGGCGGCTTCATCCGCAGCAACGACGAGGTCGACTACCCGAACCTGATGTTCCACTTCCTGCCGATCGCCGTGCGTTACGACGGGTCTGCTCCGGCCGCCGATCACGGCTACCAGGTGCACATCGGACCGATGTACTCCGACGCTCGCGGGTCGGTGCTGATCACGTCGCCCGACGCCCGGGTCAAGCCGGCCCTCCGCTTCAACTACCTGTCGACGGCGCAGGACCGCCGGGAGTGGGTGGAGGCGATCCATCACGCCCGCCAGATCCTCGACCGGCCGGCGTTCGCCCCGTTCGATGGCGGCGAGCTGTCCCCGGGCCCGGACGTGCGCACCGACGATGAGGTTCTGGCGTGGGTGGCCCGAGATGCCGAGACGGCGCTGCACCCGTCGTGCACCTGCCGCATGGGTGTCGACGAGGACTCCGTGATCGACCCCGCCACGATGCGCGTCCACGGCATGCGCGGCGTGCGGGTCGTCGATGCGGCGGCGATGCCGTACGTGACGAACGGGAACATCTACGCCCCGGTGATGATGCTCGCCGAGAGGGCCGCCGACCTGATCCGCGGTGACACCGCCCTGGCGCCCGAACACGTCGATTTCTACCGGTACCGCGACCACTGCACCTGAGCCGCAGAGTGCGGCTCAGGCGCGGGTTGGGGCGCGACGTCAGCGTGGGGCGATGCCGTCGGCGACGTACTGCGAGCCGGCGTTCCACATGATGAAGCCTCTCGATCCGACGGCCATCGCGGCGTCGATCTGGGCCTGGATCTGCACTGCGCCGTAATCGTTGAAGTCCTGCAGCCACGGGACGATCGCCGCCCCGCTGCCGGCGGTCACCCGCTGGAAGTCCTGCAGGGAGGCACTGACGATCTCTGCTGGCTGGCCCTCCGGATCGGCGACGTTGTACTCACCGGACCCCCACAGCGACGGGTACACCATCGGCGACACGTAGTCGACGTTCGGGGCGAGCAGGCCCATGTCCTGCGCCGTCGGCTCGGGCCGCGACGCCGAGATGCCGAACACCGAGATGCCGAGCATGGTGTCGCCGAGCGCGGCCTTCGACTCGGCGACGAACCGGGCCACCGACACCTCGGGCGGGCCGGCCAGACCGGGGAACTGCATGGTCGCCAGATCGCCCTCCGGACGACGCACGTAGTCGTAGAGGATCTCGTCGAAGCCCAGGCCGGCCGCCTCGGTGGCGAGGTCGATCTGGTACTGGCGGACCTCGGGGTTGGCGAAGTTCGTGAACGCTGCCGCGCCGTAGTTGTTGGCCAACGGCGCGCCGGCCGGGTCGAGCACGATCATGTCCGATCGGCCGTTGTTCACCGCCCAGCTGGCCAGCGTCGGATCGAGGAAGTTGACGACCCGGCCGATGACCCGCACGCCCAGGCCGTGCAGCTCGTCGATCGCCGCCCGCGCGTCGTAGAAGCCCTTCGCCGCACCCGTGGTGGTGGCCAGCGGCACCGCGCTGGCGTAGCCGACGGAGCCGCCCTCGTCCTTGATGTCGAGCTGCACGGCGTTGATGCGGCCGGCGGCGATGAGGTCGAGGACCTGCTGGTGGACGGCCGGGTCGTTCCACTTCGGCGCCGCGATGTGCACCGCCGACGTGTAGGGGTACGTCGACGCCACGGCATCGGTGCCAATCGCGACGACGGTCTCGGACTGGTTGCCGGAGGCGTCGACGGCGACGAGGCGCACCTCGGTCCACTCGGGCAGCAGGTACACGCCGAACCCTCCGCCGGCGTCCAACTCGACCGGCTGCCCGTTGGCCGTGAGGGACACCGCGCCGTCGGTGAAGCCTCGCAACGCGCTGACGTACCCGGGCACGGTCGGGGAGATCGCCACCGGCACACGCACGTCCGGCCCGGCGGGACGCGCCGGCCCGGCTCCGAGGATCAAACCGCCGTCGATGTCGGGCTGGGCGACGGTGCGGACGAGGAAGACTCCGCCGACGATGGCGAGCAGGAGCAGTGCGGCCGCCGCCAGCACCGGCCAGCGCGGACCCCTTCCGCGGCCGTAGGAGTAGGTGGGGTGGCGCGGGCCGTAATCGAACGTGCGAAGCGGGGATCCTGATCGCCGCCTCGCCTTGTCCCGGAGGGTTCCGGTCATCACCCCAACCTCCCGCGCTTCACCGCCAACCGACGGGACCTCGTTGTATCGGGATTCTAGGCCCGTCATGGCGTCGGAGCGGCGGATGGGGACGCGGCGAGGTCGATCGTGACCTGCAGTTCGTCTGCCGCGCGGACCTCCAACTGGCCGATCGTCAGCGTGTCGGCGAGATCGTCGACGGCCGCCGCCAGGCCACCGGGCGCCGGCGCGCCGACCGCCACTCGGTCGACGGCTGCGCGTTGGCTGGCCTTGGCTTCCGTCTTGGCCCGCCGTACGGCAGCCAAGACCTCGCTGACGAGGTGCAGGTCGACTGCTCGCCCATCGGCCCCGTTTGGGGCATCGGACGGTTGCGGCCACGCCGCGGTGTGGACGCTTCCGGATCGCCACCAGCTCCACGCTTCCTCGGTGGCGAACGGCAGCATCGGGGCGAACAGGCGGAGTTGGACGTCGAGGGCGCGGCGCAGTGCAGCCCGCGCCGACGTGGCACCCGCCGCGCCACGTCCGCCGTAGGCGCGACCCTTGACGAGCTCGACGTAGTCGTCGCAGAACCACCAGAAGAAGCTCTCGACGCGCTCGAGGGCGCGGGCGTAGTCGAAGCCGTCGAAGGCGGTGGTCGCCTCGGCGACGACGTGATCGAGCCGGGCACGCATCGCCAGGTCCACCGGATCGCTGATCGGCTCGCCACGGTCATCGTCGGTACTCGCCGCGTCGCCGATCCCGAGCACGAACTTGGTGACGTTCAACAGCTTCGTGGCCAGCCGCCGGCCAACCTTCATCTGGTCCTCGCTGACGACCGTGTCGACGCCGGGACGGGCGGAGACCGCCCAATAGCGGACGGCGTCGGTACCGAACGTCGCGAACAGGGGCATCGGGGTGACGACGTTGCCCTTCGACTTGGACATCTTCTTGCGGTCCGGGTCGAGGATCCAGCCGTTCATCGTGGTGTTCGCCCACGGCAGCGCGTCGTACTCGAAGTTCGCACGGACGACGGTCGAGAACAGCCACGTGCGGATGATCTCCGGGCCCTGCGGTCGCAGGTCCATCGGGAACACCAGCTCGAACAGCGCGGGGTCGGCGAGCCAGCGCCCACCGATCTGCGGCGTCAACGACGACGTGGCCCAGGTGTCCATGATGTCCGGGTCGGCAGCGAAGCCCCCGGGCCGACCGCGCTGGTCGGCGGTGTGGCCTGGCGGCACGTCGACGGACGGGTCGACGGGCAGCGTGTCCTCACTTGGCGCGATCGGCCGGCCAAGATCGACCTCGCCGTCCTCACCGACCGGGTACCACAGGGGGATCGGCACACCGAAGTAGCGCTGCCGGCTGATCAGCCAGTCGCCGTTGAGGCCCTCGACCCAGTGGTCGTAGCGGTGGCGCATGTGGTCGGGGAACCAGTTCATCTCCTTGCCCCGCGCCAGCAGCGCCTCGCGCAGGCGCTGGTCCCGTCCGCCGTTGCGGATGTACCACTGCCGGCTGGTGACGATCTCCAGTGGCCGGCTGCCCCGCTCGTAGAACCTGACCGGGTGGGTGATCGGTCGCGGGTCGCCACGCAAGTCACCGGACGCGCGCAGCAGCTCGACGGTCGCCGCTTGGGCCTGCTTCACGGTCAGGCCCGCCATGCGCCCGTACGCCGCTCGCCCGTCGTCGCCCGCGAGCCATCCCGGGACGGCTGCGGCGAACCTCCCGTCGCGGCCGACCACGCTGCGCGTTGGCAGGTCCAGCTCGCGCCACCACGTCACGTCGGTCGTGTCCCCGAACGTGCAGACCATGGCGATGCCGGTGCCCTTGTCAGGCTCGGCCAGCGGGTGGGCGACGACGGGCACCTCGACGTCGAACAGCGGCGTGCGCACGGCCGAGCCGACCAGCGATCGGTAGCGCTCGTCGTCGGGGTGGGCGACCATCGCCACGCAGCTGACGAGGAGCTCCGGCCGGGTCGTGTCGATGAGCACATCGCCATCGGGACCGTGGAACGCGATCAGATGGTACGCCGCGGGTCGCTCGCGGTCCTCGATCTCGGCCTGGGCGACTGCCGTGCGATCGTCGACGTCCCACAGCGTCGGGGCTTCGGCGCTGTACGCCTCGCCGCGCGCCAAGTTGTGGAGGAAAGCCAGTTGGCTGGTGCGTCGGCTGGCGTCGTCGATCGTGGTGTACAGCAGCGACCAGTCGACCGACAGGCCGAGGCGCCGGAACAGCTCCTCGAAGGCCACTTCGTCGGCGGCGGTCAGCTCGTGGCACAGCTCGACGAAGTTGGGGCGCGAGATCGGCACCTCCGGTGTGCCCTTGGTGGCGTCGCCACGTCGCGGGGGTTCGTAACCGGGTTGGTACGGCTGAGTGGGATCACAGCGCACGCCGTAGAAGTTCTGCACGCGCCGTTCCGTCGCCAGGCCGTTGTCGTCCCAGCCAATGGGGTAGTACACGGCCCGCCCGCGCATCCGCTGGTAGCGGGCCACCGCGTCGGTCTGGGAGTAGCCGAAGATGTGGCCCATGTGGATCGAGCCGGACACGGTCGGCGGAGGGGTGTCGATGGAGAACACGTCGGCCCGTTGCGACGGTCGGGAGAAGCGGTAGACGCCGTCCGATTCCCAACGCTCGATCCACCTGGCCTCGATCCCGTCCAGCGTCGGCTTGTCGGGGACCCCGGTCACCCCGGCAGGATACGGCTCGGCGCCGGTGCTCGGCCTGGCCGTAGCCTGTCGCAGCCATGCTCCGCCTCTACGACACCGCGACGCGCGAGATCCGCCCGTTGGCGATGCGCCAGCCGGGCACGATCGGCATCTACCTGTGCGGCCCGACGGTCTACGGCCCCCCGCACATCGGCCACGGACGAGCGACGATGGAGTACGACGTCCTGGCGCGTTACCTGCGCTGGCGCGGCGTGCACGTGCGGCTGGTCTCCAACGTTACCGACATCGACGACGCCATCATCGAGCGGGCGAATCGGGAGCAGCGGCCGTGGCAGGAGATCACGGCCAAGTGCGAAGCCATGTGGTACCGGGCAATGGACGGCATCAACGTGGCCCGGCCCGACGACACGCCGCACGCCACCGATTACGTCGACAAGATGGTGGCGATGATCGGCCAGCTCGTCGACGCCGGCACGGCCTATGCGACCGAGGACGGTGTCTACCTGGCCGTCGAGAAGGTGCCCGGCTACGGGTTGCTCGCCCACCAGGATCTCGATCAGCTCGTCGCCGGCGGTGGCGATCGAGACGTGGTCGGCGCGGAGCACAAGCACCACCCGGCCGACTTCGTGCTGTGGAAGCTGGCCAAGCCGGACGAGCCGTCGTGGCCGTCGCCATGGGGCGAGGGGCGGCCGGGCTGGCACAGCGAGTGCGTGGTGATGAGTCTCGACCTGCTCGGCGACGGGTTCGACCTGCACTGCGGAGGGATGGACCTGCGCTTCCCGCACCACGAGAACGAGCGGGCGCAGGCCGTTGCGCTCGGCCGGCGCTTCGCCAACCACTGGATGCACCACGGCTTCATCGTCGACGCCGAGGGCGAGAAGATGTCCAAGAGCCTCGGCAACGTCAACAACCTGCTCGACCTGCTGGAGCAGTTCGACGGACGGGCCTACCGGCTGCTGCTGCTGCAGAGCCACTACCGCAGCCCGATCGTCATCACCGCCGACAACCTGCGGGCGTCCGAGCACGCGCTCGCCGGGCTGGACTCGTTCGCCGCCCGCAGTGCGTCGATCAGCGGTCGCGACGCCCCCGATGCGGGGGTCCTCGAGGCGTTCGTCGCAGCGATGGACGACGACCTGGACACGCCCACCGCGATGGCCGTCGTCTTCGACACCGTCCGTCGGGCCAACAGCGCGCTCGACCGCGACGACCCGTCGGCCGGCGCGTTGGTCGCCGCCGTTGGCGAGATGACCTCGGCGCTCGGGCTACCGCTCGCCAGGCCCACGGACGAGCTGCCAGAAGTCGTTGCGTCGCGGGCCGCCGCCCTCGACGCGGCGCGGTCGGCCAAGGACTATGCCGCCGCCGATGCCATCCGCAGCGAGCTGCAGGATGACGGTTGGATCGTCGAGACGACCATCACGGGGACGACCGTTCGCCGATGAGACACTAGCCGGATGGCTGAGGTGAGGGCGGTCCGAACTCACCTCGAGCCCGCCGAGATCGCGTGGCCGCGCTGGTCGGCGGGCACGTCGCCGAGCGCGTCGCGCCGCGCCAACCGGAGACAACCGATCGCCAGGATGGGCTACCAGCCGGGGCTCGATGGCCTGCGCGGGTTCTGGCTGTTCGTCGTGATGGGATACCACGCCGGGTTCTCGTGGATGCACGGTGGCTACGTCAGCCTCGAGCTGTTCTTCGTCCTCTCCGGGTACCTCATCACGACGCTGCTGCTCGAGGAGCGGGAACGATCGAGGCATGTGCAGCTCGGCCAGTTCTGGCTGCGCAGGGCCAAGCGATTGCTGCCGGCCCTGGCCGTGATGCTGGTGGGGGTCTCCATCATCTCGATGCTGATCGGCGAAGGCACGCAGCTCGACCAGCTGCGCACGGACCTGCCGTGGGCCACGTTCTACGTCGGCAACTGGGGGCAGATCCTTGGCGACGTGCCCTACTACGCCGACACGACACCGCTGCTGCGGCACCTGTGGAGCCTCGCCATCGAGGAGCAGTTCTACCTGCTGTGGCCGCTGGCGTTCGTGGCCCTGACCCTCCGTCGCGTCGCCTACTCCCGCTGCGCCCGCCTGCTCGCCGCGCTCGCGATCGGCGTCATGGCGACAACGTTCCTGATCCAGGTCACTGGGCCGGGTCTGCTGTTCGGTGATGTGGAGCGGACCAACTTCCTCTACCTCTCCACGCTGACGCGGTCGAGCGGTTTGCTGCTCGGCGTCGCGGCTGCGTTCGTGTGGCGACCGTGGCGGGCACGGCGTCGCGCCTGGAGTCCGCAGGTCGGTTCGACGCTGGATGTGTTCGGGGCGCTGGCGATCATCGGCTTGGCGTGTCTCGCCGCCGTGTCGTCGCTGACCGACGGCTACGTCTACCAGTGGGCGCTGGCGCTGATCTCCTTGCTGGCGCTCGTCGCCGTCCTGGTCGTCGTGCACCCGGCGTCAAGGGTCGTGCGGCGCCTGTTCGGGTGGAAGCCGCTGGTCCTCGTCGGCCAGCGCAGCTACGGCATCTACCTCTGGCACTGGCCGATCTTCATCTTCATGGGCGCCACCGACGGCTCGGTCGTCAAGCTGGTGCCGGCGCTGATCGTCACGTTCGCGGTCGCCGAGGTGTCGTACCGCTACATCGAGGAACCGGTTCGGCGAGGTGGTGTGGAGAAGTGGTGGCGCCGAGTCGGACCGGTGCGAGGGCGTCGTCTTCTGCTCGCCCCGGCCGCCGGGCTGGCGGTGTTCGTCGCCGTGCTCGTGTCCGTGGACGCGGACAACCCGGCCGTCGGCGGTGCGGCGACGTTCGAACTGCCGACGTCCACGATCGCACCCACCGCCGCGGTCGCCCCGGTCGGCGCGGGATCGACGGTCCCCGCCGCCCCCGCCGTTGCCGGACCAGTGCTCCCGGTCGGGCTGACCATCGTTGGCGACTCGCTGGCCAATGCGCTGGCGAGCAACCTGCCGGAGGGCTTGGAGAGCACGTTCGACGTCACCAACGGCGGCATCTTGGGCTGCAGCGTGTACGACAGCGGCAGCCCGCTCAGCGCCTACCCGGGCTTCGAGCTGTCCTTCGACTTCTGCGAGGGCTGGCGGGAGGACTGGGCGCAGTCGATGCGTGAGTCCGGTGACGACCTGGCGCTCGTCGTGGTCGGCGGGTGGGACATCTTCGACCATCGGATGGCCGACGGCACCGTGCTGACGTTCGCCAGTCCCGAGTGGCAGACGCACTTCACGACGCGGCTGCAGGAGGGGATCGCTGCGTTGAAGCGTGCCGGAGCGACCAAGATCGGGTTGCTCGAGGTCGCCTGCATGCGGCCGCAGGATGTGCCGGCCGCCGGGATCCCGCCGCTGCCGGAGCGGGCAGACGACGGGCGCGTCGCCCACGTCAACGCCGTGCTGCAACAGGTCGCGGCGAGCGACCCCGGCTGGGTGTCGTTCGTCGAGGGTCCGAAGCAGTGGTGCACCGACCCGGTCATCGCGAGCGATCTGGCGATGCGCTGGGACGGCGTCCACCCCCACCGTCCCGGCGCCAAGTTGATCTACGAGACGATCGCTCCCGAGTTGCTCTCGCTGTAGCTCGGTTTGTGTCCGGGCGCGGCGGGTAGCGGCAACACCATGGCCAAGAAGCAGTCACCCGCCGCCAAGTTCACTGTTCCGGGCATGACCCTGGCCGCCGGGACGAAGGTCGCCACCATCCTCCAGGGTCGGCTCGACGCCCTCAACGACCTCGCCCTCACGCTGAAGCACGCCCACTGGAACGTCGTCGGGCCGAACTTCATCGCCGTCCACCAGATGCTCGACCCGCAGATCGATGCGGTCCGGGCAATGGTCGACGAGACGGCCGAGCGCATCGCCACGCTTGGGGTGTCGCCCGTGGGCACGCCGGGGGCGTTGGTCAAGGCGCGCAGCTGGGACGACTACGCGATCGGCCGAGACAGCGCGATCGCCCACCTCGGCGCGCTGGATCTGGTCTACACCGGCGTCATCGAGGCCCACCGCAAGGCGATCGCCGACACCGAGGACCCGGATCCGGTGACCCAGGACATGCTCATCGGCCAGGCCGCGCAGCTGGAGCTGTTCCACTGGTTCGTGCGTGCCCACCTGGAGAGCTCCGGTGGCCAACTGTCGACGAAAGGCGCCCGCACCGAGCCCGCCGCCGCCCGCCGGGCAGGCGCCGCCGCGGACTAGCAAGTGGCTCGCGCCGCTCGCTGGGCCGGGCAAGGCCGGCCTGGCCCTGCACGCTCGTTGCAGCACGAAAGCTCGGGAACTGCCGAGCCCACGAGGGGGGCGAGGCTCGCCTGGGCCGGTTGCGAGGGGCCAAGGTTACCGACGGGTAGACAGTGTTGTTACCGCGTGGTAACTTAGGACCATGACGCAATTCTCGCTGAGGCTCGACGAGGACCAGTTGCAGATCCAGAAGTGGGTCCACGACTTCGCCGAGGACGTGGTCCGGCCCGCCGCCCACGAGTGGGACGAGCGCGAGGAGTTTCCGTGGCCGATCGTCCAGGAGGCCGCGCAGATCGGTCTGTACAGCGTCGACTTCCTGATGAACGCGATCGCCGATGAGACCGGGCTGACGCTGCCGGTCGCCGTCGAGGAGCTGTTCTGGGGTGACGCGGGGATCGGGATGGCGATCATGGGTTCGGGTCTGGCTGCCGCCGGGATCGCCGGGAACGGCACGCCAGAGCAGGTCATCGAGTGGGTACCGCAGTGCTATGGGACGCCTGACGACGTGAAGCTGGGGGCGTTCTGCGTCAGCGAGCCCGATGCCGGCTCGGACGTGTCGAGCCTGCGCACGCGGGCGGTCTACGACGAGGCCAACGACGAGTGGGTGCTCAACGGGACCAAGGCGTGGATCACCAACGGCGGCATCGCCGACGTCCACGTCGTCGTGGCCGCAGTCGACCCCGAGCTGAAGGGCAGGGGCCAGGCGTCGTTCGTCGTCCCGCCGGGCACGGCCGGCCTGTCGCAAGGGCAGAAGTACCTCAAGCACGGGATCCGGGCGTCGCACACGGCGGAGGTGGTGCTCGACGACGTGCGGGTGCCAGGGGCCTGCCTGCTCGGGGGGCGGGAGAAGCTGGAGGCCAAGCTGGCGAGGGCGCGCGAGCGGGGCCACTCAGGCGAGAAGCAGCCGGCGATGTCGACGTTCGAGGCGACCAGGCCGACGGTCGGTGCGCAGGCGTTGGGCATCGCCAGGGCGGCCTTCGAGTACTCGCTGGAGTACGCCAAGGAGCGCAAGGCGTTCGGCCGGGCGATCATCATGAACCAGGCGATCGCGTTCAAGCTGGCCAACATGATCACCGAGATCGATGCG
>JBPCJW010000097.1:0-16617 GCA_051004915.1 Ilumatobacteraceae bacterium
GATTCGCTCGCTCGAAGACTCGCTCGCTCATCGGCGCTTGCGGCTCGGCGCCGGTCGCCGGTTGGTCCCGCCCGACGTGCGCCGAGTTGGTGCGGGCCGCGACTCGGTGGCCGACGAGGCGCTCGAGCCGGACGGCGCGGCGCGTGGCGTGCGCAGGTCGGCGAGCGTCTTGCGCTGATACCCGAACTTGGCCAGGGCGTAGCCGAACGCAAGGTACAGCGGGCCGCTGGCGAGGAGGCCGCCGATGATGCCGATCAGGCTGCCGCCACGGAAGAACAGCAGGAAGACGACGCACATGATCGCCGCGTAGATGACCCACTCGCGCATCAGCCGTGTCCACGGCACGGGCCGGCTGGCGTCCCATCCCACGGGCTGGATCTTTAGCACGCGAGGTTGGCGACCGGGGACCGGCGCGACCGGCGGCCCACCTCTACGCTGCCGCTCGTGCGCGTGGGAATCCTCACGGGGGGCGGCGACTGCCCCGGGCTGAACGCCGTGATCCGGGCGATCGTCCGCAAGGGCGAGCGCGTGTACGGCGACGAGCTGGTCGGGTTCCTCGATGCCTGGGACGGCGTTCGCGCCCGGCGCACGGTGCCACTCACGGTCGAGTCGATGCGCGGCACGTTGCCGCGCGGGGGAACCGTGCTCGGCACCAGGCGGGGGAGCCCGTTCGACGTGCCGGGAGGCGTCGACGAGGTCAAGTCGACCTTGTCGGACCTCGGCATCGAGGCCCTCGTCGTCGTCGGCGGCAACGGCTCGTTGACGGTCGCCTGCAAGCTGCACACCGACGCCGACCTGCCGATCGTCGGGGTGCCGAAGACGATCGACAACGACATCGTCGGCACGGACGTCACGTTCGGCTTTAACACGGCGGTGCAGATCGCAACGGATGCCATCGACCGGTTGCACACCACGGCCGAGAGCCACGACAGGGTGATGGTGGTCGAGGTGATGGGCCGCCACAGCGGGTGGATCGCCGCCTACGCCGGCATCGCTGGCGGCGCCGCCGCCGTGCTCATCCCGGAGCTGCCCTTCGACGTCGGCGAGCTGTCCGATCGCATCAGCGGACGACACGAGCGCGGTCGCTACGCCTCGATCATCGTGGTCGCCGAGGGGGCCGAGCCCAAGCCGGGCACGCTCGAGATGGACGAGAAGTTGTACGACCAGTTCGGCCACGTGCGGCTGGGCGGCATCGCCGACGTCATCGCGCGGGAGGTCGGGGCGCGCACCGGTTTCGAGACGCGTGTCGTCTCGTTGGGTCACGTCCAGCGCGGCGGCACCCCGACGGCGTTCGACCGGGTGCTGTCGACGCGTTTCGGAATCGCCGCCATCGACCTCGTCCACGCCAGCGGATGGGGACAGATGGTCGTGGCCAGAGGACCCGACATCGTGGCCGCTCCGCTCGAGCTGATGGTCGGTCGAACCCGCCCGGTCGACCTGACCCTCTTCCACGACGTCGCCGAGATCTTCTTTGCGTAGCGAGCCACTGAGAACGTCTTACGGGACGGTCTCGGTCGGCACGGCCGGGTAGGCGGGTTGGGCCGACTCGGCGTAGCCGGGGAAGTCGTACACGGTCAGGGTCGACGACGTCAGTTCGCCGCCGCCGGTCGGCCATGCCCTGGACTCCCCGTCGACGCGCAACCGAACGGCGCGCACCCCGTCCAGCTCGTCGGCCGTGAACACGATCTGGGCCACGGCGAAGCTGAGCGCCGAGTTCTGCAGCTCGAGGATCTCGGGTGACAGATCGACGTTCAGCGTCCCCGCCACCTGGCGTGCCGACAGCACCTGTCCGTCACCTGGCAGCGCGCTGACCAGCCCGGCTTCGGTCTCCTCGCGGTTCGCTCCTGCGAACAGGGCGCCCAGCACATCGGTCGGCGTTTCCGCGACGTCCCGGGGAACGGATTGCAGCACACGCCCCGATCCGTCGTCAGAGACCAGGAACACGCGGCTGGTGCCGGTCGACTGACCGGCCTCCTGCTCGACGGCGCCGAGCTGGCCGCGCTGGTCGGGAGGGACCGCGCGCGGCCCGGCATCGGGATCGATGCTGCAGCCTGCGGCGACCGTGACGAGCACTGCGAGCCCGGACAGCACGGGATGCCGAACGGCTGGTCGGCGCCGCCGGTCGGTCGGCTTCACGCGAACTCCTCGGTAGCCGCTGCCGCGGCGGGCTCGACGGCCGCCAGCTCGATGACGAACGAGGCACCCGGTCCTCCGTCGAGACGGTCGTCGACCCACACCCGGCCGCCGTGCATGCGGACGTGCTCGTCGACGAGCGCCAGTCCGAGGCCGGCTCCCTCGCTGCCGGCCCGTCGCCCGGCTGTCGCCCCACGGGCGAACCGTTCGAAGATCAGCGCCCGCTCCTCGACCGGTACCCCCGGACCCTGGTCCTCGACGCGAATCTGCACGTGGGTCAGCGGCTCGTCGAAGAGGTCGGCATCGACGACGGCGATCTGCGGGTCACCCCCGCCGTAGGCCCGTGCGTTGTCGATGAGGTTGGCCACGACCCGGGCCAGCCGGCGGCGGTCGCCTCGGATCACCGCCCGCTCGGCGCGTGGTGTGACGGTGACCGGGGTCGAGGGCGCTGAGCTGACGGCCACGGCGTTGCGCACGAACTCGGCGATGGGCAGGTCCTCGACGTTGAGGCGGATCGCGCCGGCGTCGAACCGGCTGATCTCGAGGAGGTCCTCGACCAGCCCTTGGAACCGGGCGACGTCGCTGGTCAACAAGTCGAGTGCGGCCTGTGCTCGTTCCGGCAGCTCATCGCGCCGCGCCTCCATCACCTCGACCGACGCCGACAGCGTCATCAGCGGCGAACGCAGCTCGTGGCTGACGTCGGAAGCGAAGCGGGCGTCTCGATCGATGCGCAGCTGCAGCGCCGACGCCATGTCGTTGAACGACGTCGCCAGCACGCCGAGGTCCGGGTCGCTGGTCGGCGTCAACCGCGTCTCGAAGTGCCCGCCGGCGATGGCCTTGGCCGCCTGCGCCGCCTCCGCCACCGGGCGCACCGCCCGCCTCGCGGCGAACACGCCGAGCAGCACGCCGAGCGCCGTGGTGATCACGCCGGCGAGCAGCAGCGACAATGCGACGTTGGAGAGCGTCTGCTCGTCATCGGCGAGCTCGAAGAACTCGAAGTACGCGCCCAGCTCGGGCAGCGGGATGCCGAACACGATCACGCTGCGATCGCCGACGTCGGTGATCATCCAGGAGTCTTCGGCGTCCACCAGCACGGCATCGCGCAGCGGCGCCGGGATCGCCGCCGGGCCGTACAGCCCGACGCCGGCGGACCAGTTGTCCTCGTACCGGATCAGCGGCGCCTGGACACCGAGCTCGCGCAGCCGCTCGCTGGTCGGCTCGGCGCTCCGCGGTCCGCCGCGCAGCGCGGTCTGCACGACCTGGGCGTGCGTGTACGCGGCGTCGCGACTGGACGACTCGCGTTGCTCGATGAGGTTGGAACGGACCAGCCCGTATGAGGTGACGGCGAGGAACGCCGACAGGCCGAGCGAACCCAGCGTGAAGACGAGCAGGATGCGCCGGCGCAGTCCGACCCGTCCGCGTGGCGATCGGATGCGGTGCCGGCTGACGCGCTCACCTGTTGCGATGGTGCCGGCTCTGCTCGCCCGGCGCCCGCGGCTGCGGCGGTCGGTGACGTCCCGCCCGGGGGCGGACGTATCGAGGCCGTCAGCGGGAACGGTGTCCGCTGCGGTCATCGAGGCACTACTCCAAGCGGTAGCCGAGGCCGCGCACCGTCACGACGTGGCGCGGCGCAGCGGGGTCCGCTTCGACCTTCGTGCGCAGACGGCGGATGTGGACGTCGACGAGGCGACCGTCGCCGAAGTAGTCGTAGCCCCACACCTTGTCGAGCAGCTCCTCTCGACTGAACACCTTGCCGCGATTCTCGGCGAGCTCGCAGAGCAACCGGAACTCGGTCTTCGTGAGGTGCGCCTCGCGTCCGGCGCGCAGCACCTTGCCCTCCTCGGGGATCAGCTCGAGATCGCCGAAGGCGAGCCGTTCGTGACCGGGCTGGACGGGACGGATGCGCCGCAGCAGCGCCCTGATGCGCGCCGACAGTTCCTTCGGCGCGAACGGTTTCGTGAGGTAGTCGTCGGCTCCGGCTTCGAGCCCGGCGACGACGTCGTGGGTGTCGTTGCGGGCCGTGACCATCACGATCGGCACGTCGCTCGTACGGCGCAGCGTGCGGCACAGCTCGAAGCCGTCGATGCCGGGGAGCATGATGTCGATCAGCACCACGTCGGGGTGCTGCTGGTTGAAGGCTTGGACCGCTTCCTCCCCCGAGCCGGCGCCTTCGACCGTCCAGCCTTCGTCCTCGAGCGCCAACTTGACGGCTTCTCGGATGCGTTCGTCGTCCTCGACCGCCAGGATGCGTGTCCCCACGGGCCCCATGATGCCGGAATCCGCGGCCGACGGCGACGCAGGGTCCGACGCGGTGTCGGAGATCAGTCCGTGGCGAGCCTCGCCGCCGTCAGCAGCGACGCCATCCCGTCGAAGATCCCGGGTGCGGCGACGAGAAGATCGTCGGTCGCGACAGGGCCGCCGCGATGGTCACCGGTGCGGCATCCGGCTTCCCGGGCGATCAGTTCTCCGGCCGCCATGTCCCAGCGGTTGAGGCCTTGCTCGAAGTATGCATCGACGCGCCCCGCGGCGACAGAGCACAGGTCGAGGGCGGCCGAGCCGCCGCGGCGGATGTCGCGCACCGACGCGATGAGGTGCTCGACCACGCCGGCCTGGCGTCGTCGGCGGGCCGGGTCGTAGGAGAACCCGGTGGCGACGAGGGCGAGCGCCACGTTGGTCTGCTCACTGCACCGGATCGGCGCCCCGTCGAGCGTTGCGCCGCATCCTCGGGCGGCGGCGAACAGCTCGCCCATCGGGGGGACGTACACGGCGCCGACGAGCATGCCGCTCTCGTCGCCGGCGGCGACCGAGGTGACCCACGCCGGCAGGTCGTAGACGAAGTTCGTCGTGCCGTCGATCGGGTCGACGTACCACGACACGCCAGACGTGCCCCGCCGATCGGTGCCCTCCTCACCGACGATCGCATCGTTCGGACGAGCGGCGAGGATCCCCTCCACTACCACCCGCTCGGCGGCCCGGTCGTGCACCGTCACCAGGTCGGTCGCCGTGGACTTGGTCGACGCGTCGGCACCGGTCAGCTCCTCGCCGTGGCGGGCGGCGAGGGCCAGGTCGCCGGCCTCGACGGCCACCGCGCAGGCCAGCGAGAGCAGGTCGTCGAGCACCGCGTCGACCGGATCACCGCGTTTGTTCACGGCCGCCCGCCAGGCCGACGGTGAGCGAACAAACGCATGGGGATCGAGTGACTGGTCGTTGCGGGGCTCATCGAGCCAGCAGCGTCGTCACGGCTGGTCCTGCAGCTCACGCCACTCGCCGAGCGCACGCAGCACGAGCACGGCGACGACGCTCATCCCGGCTGCGGCGACGACGGCGCCGGCCAGGACGCCGAGCCCGAGGGGCAGCGCGCAGTCGCCCTCGCACTCGACCTCGACCAGGGCGTAGCCGATCAGCGCACCGGCCAGACCGGCGAAGCAGATGGCGGTGAAGGCCACGGCCCGGGCGCGTGGCGACGGCAGCGCCGACAGCGGCTGCTCGGCGGGGGTGGCCACGGGGCGCAGGCTACGACGGGGGCCGATCGCAAACGCCACGTCCAGTCGCCGCGCCCGTAGTGTGCCCAGCCGTGCGGGTGGTCGCCGTCGTGCCGACGTACTGCGAGGTTGAGAACCTCACCGAGCTGTTCGAGCGGTTGCGGCGCGCCGTGCCGGACATCGGCATCGTCGTCGTCGACGACGACAGCCCGGATGGGACCAGCAAGCTGGCCCTCGAGCTCGGTGCCGAGCTCGGCGACGTCGAGGTCGCCGTGCGGGCGGGCAAGGCAGGTCTCGGCTCGGCGTACCGGGAGGGTTTCCGGCGGGCGATCGACGGCGGGGCGGAGGTCTGTGTGCAGATCGATGCCGACCTCTCCCACGACCCGGCCGACCTGCCGGCGCTGCTGGCCAACATCACGTACGGGGCAGACCTCGCCATCGGCAGCAGGTACGTGCCGGGTGGGGCGACGGAGAACTGGCCGTGGCGCCGACGCTGGCTGTCGCGCTGGGGCAACCGGTACGCCGCCGGCGTACTCGGTCTGGCCGTCAACGACGCCACCGCGGGGTATCGCGCTTATCGCTCGGGCGCGCTGGAGCGGATGGACTTCGAGACCGTGCTGGCGGACGGCTACGGCTTCCAGGTCGAGATGACCCATCGCCTGGTCCGCGCCGGCGGCAAGATCGTCGAGTTCCCGATCGTCTTCCGGGACCGTCGGGCGGGGGAGTCCAAGCTGTCCCAGGGCATCGTGGGCGAGGCGGCCGGGCTCGTCGCCCGCCTGTGGATCGCCGACCGTCGCGGCCGGCGCAACCGCCGCCGCCGCTCCGGCTGACGCGCCACTCCGGCTGAGTGGCGGGACCGGCAGACTGGGGACGTGCCGGCGCGCACGATCCTCCACGTCGACATGGACGCCTTCTTCGTCGCGGTCGAGTTGCGCCGGCGACCCGAGCTGCGCGCCCTCCCCGTCGTCGTGGGCGGGACCGGGCGGCGGGGCGTGGTGGCCGCCGCGTCGTACGAGGCCCGCCGGTTCGGGGTGTTCTCGGCGATGCCGTCTTCCACGGCCCGCCGGAAGTGCCCCGACGCCGTGTTCCTGCCGGGTGACTACGCCGCCTACGCCGCGGCGAGTCGCGACGTGCGGGCGATCCTCGACACCGTGACGCCTCTCGTCGAGCCGCTGGCGCTGGACGAGGCGTTCCTGGACGTCACCGCCGCGCGCGCCCGGGCCGGCGACGGCGTGACCATCGCCCATCAGCTGCGCCGTGACATCCGCGACCAGTTGCAGCTGGACTGCTCCGTCGGCGTCGCCGGGAACAAGTTCCTCGCCAAGCTGGCGTCGGTGGAGGCGAAGCCTCGCCCCAGCCCCGCCGGCATCGAGCCAGGGCAGGGCGTCTTCGAAGTGCGTCCCGGCGAGGAGCTGGCGTACCTCCACCCGCTGCCCGTCACACGACTGTGGGGCGTCGGGCCGGCCACGCAGCAGCGCCTCGACCGGATGGGCGTCTCGACGGTCGGCGATCTCGCCCGGCTCGAGTCGCGTGCCGTGCTCGCCACGCTCGGCCGGGCGCACGGTCAGCACCTCATCAACCTGGCGTCCGGAGTCGACGACCGAGCAGTCGAGCCGGCCCGGGAGGTCAAATCGATCAGCCACGAGGAGACGTTCGCCCACGACCTACACGATGCGGACGAGCTGCGTCGGGAGCTGGTCCGCCTGGCGGACGCCGTCGCCGCTCGCCTGCGCCACCACGGTGTCGGCGCCCGGACCCTGACGCTCAAGATCCGCGATGGAGGTTTCGGCACGATCACGCGGGGTGTGTCAGTGGTCGGCGCCGTCGACACCGCCCCGGCGATCGTCGCCGCCATCGGACCACTGCTCGCGGCCGTCGATTTGGCCGCCGGCGTCCGGCTGCTCGGGCTGGCCGCGTCGAAGTTCGCCGCGCCGGCCGAGCAGCTCAGCTTGGGGCTGAGCGGGGACGGCGATGCCGCCGCGCTCGGCACCAGGCGCCCCGGCAGCTGGACCGATGCCAGTCGTGCCGTGGACGGCGTGCGCGAGCGGTTCGGGGAGTCGGCGATCGGACCGGCGAGCAGCGTCGCCGCCGGGCCCGACGGCCGCCGAGCGGTCCGCCTCGTGCGCACCGGAACCCAGCAGTGGGGCCCCGACCATCGTCCCGACGACGGCCTTGACGACGGCCCTGACCGGGATCCCGGCTGAGCCGCCGCCGAGACGGGCGGCGAAGGCTGTGCGCACCGCGTTGAGAGAATGCGCCGAACATGGGATGATGATGGCGATGCCGCTCTCCGAGCACGAACAGCGGATCCTCCGCCAGATCGAGCAACACCTCGAGCAGGATCCCACGTTCGCGACGCGCGGCTACCGGGTCGCCCGGCACCGCCTGGTGCTGCTGATCGTCGGCCTCTGCGTGACCGCAGTGCTCACCGTGCTCGGGCTCTCGGTCAGCTTCTGGCTGGCCTTCGGCGGGTTCCTCGTGGTGCTCGCCATCGCCGTTGCGCTGGAGCGAGAGGTCCGCCTGCTGGCCAGGGAACGCCTCGGCACCCTGCCGATCAGCGCGTGGCTCGGTGGCGCCCGCCGGCGCAACCGTCCCGACTCCGACGACTAGCGGCGGGGCGCGGATTGGTCCGCCGTTTGTCGGGCGCTGGTTGGTCGAAAGAATTGCGATCTGGGCGCGAACCATCGCAGATCTGCAACGATTCGCGCCCAGAAGGGTCCATGACACGATCCAGTGTCACTTCCAGATGGTGAAGTACCGCCTGGCGCGGCCGCCCGGCGTCATCGAATCGGTGGCGATGCGCTCGACCTGTCGGCACCAGCGGCGCGGGCCGCCTTCGCCGGGCGCCGTCGGCACCTCGATCAATGCCACCTCGTCGGCCGGCGAGAACGTCGCCTGTGTCGTCAGATGGGCCAGGGACCGCAGCGGGCGTGCCGCCACTGGCAGGCGCGGGGCCGCCGCCCTCGCCTGCTCGAGCGGTGTCAGCGATCGGTCGACCCGATACCCGGTCGCCTCCACGGCGCCCATCGCCCGCACCCACAGGTCGTTGACCTGCACGGCCGGATCCGGGTTGGGGTGCCGACGGCGCCACCGGCGCACCAGCGGAGGTGCCCCGAGGGTGACGACACCGAGCGCGACGAGGCCGAGCACGACAATCCTCCCGATGGCCGGACCGGAGACCGTGCCGACGATCGGGGGGAACACCGGCGCCGGCGGGGCGGTCTCGATCAGATCACCAGCCGGGACGCTCGGCGGCGTGGCGGGCAGGGTCGTCGCCGGCGTCGCCGGTTCCGCTTCGGCGGCTGCCTCGCTCGGCGTCGGCACCGTCTCGTCCTGGGCCGGCGCGACACCGGTGTAGGACTCCGTCCCGGGCGCCCCGCGCCCCGGCGTCGGCTCGAAGGGGACCCAGCCGATGCCGTCGAACCAGAGCTCGGGCCAGGCGTGGGCGTTGCGACCAAGGACCGACCGGGTTCCGTTCGCTTCGACGAGGCCGGGAGTGAACCCGACGGCGACCCGCGCCGGGATGTTGAGCGAACGGGCCATCGCCGCCATCGTCCCGGCGAACTGCTCGCAGTAGCCGGCGCGCTGACGCAGGAACGCCTGGATCGCGTCGTTGCCGTGCCCTTGGGGGATCTCGGTGCTGTACCGGAACTCCGTACGGAACCAGTTCTGCATCGCCAGCGCGACGTCGTAGGGCGTCGCCGCGCCGGCCGCCAGCACCAGCGCCTGCTGGCGAACAGACTCCGGGAAGTCGCCGGGCAGCTCGAGGTGCATCGGATCGGGAGGCGCCGTCGATCCCGTCGCCCGGAGCTGGTCCGGCGTGATGACGGGCACCGCCGACACGACCTCGAAGCGGTCGCCCCGCTCGAGCGGGCGGTCGGTGCGCACGAGCGTCGACGTCTCCGCGCTCCAACGCAGTCCGGCGTCGGACGCCGCGATCGGCTCGGCAGCGGCCGGCACGAGTCGTCCGGTCAGTGCTGCGACGGTGATCTCCTGACGGTTCTCGATCGCACCCGTCGCGGCCGCCTGGAGCTGGCCGTCGACGTCCTCGATCGCCCGTTCGGGCAGCCCCCACGTGTCGCCGTCGAACGCCGGCAGGGCCGTGACGCGCCAGTACGCCGGCGCCGTGGCGTTGATCGAGAACATCTGGCTCGCCGATTGGTTGACCAGGCGGGCGCGGATGTCGACCAGCGGGTTCCCCACCTCGGTGACGCCGCCGTTCTGCTGGCGGGTGTCGATCAGGGGCTCGTCGGCTGCGCCGGGCAGCCGAGGTCCGATCACCCACGCCGCGAGCACGACGAGTCCACCGGTGATGATCGTCGCCGGAAGGATGGTCGCCAGCGAGAGTCGTCGCCGGCCGAGCAGTGTGCGCGGCGGCGGGGTGGCTCTGGCTCGCAAGAGAGCGGCGGCAAGGAAGCCGGCGGCGACGAGGGCGAGGGTCAGCCCGATGCGGTCCTCGTCCACGCCGAGGGCGGCGACGAAGACGAAGAGCACCGCACCGGGAACGAGCGCCTCGCCGCGACCGTTGGCGCGAAACGCGAACAGATCACTGGCGAAGACGACGAACGCTGTGCCGATCGAGGCGAGCAACGCCCACCCGCCGACGTAGGCGACGGGCGCGACGGCGTCGCGGAACTGCTGGCGGACGAGCGCCACGTCGGCACTCGCCACGTCCCAGGTGGCCATGCTCGGCAGGAGGTTCCCGTAGGTCTCTGGGTAGTGCAGGTAGCCGACGGTCCACACCAGCGCGAGCAGTGTGGCGAGGACGGCGACGAGCACAGGGACACGCAGCAGGCGCAAGGCCAGCGAGATGCCGTGCCCGACGGCCACGATGATGATGACGTCGCCGACGAACGTGCCGTCGCCGAAGACGCGCGACAGGCCGAGCGCGGCCACTGTGGAGTACACGGCCAGCCCGATCGTCGCGACCACGTCGAGCGTGACCGCCGCCCCCGGTGAGCGAGCCGGGCGAGCCGGTGGTGTCGCCGGCGGTCGAGCCGCCGCGTTGGGGTCAGCCGCCGGAGCGGCCTCGCGCGTGAGCGTGGCAGTCATCGCATCGCCTCGACGGCGCGGGCCGCAGGTGGCGTGGCCGAGGAACGCAGTGGCGATATCTGGTCCCGCCGCAGCGGGTCGCGCGCCCTGGCATCGAGCCGGCCGACACCGGCCAGCAGCTCCCAGCCGTCCAGGAAGGCCGTCTCCGTCCGGGCGTCGACGGTCAACGGTCCCGAGCGCATCGGACGGTCCTGCGTGAACACGCCGATCGTGGTCAGTGTCGGATCGGCCACTCGTTCCAGGGAGTTCCATGCGTTCGACGACGGATCGGGCGTGACGACGACGACGAGTCCGAGCCCTTCGCCCGGATCGCGCTCGACGGGCACCGACGGCTGCGGGCTCGTGGTGATCCGAGCGAGGAGGTGCAGCGTCTGCGGTGCGACATCGGGACCACGTAGATCGGCGCCATCGGTCGTCACGAATCGCGTTTGCAGGGAGGCGCGATCGGCGCTGTGGACGATGCTGGCGGCGGCTGTGACCGCCCGCTCGAAGGCCGCGTCGCCTTCTGCGCCGGGTGGCGTCCGCTGATCCAACAGGACGAGGCATCGGCGCACACCCTCGATGCTGTACTCGCGAACCTTCAGCTGTTCGGAGCGCGCCGAGGCCTTCCAGTGGATCGTCCGCGGCTCGTCGCCGTCGGCGTAGTCGCGCAGGCTGTGGAAGTCCCCGGGCCCGAGGCGCTGGGCCAACGCCAGCAGGTGGCGGCCGAGGATGCCCTGACCGAGCGACGGCAGCTCGAGGAGGTGAGCGCGCGGCGAGACGAGCACTTCGTCGGTGCCAGCCACGACATGGACCGAGCGGGCGAGACCGAGGACGTCGTGGCGGACGGCCCGCAACGGCCCGATCGTGAGCACGCCGCGGCGCTCCGTCGGGACGCGATAACCGGCGCTGACCTCGGCGTCGCGCCCGAGGGGCGCGACCGTCATCCGCGCGCTGCGGTCGAGGCCGACCGGCTCGACCAGCTCGAAGGCGGGGGCGCGGGAGAAGCCTGCCTGCCGCACGAGCACCTCGACCCGACCGACATCGCCCGCCGTCAGCACGGACGGGCGGATCCAGCGGTGCACCTCGACCCTCGGGCGACGGACGAGCACGAGGAGCACGGCGAGCACCACCGCGGCGAACATCGCTGAGCCGATCACGAAGAGCTCGATGACCCCGAACATCCGCCCCACGACTGCGGCGAGGACGGCGCCAGCAAGCACGGTCCACCCCTGCCGTGTCGGGCGGCCAGACATCCGTCGCTCAGCGAGACGTGGGGACGACGACGTCAGCCAGGACCTCGTTGATCGCGTCCACGGGGTCGAGACGGCCACCGCGGTCGGTGCGCAACAGGAGGCGGTGGGCGAGGGCGGGCACCGCCATGACCTTGACGTCGTCGGGTGTGGCGTAGCGCCGACCGCGAGCCGCAGCGTGGGCGCGGGAGGCGCTGGCCAGTTGCAGCGTGGCACGAGGCGACAGCCCCAGCTCGATCGCCGGGTGCCGTCGGCTGGTCTCGGCCAGGTCGACGAGGTAGGCCTTCAGCGCGTCGGCCATGTAGACGCTGCGCACGGCGTCGACCATTGTCATGACCTCGGCGGCGGAGACGACCGGTGCCAGCTTGGGCAGCGAATCGATGGCGCCGCGCCCGTCGAGGATCGACATCTCGGCGGCTCGGCCCGGGTAGCCGAGCGAGATGCGCAGCAGGAACCGGTCGAGCTGGCTCTCGGGCAGCCGGTAGGTGCCCTCTTGGTCGACGGGGTTCTGTGTGGCGATGACCATGAACGGCGGGTCGAGCCGGCGGGTCTGGCCATCGACGGTGATCTGGCGTTCCTCCATCGACTCGAGCAGCGCCGACTGCGTCTTCGGGGAGGCCCGGTTGATCTCGTCGGCCAGGACGATGTTGGCGAACAACGGACCCGGCTGAAAGCGGAACGTCTCGGTCGATCGCTCGTAGATGCTCACGCCGACGAGATCGGCGGGCAGGAGGTCGGGCGTGAACTGCACCCGCTTCCACGCGCAGTCGATCGACGCGGCCAGCGCTTTGGCGAGGCTCGTCTTGCCGACGCCCGGAACGTCCTCGATCAGCAAGTGGCCCTCGGCGAGCAGGCACATGACGGCGAGCTCGATCGGCTCCATCTTGCCGTGCACGACTTGGGCGACGTTGGCGGTGACGGCGTCGAACAGGGAGGCGAAGCGCGAGCTGTCACCCTCAGAGGTGTCGGCGCCCAGTGCGCGACTCGGCGTGATGGTCACGACCAGCAAGGCTAGACGGGGCACGGTCCCGCCCCTCCGCGGGACTACGCGCCCGGCGGTTCAGAACACGCCCAACGAGGCCCCGAGGTCTCAGGCTTTCCCGCCCGGCCAGACCTGCGCCCACGGGTTCGGCTTCTGGCGCCCGTCGTCGGCACGGCGAACCACGCGACCGTGCTTGACCCTGTCGAGCAGCTCGGCGATGACGTGCCCACGCGTCACGTTGCGTTCGGCGCACAGCTCGTCGAGGCGTTGCAAGTGCTCCGGTGACAGGTGGATCGTCACGGAGCCGGCGGGCCGGTCGACGATTGGTCGCGCCATGCTCCGATCATGCGGTCGGCATCTCGTCGGGGGCTGGACGCGGTGGTCAGGTTCGTGAGGTGAGCGATCGATGCGCCCGGCGCACTCATCGCTCACCGCGTCTCATCGAACGCTACGTTTCGCGGCGTGGCGACGTTCCTGGCGATCGACATCGCCAACGACCGTCTGATGGCCGGCATCGTCAACCACTTCGGCGAGGTCTTGGTGCGCGACCGCGTCGCCACACCGATGCGCGATGTTTGGCCGGCGATGCACCGGATGGTGCGCCGCGTCATGGCCGCTCGACCCGACGACGTCGAGCTCCCGATCGCCTGTGGGGTCACCTGCGAGGGGCCGATCGACCTGCAGGCCGGCACCGCGACGCCGCTCCACCTGCCGATCTGGCAATCGTTCGAGCTGCGTGAGCGAGCCCGCGACCTGAGCGGTCTGGGGACCTTCATCGGCACGGCCGGTGTCGCCCGTGTCCTCGCCGAACGGTGGGTCGGCGCAGCGCAGGAGTCGAAGGACGTGATGGTGGTGCTCGCCTCCGACGCTGTCGAGGCGGGCGTGATGAGCAACGGTCGCCTCCTGCGCGGCGGTCACGGCAACGCCGGGCAACTCGGTCATGTGGTCGTCGAACCGGACGGCCTGCAGTGCCCGTGCGGCACGGCAGGTTGCCTGACGGCGTACGCCTCGTCCTCGGCGATCGAACGAGAGACCGATCGACCCCTGCGGCGCACGCCGAGCTCGATCATCGAGCGGACCGGGGCGATGATCGGGCGCGCCATCGCATCGGCCGCCGCCGTGTTCGACCTTCGTCTCGTCGTGCTCGCCGGTTCCGTCCCGATGGCGCTCGGTGCTCCCCTCGTCGAAGCGGCGCGCCGAGAGCTCGATCAGCGCACCAAGCTCCTCCACCTGCGGTCCGACGCCGACACCTCGCGCATCGGGCTCGAGATGACACGGCTCGGCCCAGCGGCGCCGCTGGTCGGCGCCGCCGGCCTGGCCCGCTGGGAGCTGGCCGTCGGTGCGCCGGTACGGTGACGCCCGATGGATCCGACCTACTCCGCTGACGCGGAGGCGTATCGCGACAAGGTGCAGGCCTTCCTCTCCGAGAAGCTCCCGAGCGACTGGGGTGGCACTGGTCGGCTCGAGGGGCAGGACCTGACCGACTTCGTCGACCGGTGGCGCGGCGTGCTCTACGAGGCCGGCTACTTGGCGCCGGGCTGGCCCGTCGAGTACGGCGGTGGCGGCCTGTCGGCGCTCGAGCAGGTGATCATCGGCGAGGAGTTCGCCAGGGCCGGCGTCCCGACCGGTGGGCCGAACGACGTGTTCGGCATCCAGATGCTCGGCAACACCCTGCTCGTGTGGGGCACCGACGAGCAGAAGGCGCACTACCTGCCGCGCATCCTGTCCGGCGCCGACAAGTGGTGCCAGGGCTACTCCGAGCCCAACGCCGGGTCGGACCTTGCCGGATTGGCGCTACGGGCGACGCTCGACGGCGACGAGTGGGTGCTCAACGGCCAGAAGATCTGGACCTCCGCTGGCCACCTCGCCGACCACATCTTCACGTTGGCGCGCACCGATCCGGAGGCGCCGAAGCACAAGGGCATCTCGTTCCTGCTCGTCGATCTGCGCCAACCCGGCATCGAGGTTCGCCCGATCCGGATGATCTCCGGTGAGAGCGAGTTCAACGAGGTCTTCTACACCGACGCCGTGTGCCCAAGGGACGAGGTTGTCGGCGGCGTCAACAACGGCTGGGCGGTCGCGATGAGCCTGCTCGGCTACGAGCGGGGCGAGGCGGCGGCCACCATGCCGATCCGCTTCCAGGCCGAGCTGGACCGTCTCGTGAGCTTGGCGCAGGAGCGCGGCGTCGCCAAGGACCCGCTGATCCGCCAGCGCCTGGCGTGGTGCTACGCCAAAGTGCAGGTGATGCGCTACCTCGGGATGCGTTCGCTGACGCAGTTCCTCGCCGGTCACCACCCTGGGCCGGACGGCGCGATCACGAAGCTGTACTGGAGCGAGTACCACCGGATCGTCACCGAGTTGGCCGTCGACATCCTCGGCGCAGCGGCCCTGGTGCCGGAGGGCCGCAGCCCGTCGACGGCGTTCCAGACCGATGACGCCGGCGCACCGAACTCGTCGGCCTCGTGGGTCGACACGTTCCTCAACGCGAGAGCGGGCACGATCTACGCCGGCTCGTCGCAGATCCAGCGCAACATCATCGGCGAGATGGTGCTCGGGCTGCCGAAAGAGCCGCGCCCGGCATGATCGAGGCGCTCGGCGCCGTCGCCAGGCGCCTGAGCCTGTGGCCGGTGGCGCTGCGCCAGTGGCGCCTGCTCGTTCCGACCGGCTGGTGGCGGCGGTGGCCGTTCCTCCCGGTGCCGAGCGGTGAGTACCTCCGCTTCCGTCGACTCACCCAGTACGGCGATTCGCGGGCACCGGTGTCGGGTGTCGATGTGGTGAACTACCTGGCGTGGTGCAGGGCATGGCGCAGCGAGCCGTGAAGCGGAGACGCAAGGCGTAGGCGATGCGGAGCGCGCTTGTCCTCAATGCCAGCTACGAGCCGCTCAGCGTGGTGCCGGCCCGGCGGGCGGTGTGCCTCGTGCTGGCCGACAAGGCTGATGTGATCGAGGCCGACGGCACCGAGATGCGGTCGCCGTCGATCTCGTTGCCGAGCCCGCTCGTGATCCGCCTGCGGTACATGGTCAAGGTGCCCTACCACCGACGCACGGCGCTGTCGCGGCGGGCAGTGTTCGCCCGCGACGACTACCGCTGCCAGTACTGCGGGCACAACGCCGATTCCATCGACCATGTCCTGCCGCGCTCGCGCGGCGGCCAGCACGTGTGGGAGAACGTCGCCGCGGCGTGCCGACCGTGCAACCTGGCCAAGCGCGATCGCACCCCTGACGAGGCCGGCATGCGGCTCGCTCGGCCGTGCCACGCACCGCGCTCGACGGCGTGGGTCGTGGTCAGCGTGGCTCGGGTGCCGGAGGCCTGGAAGCCGTACCTCGCCCTGGCGTCGTGAGCCCGGCCGTCGCGGCCGTGTGTCGCTCGACGCGCCGATGAGCGAACGAGGCTTCGAGCGAGCGAAGCCGCGTTGCGGTGCTTGTGGGTCGCCGGCTTTGCGGCGACTCGCTGATTGGTGCCCGGTTCGAGAAACGGATCGGAACCCGTCGCACACCTGGGGGTGGCACCAATGAGCGAACGAGCGGATCAGCAGCACGGTCTTCATGCTCATGGCCGAGTACTTGTTCCGCTCCTTCCCGGCGTCGCCACCGATGGTGAGGTCCTTGCATGAGCGCGCCGATCGTCGGGCGGCGGGGGTCGGCGGGAGCGCTCCACGCTCTGGCGATGCCCGAGCCGGCGACGCTGGAGGTGTGGGTGTTCGAGGTCGAACGCACGGCGTTGGCGCTCGGTTCGG
>JBPCJW010000098.1:0-5338 GCA_051004915.1 Ilumatobacteraceae bacterium
GCCCGCTGACGTCGCTGAAGCACGCCGGTGGCCCGTGGGAGCTCGGGTTGGCGGAGACCCAGCAGACCTTGCTGCTGAACGGGCTGCGCGACCGCATCGTCGTGCAGACCGACGGCCAGCTGAAGACGGGACGCGACGTCGTCATCGCCGCGCTGCTCGGGGCCGAGGAGTTCGGGTTCGCCACGGCACCGCTCGTCGTCTCAGGATGCGTGATGATGCGCGTCTGCCACCTCGACACCTGTCCGGTCGGCATCGCCACCCAGAACCCCGAGCTGCGCAAGCGGTTCACCGGCAAGCCGGAGTTCGTCGAGACGTTCTTCGAGTTCATCGCCGAGGAGGTGCGCGAGCTGATGGCCGAGCTCGGCTTCCGCACGATGGCCGACATGATCGGCCACGTCGAGGCGCTCGACGCCCGAAAGGCGATCGATCACTGGAAGGCCGACGGGCTGGACATCAGCCCGATCCTCGCCGTGCCGCAGAACCCGTACGGGCAGTCGATGCACCGCAGCGTCGACCAGGATCATGGGCTGGCCGACGCCCTCGACGTCGAGCTGATCCGGCTCGCCCAGCCGGCGATCGTCGACGGTCACCACGTCGCCATCGACCTGCCGATCCGCAACGTCAACCGCACGGTCGGCACGATGCTCGGCCACGAGATCACCAAGGCGTGGCAGGGCGCGGGGTTGCCCGACGGGACGATCGACATCAGCTTCACCGGATCGGCCGGGCAGAGCTTCGGGGCGTTCCTGCCGTCCGGCGTCACGATGCGCTTGGAAGGCGACGCCAACGACTACCTCGGCAAGGGCTTGTCGGGGGGTCGGCTCGTGGTGCTGCCGCCGCCGACTTCGCCGTTCGTCGCCGAGGAGCAGATCATCGCCGGCAACGTGATCGGGTACGGCGCCACGGCGGGGGAGATCTTCCTGCGCGGCGTCGTCGGCGAGCGCTTCTGCGTGCGCAACTCTGGCGCGCTGGCCGTTGCGGAAGGGGTCGGCGACCACGGGGGCGAGTACATGACCGGCGGGCGGGTCCTCGTGTTGGGCCCCACCGGGCGCAACTTCGGCGCCGGGATGTCGGGCGGGATCGCCTAAGTCTACGACGTCGACGGCAAGTTCCGCTCGCGATTGAACGAGGAGATGGTCACGGTCGACGAGCTGGACGACGAGGACCGCGCGTTCCTCGTCGACACGGTCCGCCGGCACCGTGAGCTGACCGGTTCCGCCGTCGCCGAACGGCTGCTCGCCTCGTGGAGCGTCAAGGTCAGCCGCTTCCGCAAGGTCATGCCGCTCGACTACCAGCGCGTCCTCGCCGTGATGAAGCAAGCCGAGTCCGACGGCCTCGACGAGAACGCGACCATGAAACGAGTCATGGAAGCGTCACGCGGATGAGGACGCTCCGACCCTGCCGACTGTTGCAAATCGCAATCTGGGCGCGAACCGTCGCAGATCTGCGACGATCCGCGCCCAGAAGCCGGAATGCGACGATACGAGGCCACCAGTAGATGGGTGAGGCCACTGGGTTCCTTCAGTGGGATCGACAACTTCCCACGCGGCGGCCGGTGGCGGTGCGGTTGCGGGACTGGAAGGAGGTGTACGAGAAGTTCCCCGTCGAGGCGGTGCAGACGCAGGCCGGCAGGTGCATGGACTGCGGCATCCCGTTCTGCAACAACGGCTGCCCGCTCGGCAACCTCATCCCGGACTGGAACGATCTCGTCTACCGAGACCACTGGCGCGACGCGATCGACCGCCTCCACGCCACGAACAACTTCCCGGAGTTCACCGGCCGGTTGTGCCCGGCGCCGTGCGAGGCGGCGTGCGTGCTCGGCATCAACGCCGACCCGGTGACCATCAAGCAGATCGAGGTGGAGATCATCGACCGGGCGTGGGACGAGGGGTGGGTCACCCCGCAGATCCCGTCCGTGCGCACCGGCAAGCGGGTCGCCGTGATCGGGTCGGGGCCGGCCGGCCTCGCCGCCGCCCAGCAGCTGACGAGGGCCGGGCACGACGTCGTCGTGCTGGAACGCGCCGACCGCATCGGTGGCCTGCTGCGTTACGGCATCCCCGAGTTCAAGATGGAGAAACGCCACGTCGATCGCCGCCTCGCCCAGATGGAGGCTGAGGGAACCGAGTTCCGCACGAACGCCGCCGTCGGCGACGGCATCGACATCGACGTGCTGCTGGCCTCCAACGACGCCATCGTGCTGGCCTGCGGGGCAACGGCGTGGCGTGACCTGCCCGTCCCGGGGCGTGAGCTGAACGGCGTCCACCAGGCGATGGAGTTCCTGCCGTTGGCCAACCGCGTCCAGCAGGGAGACGCAATGCCGGGACGTGGGGACGACACCCCGATCACGGCCGCCGGCAAGCACGTCGTGATCATCGGTGGCGGCGACACCGGGGCCGATTGCCTCGGCACGTCGCACCGCCAGCAGCCGGCCTCGATCACCCAGCTGGAGATCCTGCCTCGCCCGCCCGACGACCGGGCGGCGGACAACCCGTGGCCGCAGTGGAGCCTCGTCTACCGCGTCTCGTCGGCGCACGAGGAGGGTGGCGAGCGGGTCTTCAGCGTCAACACGGAGCGGTTCGTCGACGACGGGCAGGGCAACGTGCGGGCCCTGTTGATCCACGAGGTCGAGCTCGTCGAGGGCCGGTTCCAGAAGATCGAGGGCACCGCGCGCGAGCTGCCAGCCGACCTCGTGCTCCTCGCCATGGGCTTCGTCGGCCCGGAGCGCGGGTCGTGGTTGGATCGCCTCGGTGTCGAGCTCGACGAGCGGGGCAACGTGCGGCGCCACGACGACTTCATGACCAACGTCCCCGGCGTGTTCGTCGCCGGTGACATGGGTCGTGGGCAGAGCCTCATCGTGTGGGCGATCGCCGAGGGCCGCTCGTGCGCCGCCGGCGTCGACCGCTACCTGGTCGGGGAGACCACCCTGCCGTCCCCCGTCCTGCCGACCACCCGCCCGCTGCTCTGACGTGCCCTGCCACCCGTTCGCCAGCTCCGCCACCTAGGCTCCTTGGCCATGTTGTCGGTCCGCGGGCGCCAGGTCGGTGCGGTGGCGCTCAGCTTCGGTTTCGTCGTCGCCGCCGCCTCGTGCGGCGACTCGAACACCGCGACGACGACGAACACGGTGTCGATCAAGCCGTCGAGCTACGCCGTGCGGGAGGCAGTGACCACCACGACGGCCACGCCGGTCACGGGCCCGGACGGCGAGGGCCGGTCGGACGTCGAGCAGGCCTACATCATCGAACCGAAAGACGTCCCCTACGCGATCGCCGAGCTGTACGAGATCGACGTCGACGAACTGCGCACGTACAACGGGTGGGCCGAGGACTACGGGGACTATCCGGGCGTCGGGAGTACGGTGCGCATCCCGCCCGGCGCCAAGTTCATCGACCCCAACGCGAGCACCACATCGACGACCTCCGGCACCCCCGACGATTCCGATCCAGAAAGCACGACGGAAGGCACGACGGAAGGCTCGACGGATTCCAGCGACCCGGCCGTCGACGACGACTGCACTCCGGCCCCCTACACGGTCGAGGTCGACGACAACCCGATCCTGATCGCCGCCAAGTTCGACGTCACTCTTGAGGCGTTGACGGCGGCCAACGGGTGGAACGCCGACTACACGAACTTCCAGCGCGCCGGCGAGCAGGTCACCATCCCGCCGGCCGCCAGCTGCACCACCGTCCCCACGACCTGACCGTCACGAGTGGCGCCGGGCCCGCCCGGGCAGGTGACGACGGACGCGGATCAGCATGCGCACCAGTTCCTCGGCGAGGTCGTCACTCTCGGCACGTGGGTTGTTGTAGACGACGTACTCCTTGGCGACGAGGGTCGCCAGGTAGTCGAACAGCGCCGGTTCGTCGTCCTTGACGAGGAGGAAGTCGGCGTGCTGCTCGTTGTACAGCACGGTCCCGGCCTCGGCGTCGAAGCGGCTGCGCCGATGGCTGGGATGGGGGTCCGGGGCGATCGAGGGCAGGTGGCGCTGGCGTGATCCCGTGGCGCTCGCCGCACCGGGTGGCGGCGGCGGGGGTTCACCGGTCCGCGGTTCCAGCTCCTCGATCGACGTCTCGGCGGTGTTGGCGTCGGCGTCGTCATCGCCGGCGGCCCGGGGATCGACGTTCTCCGCGGCGACCGCGCCCTCTCCCGGCTCGTCGCCGAGCAACGTGCGCATCGGGTTGTCGAGGTCGGCCAGCTCGCGCAGCACTCGGCCGAAGACCTGACGCAGCGCGTCCGACAGTCGCTCGGCGGTCGCCACGTCGACCTCCTGGCGCACCCGCTCGATCGCCGCGAGGACCACGGGCTCGACGGATCGGACGGCGTCGCGGAACACCGGGTACACCTCGTCGTCGCGCAGGATGGCTCTGCGGCCAGCCGACTGGCGCAGTGGCTCGAACGACACGCGACCGGACAATTGGCCGCTGGTCCACGGGTCGTGGCCGAACTCGTCCAGCTCGCTGAGGTCGTCGATGATCGTCGTGCCGGCCCGACCCACGACGCCGACACGCCGCGACCGGTCGACGTCGCTGGCGACGTACAGCGCGAATTCGAGCTTGCCCCACAGCGTCTCGTGGGCGGAGAGCGGCACGGGCAGTCCGCTCGGCTCGTCGGGGGTGACCAGTTCGGCGGTGCGGCCCTCAACGACTTCGAGTTGGTACGCACCCGCCGCGATCGCCGGCCCTCGGCGCCGCCGCAGGTAGTCGACGACCTTGCGTTGGGTGAGGACGCGGGCGGCCTCTGCGTCGAGGTCGGAGATGAACACCGTCGTGCCGGACGTCGCCCGTGCTCGCCGCCGTTCCCGCACGAGATCGGCCGAGGCGTCGCCCCGCCGCAGGCGCAACATCCACGTCTCGTCCGATCCGCTGGCCCGGGACACGATGTCGCAGCGGCCACCGAGCTGCTGGAACGCCAGCAGCCCGATCGCCTTCTCGCCGAGCGTGCGGTCGTCACCAACCTTGGACGACTCGAACAGGTTGCGGGCCACCTCCCGCAGGCGGTCCTGGCTCATGCCGCGACCCGAGTCGTCGATGGCGATCACGGCCCGAACGCCGCGCCGGCGGAGCATGATGCGGATGCGCCCGCCCGCCCGGCCGGCCTCGGCGTAGTCGTCGGCGGCGTTGGAGACGAACTCGTTGAGCGCGTCCTTCGGCTCCTGGTACGCCTGCCCGGTGACGAGCACGGCCTTCGCCAGGTTGCCGATGCGCAGCCGGACCCGCTCGCCGTCGGCCGCAGTTCGGGTGCGGCGCCGCTTGGCAGCCGGCCGCCGCTCGCTCACCATCGGACGCCGACCGTAGCGAACAGAACCGAGTGTCGTATCAGGGCGACGTTCGTGGTCGGGAGC
>JBPCJW010000099.1:0-9933 GCA_051004915.1 Ilumatobacteraceae bacterium
CGGGGCAGCTCCGCCTCGAAGTCGACGGTGCGCGGGCACTTGAAGGTGGCGAGGTGCTGGCGGCAGAACGCGAGCAGCTCCTGCTCAAGCTCCGGGCCCGCCTCGAACTCCGGCATCACCTGGACGACCGCTTTGACCTCCTCGCCGAGGTCGGCGTTGGGCACGCCGATGACCGCTGCGTCCTCCACCTTGGGGTGCGTCACCAGCAGGTTCTCGGCCTCCTGCGGGTAGATGTTCACCCCGCCCGAGATGATCATGTACGTCTTGCGGTCGGTGAGGTAGAGGAACCCGTCCTCGTCGACGTAGCCGACGTCGCCGACGGTCGAGCTCGCCCCCTCCCGGCTCTCCGCCGTCTTCGCCTCGTCGTTGTAGTAGGTGAAGTTGGTGGCGCCCTCGAACCACACCGTGCCCGGCGTGCCGGTCGGCACCGGGTTGCCGTCATCGTCGAGGATCAGCAGCGTGCCGAGGATCGGCTTGCCGACGGTGCCCGGGTGGGCCAGCCACTCCTCGCTGTTGCACAACGTGAACCCGTTGGCCTCGGTCGCGCCGTAGTACTCGATGAGGATGGGACCGAGCCACTCGATCATCGCCTGCTTGACCGGAACCGGGCACGGCGCGGCGGCGTGGATGATGATCTCCAACGACGACGTGTCGTAGCGCAGCCGGACGTCGTCGGGGAGCTTGAGCATCCTGCTGAACATCGTCGGCACGAGCTGGCTGTGGGTGATCTTGAACCGCTCGACCGCCCAGAGGAAGTCGGTGGGTTCGAAGCGCTCCATGATCACGGACGTCGCCCCGAGGCGCAGCGCAGCGGAGACGGACGCTTGCGGTGCCGAGTGGTAGATCGGGGCCGGCGAGAGGTACGTCATCCCCGGGCGCATGCTGAACATGTTCATCACGAACTGCATGACGGGCAGCGGCTCGGCCGGGTGGACCTCCGGGAGCGGTCGCAGGATGCCTTTCGGCCGCCCGGTGGTGCCCGACGAGTAGAGCATCGCGGCTCCGAGCCGCTCGTCGTCGACGTGCGTGGCGGGAAACGTCGCGATCGCCTCGTCGTACGGCTGGAACGGGCCAAGCCGCGCATCGGCGTCGACGCACAGGAACGTCTCGACCTTCGGCGTCTGCGTCGCGGCGGCGATCGCGACGTCCGCCTTCGCTGCCGTCGTGATGAACAGCTTGGCGTCACAGTCGTCGACGATGTATGCGACCTCGTCGGGCGTCAGGTAGGAGTTGACGCACGTGAAGAGCAGGCCGGTGCGCTCGGCCGCCGCCATCGTCTCGAAGTACCGCAAGTGGTTCTCCATGAACAACGCCAGGTGATCGCCGCGGTGCAGCCCGACCGACCGGAACAGGTGAGCGAGGCGGTTGGCGTTGGCCTCGAACTCGGCGAACGTCAAGGTGGCACCGGAACCGGCCATCACGAGGGCGGGTTGGTCGGGATGATCTTCGGCGTACTTCCCCGGGTACATGCCGCCAGACCGTAGCAATCGTGGTCTTCGGCGGGATCGTGGTCGCCCCGAGCGCGCCCGATCCGCACGTCGAGGGGGACGGCGCCCTCAGCGAACCCACACCGAGCTCTCAACGAGAACCCAGGGACGCATTGGTACCGTCTGCTCCCACCCCCGGCCACCGTGATGACGGGAGCACGATGACCTCCATGCCGCCCTCCACCGACACGACTTCGCTGTCCCGCCCGACCAACCCGATGGACGACACCCGCACCGCCGAGCAGGTCGAGCGGATCTTCTTCGAGTTGCGCAAGGTGATCGTCGGCCAGTCCCGACTGCTCGAACGGCTGCTCGTCGGACTGCTCGCCCGTGGCCACTGCCTGCTCGAGTCCGTCCCCGGCTTGGCCAAGACGCTGGCCGCAGAGACGCTCGCCGACGTGGTCGGTGGCTCGTTCGCTCGCATCCAGTTCACGCCCGACCTGCTGCCGTCCGACATCGTCGGCACGCGCATCTACCGGGGCAGCAGCGAACGCTTCGACGTCGAGCTCGGGCCGGTGTTCGTCAACTTCCTGCTCACCGACGAGATCAACCGGGCCCCGGCCAAGGTGCAGTCGGCGCTGCTCGAGGTGATGCAGGAGAACCAGGTCACGATCGGCGGGATCACCCACCGCGTGCCGCTGCCGTTCTTCGTCGTCGCCACGCAGAACCCGATCGAGAGCGAGGGCGTGTACCAGCTGCCCGACGCGCAGCGCGACCGGTTCATGATGAAGATCGTCCTCGAGTACCCGACGGCGGCGGAGGAGGTGGCGATCATCGATCGGATGGCGGTCAACCCACCCGTCGCTGCGCAGACCATCGACCTCGGCGAACTGATCGCGCTGCAGCATCGCGCCGATGCCGTGTTCGTCGACCGCAGCGTCGTGCAGTACGCCGTCGACCTCGTCCAGGCCACCCGCAACCCGGCGCTGTTCGGTCTCGGCGAGCTGGCGCCGTCGATCGGGCTCGGTGCCAGCCCCCGGGCGAGCATCAACCTGGTGCGAGGGGCGCGGGCGCTGTCGCTGATCCGCGGCCGTACGTATGCCACGCCGCAGGACGTGTTCGACGTCGCGCCCGAGGTGATGCGCCACCGGTTGCTGCTGACGTACGACGCGCTGGCCCGGGACATCACCCCCGACCTCCTCGTCAACCGCATCCTGGAGACCGTGCCGGCCACCTGGGTGTCGCCGAAACCCAACACCGCGCTGGGGTAGGCGTGTCCACGATGGCTGACACGGTCGCCTGGCCGGCCGGACCGCCGACCGAACACGTGGCCGAGCTGGTGCGCACGCTGGAGCTGACGATCAACCGTCGTCTCGACGGCGCGCTGCACGGCAACCACCAGGGACTGACACCGGGTCACGGCAGCGAGCCCGGCGAGGCCCGCCTGTACCAGCCGGGTGACGACGTGCGGCGCATCGACTGGAACGTCACGGCGCGCACCCAGCAGACCCACGTGCGCGAGCAGATCGCCGATCGCGACCTCGAGGCGTGGCTCGTCGTCGACACGTCGGCGGCGATGCGTTTCGGCACGACCCTGGCGGACAAGGCGCAGGTGGCCCTCGCCGCAGCTGCCGGCGTCGGGTTCCTCACCGCCCGCAACCAGAATCGCCTCGGCGCCGTGCTCGTGGCCGGACCGCACCTCAAGGTGATGCCGCCGCGCTTCGGTCGCGACCAGGTGCGCGCCGTGCTCAGTGCGATCGCTGCGCCACCTCCGTCGGAAGGGCTCGGCCGAGCGGAGCTGGCGGCGGCCATCGATCGGGTGGCGGTGGTCAGTCGCCGACGTGGGTTCGCGGCCGTGATCTCCGACTTCGCCGGTGACGCGTGGGTCGACCCACTCGCTCGGCTCGGGATGCGCCACGACCTGCTGGCGATCACCATCCACGATCCGCGCGAGCTGGACGTGCCGCCGGTCGGGATGATCGAGGTCGTCGACCCGTCGACGGGGCGCCGGCGCGAGGTGCGTGTGACGTCCGAGGTGCAGCGCCGCTACGCGGTCGCCGCATCCGAGGTCGTCGAGCGGCGCATCTGGGGCATCCGCCGTTCCGGCGCTGACCTGATCGAGCTGGCGACGGACACCGACTGGCTCTCGACGGTCGTCCAGCACGTCCGTCGGCGCAGGGTGCAGGCGGTCAACGCGCAGGTGCTGCGTCGATGATCGCCGCCGACTTCCTCAACGGCGGCCGGCTGTGGTGGCTGCTCGGTGTCGCCGCCCTTGCGGTCGGCTACGTGCTCGTCCTGCGCTGGCGGCGGCGAACGACGGTCCGCTTCACGCAGGTCGACCTCCTCGACCGTGTCGCTCCGTCCCGTCCGGGCTGGCGGCGCCACGTCGTCGCCGTGCTGCAGGTCGCCGGCTTGGCCGCCGGTGTCGTCGCCATCGCCCGCCCGATCACCACGTCGATCGAACGCACCGACAGCGAGGGACGGATCCTCGTGCTGTTCGACGTGTCGCTGTCGATGATGGCCACCGACGTCGAGCCCGATCGATTGGAGGCGGCCAAGCAGGCGGCACGCGATTTCGTCGAGCGCGTCGACCCGAGCGTCGAGGTCGGGCTGATCTCCTTCAGCGGTGCAGTCGGCGTCGAGGTCGCGCCGACGCTGGACCGCGACGCCATCGACAGGGGCATCGAGGGACTGGCGCTGGCCGAGTCGACGGCGATCGGCGATGCGCTGACCACCGGGGCGAACCTGCTGATCCGGTTGGCCGACGATGGGGACGGCGCCCCGGCCGACGACGAGCTGGCGCCGGGGGCGATCGTGTTGCTGACCGACGGCGAGACGACGGTTGGGCGGCCGACCGAGGAGGGCGGCCAGGCCGCCGCCGATGCGGGCGTGCCGGTGTTCACCATCGCCTTCGGGACAGCGGAGGGGACGATCGAGGATCCCGAGACGGGCAACGTCCTGCCCGTCCCCGTCCAGCCGGCGCCATTGGAGGGGGTCGCCGAGGTGACCGGCGGCGTCGCATACGAGGCGGCGACGAGCACCGAGTTGGAGGACGCCTACGCCCGCATCCAAGACTCCCTCGGGGACACTCTCGGCCAAGAGGTCCAGGTCACCACTGAACACACCTGGCGCTGGGCCGCCATCGCCCTCGTGCTCCTCGCCGCCGCGTGGTCGCTGGCGCTGTGGTGGCTGAGAGGCATGGTGTAACTCACGTTCTTGACCCGAGGGTTTGCGATCCCGGGAGGGCACCGCTCATCGGCCCTTCTGGGCGCGATTCGTCGCAGATGTGCGACGATCCGCGCCCAGTTCGCGATTTGCAACGATTCGCGCCCAGATCCGCCGGGTCGCGACGCACTGATCGGCGCACCCCTCACTTCAAGAGCTCTGCGGACAACCAGCTCCGAACAGGCTGGACCAATCCGCGCCGGTCCTCAGTCGAGCATGCCCCTGAGCGTCTCAACCGTCTTCACCGGGTCGGCACCCACCGGCGCGATCGACAGGTGGGTGACGCCGGCCGCCTTGTAGGCCGCGATCCGCTCGGCCACGTGCGACTCCGGGCCGACGAGGTTGGTCGACGCCAACAGCTGTCGCGGCACAGCTGCTGCCGCCTCCTCCTTGCGCCCGGACAGGTACAGGTCCTGGATCTCCGTCGCCTCGTCCACGTACCCGTACTGCTTGGCGATCGAGTTGTAGAAGTTCTTGTCCCTCGCGCCCATCCCGCCGACGTACAGCGCCGTGGTCGGCCTGGCCATGTCGAGCACGCGATCCGCACCGTCGCCGGCGTACTCGTCGCCGATCGCGACCATCCCTCCCGCCGAGATCTGCAGCTGACCCAGTGTCGGGTCACGGTCAGCCATCCCGGTCCGCAGGTCGTCGCCCCACACGTCCTCGAACCGCTCGGGATCGAAGAAGATCGGCAGCCAACCGTCGGCGTGGCGGGCCGTGTTGGTGACGCTCCTGCCCATCAGGCTGGCCCAGAAGATCGGGATGTCCGAGCGCTTCGGGTGGTTGATCAACTTGAGCGGCTTGCCGAGCCCGGTCCCCTGCCCCTGCGGCAGCGGGATGTGAACGGTCTGGCCGTCGTAGACCACCGGCTCGCGCCGCCACGTCATACGACACACGTCGATGTACTCCCGGATGCGCGGCATCGGGTGCTCGTACGGCACGCCGTGGAAGCCCTCGATGACCTGCGGGCCGGAGGCGCCCAGGCCGAGGATGAAGCGGCCGTCGCTGACGTAGTCACACCCGGCGGCGGTCTGGGCGATCGCCGTGGCCGTGCGCGAGAACACGTTGATGATGCCGGTGCCGATCTCCAGCCGCTCGGTCTTGGCGGCGAGGAAACCGACCTGACTGATGGCGTCGAAGGAGTACGCCTCCGGGATCCACACGAGGTCGAGCCCGGCCTTCTCCAGCTCTTGCACACGCGTCACATCAGCGTGGAAGTCACCCGAGTAGTTGATCATCATCGCCAGCTTCATGTCCGGCGACGGTACCCCCTGGGAGGGCTTCGGCCCCCGTCCACAGTGCGCGATCCACGTCAGGCCGGCCTGCCCGGCCCCGCGAGCGAAGCGAGCCATCAAGTACGGTTGAGGTTCCCCGACCGGAAGCCTTCGAGATCGAGCGTCACGTATCGGTAACCGGCCCCCCGCACGCCGGCGACGATCGCGTCGCGGGCCGCCACCACCCGCTCGAGGTCGGCGAGGTCGACCTCGATGCGCGCCGTGTCTTCGTAGTGCCGGACGCGCACCTGCACGAAGCCCAACGCCCGCAGCGCCGCTTCGGCCCGTTCGACGCGTGACAGCACAGCCACCGACACCTCCGTCCCGTACGGCACCCGGCTGGCGAGGCACGCCGCGGCCGGCTTGTCCCACGTGCGCAGCCCGAGCTGTCTCGACGCCGCACGCACCTCGGCCTTGGTGAAGCCGGCGGCCACGAGCGGGAACGACGCCCCGGCCTCGGACGCCGCCCGCTGACCGGGGCGGTGGTCGCCGTGTGTCGGGTCGACATCGTCGAGGTTGACGCCGAGCAGGACCCGCGCATCCTCGACTGCGGCGATCGGCGCGAGCACGTCCATCAGCTCGGCCTTGCAGTGGAAGCAGCGGTCGATGTCGTTGACGCGGTAGGCGGCTCGCACCATCTCGTCGGTCTCCACCGCGCTCCAGCGCAGGCCCCACTCGGTCGCCAGCGAGGCGCAGTCGTCGCGCTCGCTGCTGGCCAGCGACGGCGAGACGGCGGTGACGGCATGCGTGCCCGCCGTGCCGAGCACCTGGTGGGCGACGGCGGCGAGGAAGGCGGAGTCGGCTCCGCCGCTGAACGCCACGACGACGCGGCCGAGCGAGTCGAGCTCGGCGCGCAGCATCGCCAACTTGTCGTCAAGCGTGGCCGTCGGCACGACCCGAGTGTGCCACGGGCTCGGGCACCTCGACTCGTGCGGGCGGTCGTGACGACCGTCGCTCGACGAGCGCCACGATGCCCGTCGCGGCGAGCACGACGATCGCCGGCTCGGCCGGTGCACGGATGCGGTGGGCGCCGTAGAAGACGGTCGCGGTCAAGAACACGGCGAGGATCGGCACCGCCAGCCACCACCTGGCGCGGGCTCGATCGCCCGATCCGGGACCGGGCCGGCGCAGGGTCCGCCACCCGACGGTCGCCATGACGGCCACCACCCAGAACGAGACGATGCCCGCCCACACCGCCCACTCGGCCTTCTCCTCACCGACGTCCAACGCGATCAGCGAGTCGAGGCGGTACAGGTCGAGCAGGCGCCCGACCCTGGCGACCACGACGATCGGCAGCCGGTCGAGGTGGTCGGTGATGTAGTCCACGGCGCGGTCGCGTCGTTCGAGTGAGGGCACCGACGCGTCGACCGTGCCGACGGGTGGGAGGTCACCGAGGCAGCGCAGGTCCCATCCACCGATGTCCTCGTAGTACGTCGAATCGCAGTTCGCACCGAGCAGCGTCGTGCCGTCGTTCGTCGTCAGCAGCACCGGTTCCTCGAAGCGGCTGAGGTTGTACAGGCTCCACGGCACGATGGCGACGACCAAGCCGACGACCACGGCCGCCGGCATCGCGGCTCGGCGGGCGTGCCCGGCCGACCGCCACCAGGCGAGCACCGCGAACCCGACTGCGAGGATCGCCAGCTCGCTGCGTGCCAGCGCGGCGAGTCCGACCAGCACACCGAGCGCCGCCGCCTGCCCGACGGTCGGCCGGGTGTCGAAGCGCAGTGCAACGAGCAGCGCGATCGCGACCAAGAGACAGGCCAGCGACTCGGACATGATCACGGAATCGTTGATCCACAAGTTGGCGTAGACGACCGCGATCGCCGCTGCGAGGAGGCCGACCACGGAGCCGGCGAGGCGCCGGCCGACCAGCCCGATCACGGCCACGGTGGCGATGCCGAGCAGCGTCGTCCCGAAGCGCTGCCAGCGCACGAGGTCACCGGGCAGCGCGCTCCACGGGGTGAGGTACAGCGAGGTCAGCGGGCCGTGCTCGGCGCCCGGCAGCTGGGTCAGCCCGTCCCGGAACCAGTCGCCCTCGCTGTTGCGCCCCGCCTGCATGCTGTAGTACAAGGCGTCGTTGAGCATGACGTTGTCGTCGAGCTTGACGACGAACAGATACCCGAGTCGCCACACCGCGCCGGCGACCGTGATGAGGGCCAACCCCACCCGGAACGAGCGCTCGCTGGGCAGCGTCGCGACGGCCACGGGGTCGATTGGTAGCACACGCACGATTCGTCGGTCGGCGTCCGGCAAGGCCGTCATCCGGCCGCGACCCTCACCGCTCCCTGATCAGCATCAGCAGGTCCCACTCCAGTTCGGGGACTCGGCGGCCGCTGGCAGCCATCACGATGCTGGGCACGCTGCCGTCGAGGAAGGCCATCGTCTGCACCGCCAGCCCGACCGCCCAGCGCGCCGTCTCGAACACCTTCCACCACTCGAAGCGCTCCTCGTCGTACGTGCCGCCAGCGCGTTCGTAGCCCTCGACGTACGGGGCACGATCGGAGAACCCGCCGATCTCCCGTTCGTCCACGCGGAACCGCCACATCCGCAATGACGGCCATGCCAGGTCCTGCATCGGATCGCCGGCGGCGAGTGCGCCCTCCCAGTCGAGCACCGCCCGCAGCCCGTCCTCGCCGACGATGATGTTCCCGTTGCGCACGTCGGTGTGCAGGATCGACACTCGTTGGGGTGGCGGCGGGAGGTTCCGCTCGAGCCATCGCAGCCCCAGCTCGAGGGCCGGGCGGCGTTGCGGCAGCAGGTCGACGGCTTCGTTCAGGACGACCAGCGCGGCCCGGGTCGGATCCTTGGGGTCCAGCTCGCGCAGCGGCACGGTCACGTCGGCCGGGTCGATGGCGTGCAAGCGGGCGAGCGACGCGCCCAGCTGGGAGGCGACGAGGTCGCCGTTGCCCGTCTCCTCCACCAGCCGCAGCACGCGCCGAGGCACGGTCTCGCCGGCGACGAAGTCCGACACCATGAACGGGCCGCCGACCAACTCGCCGTCGGTGCGCCACAGGTGCACATGGGGGGCAAGCACGCCGCCCGCTTCGGCCAGCAGGCGGACGCCGGCCTCGGCGTCGATCTCGTTGATCATCGTCTCTCCGGCCGGCACGATCGTGGCCACGAGCCGATGGGCGTCGGCGTCGCCGATGCGGGCGTAGAAGATCACGTTGTGGCGCCGGGCACCGGCCGTGGTCGTCGAGAGGCCCGACACCTCGACGGCCTCGCCCCAGGCCTCGCCGAGGTACGTGGCCAGCCCGGCGGCCACGTCGATCATCTCACGGCCTCGGCCCGGCGCCGGCGAGGCATCGGGTGGAGTCGTTCACGCCCGATGATCGTACGCTCGCTCCACCGCGTCCCACCGTAGATGTCGGAGTGGTATGTTTACTCTATGAGTGGGACATACGTGATCAAGATGGGCGATCGGGGCCGTCTCGTCATCCCTGCTCAGCTGCGGGCGCGCGCCGCGCTCGTCGAGGGCACCCCGCTGACCGTCATCGAGACGACCGGAGGTGTCGTGTTGCTGACCCGTCAACAGCTACGCGATCGGGTGCGGGCCGACCTTGCCGGGCTCGACCTCGTCAACGAGTTGCTCGCCGAACGCCGTGCCGACGCAGCTGCCGAGGATGGCCCATGATCGTGTTCGACGCGTCCTCGCTGCTGGCGTTCTTGCAGGGAGAGCGGGGCGCTGCTGGCGTGGAGGTCGCGCTCCAGGAGGGTGGCTGCTGTGGGACGGCGAATTGGTCGGAGGTCGCCCAGAAGGTGCTGGCCCATGGCCGCAACTGGGACCTCGCCCGGGCGCTGCTGATCAGCTTCGAGCTGGCGACGGAGGTGGTGACGGCCGACGATGCCGAGCGGGCCGCCCGCTCATGGCACCACGGCAACGGGCTGTCGCTCGCCGACCGACTGTGCCTTGCGCTCGGCGAGCGTCTCGACGCCGACGTCCTGACCGCCGACCGGACGTGGGGCACAGCGGGCCGGATCCGCCAGATCCGCTAGTCGCCCTCCCA
>JBPCJW010000100.1:0-11307 GCA_051004915.1 Ilumatobacteraceae bacterium
GTCCACGCGGGTCATCAGTGGCGGAGACGTTGACGTCGACGTCCCCACGCCTCCGGCGAACAGCGACGTCCCCGCCCCGGAAATCGACGTGGACGTGGTGTACGCCGACGACGAGGTCATCGTGGTCGACAAGGCGGCGGGGATGGTGGTCCACCCGGGTTCTGGGAACCCCCTCGGCACCCTGGTCCAGGGCCTGCTGGCCCGCTACCCCGAGATGGGTGGGGTGGGCCAGCCGGGCCGGCCGGGCGTAGTGCACCGCCTCGACAAGGGGACCTCGGGTCTACTGGTCATGGCCCGCTCCGCCCGGGCCTACGACTCGCTGGTAGCCCAGCTCGCCTGCCGGACGGTGGGCCGGGCCTACCTGGCGCTGGTCTGGGGGTGCCCCGAGCCGGCGCAGGGCCAGGTCGACGCCCCCATCGGCCGCTCTCGCCGGGAGCCGACGCGCATGACCGTCTCCAGCCGGGGCCGGGAGGCTCGCACCGGGTACCGGCTCCGTTCCTGCTACCAGTTGCCGGCGCCCACCGCGCTGCTGGCCTGCCGGCTGGAGACGGGCCGGACCCATCAAATCCGTGTCCACCTGAGCGCCATCGGCCACCCCGTGGTGGGCGACGCCCGCTACGGCGGGAAGCGCGACGCCTCCGGTGCCTACGTCGCCTCCGGCGCATCTGGCGCCTTCGCTGCCCTAGAGTGCCGGCGCCCGTTCCTGCACGCCGAGGAACTCTCCTTCGACCACCCGAGGACGGGTGAGCGGCTCAGCTTCGTCTCGGAACTTCCCGCCGATCTGCGCCAGGTACTCGATCGGCTGTCGTGATCGTCGTCGCCCCCGGGGCCTCGGGGGAGGGGCCGGCGGCGAGGGGGGGAGCGCCTCGCGCCTGTACCACGCAATCCTCGAGGGTGAAGGAGTCAAGGTGGCGACGCATGTGATCGCCGACGTCGGCCCACATGGCCAGCAGCACGCATTGGCCCTCGTGGTCGCAGGCGCCGTCCTCGTGCGGCCGGCCGAAGTCCCCGGCCACGATGGGGCCGTCCACGGCGCTCACGATCTCTCCCAGGGTGATCTCGGCCGGTGCCCGGGCCAGCACGTAGCCTCCGCCCACGCCCCGCTTCGACCGCACCAGTCCGGCCCCTTTGAGGGCCAACAGGATCTGCTCGAGGTAGGGCTGGGGCAGCCCGGTGCGGTCGGCGATGTCACGCACCGAGGTGGGCGAGCGCCCCTGTTCCTGGTGCAACGACAGCGACAACAGCGCCCGGGCGGCGTAGTCACCCCGAGTCGAGACCTTCACGGCTCCCATGGTACGGGGGGCCGTCCCCAGGGTGGATGTGCAAGACAGCTACCGGGAGTGATGGACTAGGGGGATGGGTCCGCAACAGGCGAGCCAGCCGGCAATTGAGCCTCTCGTCCCCGAATATGCCGGGGCCTGCCTGAGCAACGTGGTCCCGGTGCTCCTGGACGGCGTCCGGCCCGTGCCGGCATGGATGCCGGCCGTGGTCGCCGACGCCTCCCAGGTCGTGCTGCTGGTGCTCGACGGGCTGGGATTCGAGCAGCTCGCCACCCGCCGCCACCTGGCCCCCACCCTCGCCCTGATGCAGGGCGGCGCCATCTCCACGGTGGCTCCCTCCACCACGGCCACGGCCCTCAGCTCGCTCGTCCTCGGCTGCCCACCCGGGGAGCACGGCGTGGTGGGCTATCGCATCAACGTCGGCGGCGACGTCTTGAATGTCCTGCGCTGGCAGACCCCCGACGGCGACGCCCGGGAGGTCATCCGGCCCAACGAGATCCAGGGTCGGCCCGCCTTCGGATGCCGCCGTCCAGCAGTGGTGACCCGGGCCGAGTTCTCCGGGAGCGGCTTCACCGCCGCCCACCTGGCCGACGTGCGCTTCCACGGCTGGCGGGTGACCTCGACCATGGCCACGGAGGTGCGCCAGTTGCTGCGCAACGGCGACAGCTTCGTGTACGCCTACTACGACGGCATCGACAAGGTGGCGCACGAGTTCGGGTTGGGCGAGCACTACGACGCCGAGCTGTCGTCCACCGACCGGTTGATCGCCGACGTGGCTTCAGCCCTGACTCCGGGCGCCGTCCTGCTCGTCACTTCCGACCACGGCCAGGTGCAGGTAGGCGACGCCGTGGTGGCTGTCCACGACGACGTGATGGCTCACGTCGAACTGCTCTCGGGCGAAGGACGCTTCCGGTGGATGCACGCCCGGCCCGGACAGGCGGCGGCCCTGGTGGAGGCGGCCCGAATCTGCCACGGGTCGCAGGCCTGGGTCCGCACCCGCGACGAGGTCATCGCCGAGGAGTGGTTCGGGCCCAAGGTGAGCGACGCCGCCGCCAGCCGCTTCGGTGACGTGGTCCTCGCCGCCCACGCCCCCGTCGCCTTCGCCGACCCGGCCGACACCGGCCCCTATCGCCTCCAGTCGCGCCACGGCTCCCTCACCTCCGACGAGATGCTCGTTCCCCTGCTGGCCCTGCAGGCGTAGGCGGGACAGGATCGGGCAGGATCGAGCGGTGACCAGTGACGCCAGCCCCGACCCTTTGCGCGACCCCGACGCCGTGATCGGCGCCGGTACGCCGGCCGCCGGCGGTGACAGTGACGACCCCACAGCAGTCGACACCGATGAAAGCGGTGAGGCCGAGGTGGTCACCGAGGCCGTCGAGCAGCCGGCCAAGGTGATGCGCATCGGCTCCATGATCAAGCAGCTCCTCGAGGAGGTCCGCCATGCCCCGCTCGACGAGGCCAGCCGGGGCCGGTTGAAGACCATTTACGAGACTTCGGTCAAAGAACTGGCCCAGGGCCTCTCGGAGGACCTACGAGCCGAACTGGACCGCCTGACCCTGCCCCTCGAGGACCCGACACCGAGCGAAGCCGAGCTACGTATCGCCCAGGCGCAGCTCGTGGGCTGGCTCGAGGGCCTCTTCCACGGCATCCAGGCCACGTTGTTCGCCCAGCAGGTGGCGGCGCGTGCCCAGCTCGAGGAGATGATGCAGCAGCGAGGCCTGCCCGCCCCCGGCGGCCCGACGGGCGGGCCGGACGTGTCCGGCGGGGCGTACCTGTAGGGCCACGAAGGGCCGTCGCAGCGGCCCCGGATACCGGGATTGAGATCCGAGCGGCGACATGTGAATTACAGCACCGGGGGCTGTCATCTGAAGTAGCGGCGCCAAAGTGGCCAACAATGCATCCGCTAACCCCAATCCACCGATCGGCTGCGGCCGATCGTCGTAGCGGCCCCGGGCAGGTCCCCCCGAGGGTGATGACGCCCAAGGAGCGATCGGAACCGTCACGGGCCGCTGAACGGGCGTGGCGAGCCGGCCCTCGGATCTGTGATCGAGCTGGGGACCCACTGGAGCTGTGGCGGACCTTCTTCCGTCGGGTCCTCACCACGGTCGCATCCCGTGGAGGGCGGAACGCGGCCTGAACAATGGTCCGGCCTGTTTTCGCTCGAGACGCCGGGTTTGTCTCGGTGAGTTCGAGCGCGGTTATTAGCCGAACCCGGCGTTCGGCTAGGCGGGCGGCTTCCTTCCCGCGCGTCAGGGCGAGGGCGACTCCCTCCACTGGCCGATGACCACTGACGGCAGGTTGTCGTTTCGATCCCGTTGGTTTCTAGTCCGCTAATGCTGGGACCCGATGTCAGCAGTGATGGTGACCTCCGGGGAGATCGCCACGCCGCCGTTGCGCTAGTCTCGAATCACAACGCTGTAACTCGTCCACAGGCTGGCTGTGGATTTGTGGACAAGATCGGAAGGCGGATCGAGTCGTGGCGAGCAGCTTCGCCCACCTGCACACCCACACCGAGTTCTCCATGCTCGACGGCGCGGCGCGGATCGCCGACGTGGTGGCCGCCGCTGCCGCCGACGGCCACCCGGCACTGGGCATCACCGATCACGGCAACATGTACGGGGTCCTCGACTTCTACGCCGAGTGCCGCAAGGTGGGCATCACCCCCGTGGTCGGGACCGAGGCCTACATGGCGGGGGAGAGCCGCCACGAGCGCCCCCGTCGCCGGGGCCGCCTCGACGACGGTGGCGGTGACAGCGACGGTGGCGAGAAGCTCTACTACCACCTCACCCTCCTGGCCGAGAACAACGTCGGCTACCGCAACCTGTTGAAGCTCTCCAGCCGGGCCTACCTTGAGGGCTACTTCTACCAGCCTCGGGTGGACTGGGAGTTGCTGAACGAGCTCCACGGAGGGATCATCGCTACCACCGGCTGCCTGGGCGGGGTGGTGCTCCAGGCCCTGTTGCGGGGCGACGTCGAGGGCGCCACGGCCAAGGCAGCGCGGCTGCAGGACATCTTCGGGCGCGACTCGCTGTTCGTCGAGTTGCAGGACCACGGCCTGGCCGACCAGCGCCGCACCAACCCCGAGCTGGTCGAGATCGCCCGGCGCATCGACGCGCCCCTGCTGGCCACCAACGACAGCCACTACACTTGCCAGGAGGACGCCGTCGCCCACGACGCCCTGTTGTGCGTGCAGACGGGCAGCACCATCGACGACCCGAAACGCTTTAAGTTCGAGGGCGACCAGCACTACCTCAAGACGGCGGCCGAGATGCGGTCGTTGTTCGCCGAGGTGCCCGACGCCTGCGACAACACGTTGTGGATCGCCGAGCGGGCCGACGTGACGATCGACTTCGGGGCCCCCCAGCTTCCAAACTTCCCGCTGCCCGAGGGCTTCAACGACGGTGCTGCGTACCTCGAGCACGTCACGTGGCAGGGCGTCCGAGAACGCTGGGGCGACGACGTGCCGGAGACGGTCAAGGCGCGCGTGCGGTACGAGCTGGACACGATCGCCACGATGGGGTTCGCGTCGTACTTCCTCATCGTGTGGGACCTCATCAAGCACGCCAAGGACGCAGGGATCCGCGTCGGTCCCGGCCGTGGTTCGGCTGCCGGGTGCGCCGTGGCCTACTGCCTGCGCATCACGGACCTCGACCCGATCAAGTACGACCTGCTGTTCGAGCGCTTCCTCAATCCCAGCCGCGTCTCGATGCCCGACATCGACATGGACTTCGACTCCCGGTACCGCGACGAGATGATCCGCTACGCCGCCGAGCGCTACGGCCGCGACCACGTCGCCCAGATCATCACGTTCGGCACGATCAAGGCGCGTAACGCGGTGCGCGACGCGGCCCGCGTGCTGGGGTTCCCGTACAACGTCGGCGACCGCATCGCCAAAGCCATGCCGCCGCTCGTGATGGGTCGCGACACGCCGCTCAAGTACTGCTTCGAGCAGCACCCGAAGTACGCCGACGGCTACAAGGCTGCCGCCGAGCTGCGCGCGATGTACGACACCGACGTCGACGTGAAGAAGGTCGTCGACGTCGCCAAGGGGCTGGAAGGGCTGAAGCGCTCCGACGGCATCCACGCCGCCGCCGTCGTCATCACCAAGGACCCGGTGACCGATCACGTCCCGGTGCAGCGCAAGCCCGAGAGCGGACAGGATCCCGAACTGTCACCCGTGGTCACCCAGTACGAGATGAACGGCGTCGAGTCGCTCGGCCTGTTGAAGATGGACTTCCTCGGCCTGCGCAACCTCGACGTGATCAGCGACACGGTGGCGATGGTCCGGGCGCGCGGGAACCCGGATTTCGACATCGACACCGTGGCGCTCGACGACGGCCCGACCCTCGAGCTGCTGCAGCGCGGCGCCGGCATCGGCGTGTTCCAGCTGGAGGGCGCGCCGATGCGCGCCCTCATGCGCTCGCTCAAGCCGACCAGCTTCGATGACGTCGCTGCGCTCCTCGCGCTGTACCGGCCGGGCCCGATGGCGGCGAACATGCACAACGACTACGCCGACCGCAAGAACGGCCGCCAGCCCCTGCACTACGAGCACGAGGATCTCAGCGAGGTGCTCGGCGACACGTACGGGCTGATGATCTACCAGGAGTCGATGATGCGGGTGGCCCAGAAGGTCGCCGGCTACTCACTGGCAGAGGCAGACAACCTGCGCAAGGCCTGCTCGAAGAAGGTCCGTGCGCTGATCGCGGCCGAGCGCGAGCAGTTCATCTCGGGCGCCGAGCGCACGGGGTACACCCGCGAGCTGGGCACGCGGCTGTTCGACATCATCGAGCCGTTCGCCGACTATGCCTTCGGCAAGAGCCACGCCTACGGGTATGCCCTCGTCGCGTACCAGACCGCCTACCTCAAGGCCCACTACCCGGTGGAGTACCTAAGCTGCCTGCTGACCAGCGTGAAGGGCAACCTCGATCGAGCGGCGGTGTACATCAGCGAGTGCCGATCGATGGGCATCCGGGTGCTGACGCCCGACATCAACCGCTCGGTGATCGACTTCGCCGCGCTGTCACCTGACGACCTCCCCGACGGCGTGACGTTGCCGATCGGTAGTCCGGGGGCCATCACGTTCGGCTTGTCGGCGGTGCGCAACGTCGGCGGCGGCCTCGTCACGCTGCTCCTCGCCGAGCGCGACGAGAACGGTCCGTACGCCAACTTCCACGAGTTCGCCGAGCGAGTCCCCGAGCCGGCGCTCAACAAACGGGCAGTTGAGTCGCTGATCAAGGCCGGCGCGTTCGACTCCGTCGGCCACCCACGCAAGGGACTGCTCGGCGTCTTCGAGCACGTCTCGGACTCCACGCTCACTCGCCGGCGCGAGCGCGATCGCGGCGTCATGAGCCTGTTCGGTGACTGGGGCGCATCGCCCGGCGCTCACGCCGATGCTGCGTCCACGGCAGGGTTCGACGAGCGCCTGCCTGTGCCCGACGTCGAGTTCGACAAGACAGACAAGTTGCGCAACGAGAAGGAGATGCTCGGGCTGTACGTGTCCGACCACCCGCTGCTCGGGGTCGAGGCGGCGCTGCGGCGCAAGGTCGACCAGGCGATCATCGACCTCGCCGAAGTAGCCGACGGCGCCAACGTGCACCTCGGTGGGATCGTCACCGGCCTGGCCCGCAAGTTCACGCGCAAGGGCGACCAGATGGCCGTCTTCGTGCTCGAGGACCTCGAGGCGAACATCGAGGTGACCCTGTTCCCGCACGTCTTGCGCGAGCACGGCTACAAGCTCGCCGACGACCTCATCGTGGCCGTAAAGGGTCGGCTCGATCGTCGTGACGAGTCGCGGGTCACCGTGATCTGCCAGTCGTTGGAGGTGCTCGACGCGCTGGAGTCCGGACCGGCGCCACCCCTGCGTCTGCGCATCCCCTCGGCGGCCCTCGACGAGCTGCGCATCGCCCGCCTGAAACGGATCCTGCGCGATCACCCGGGCGACTCCGAGGTCACGCTCGACATCGGGACCCAGGTGCTGCGGCTGTCGGACGACTTCCGTGTCGACGTCGATCGCGCCGTCGGCGAGCTGCGGATGACCTTCGGCCATGACGCGGTGGGGTTGTAGCCGTCTCCTTCGGCCCTACGCCGGGGACCCTGTAGAATGCCTGTCTCGCCCGCCGCACAGGAAGAGGGGGATATGGCAGTCCAGGTGCAAACGAACGATTCTGCGGCCCTCACCGATACCGACCTCGACGAGCTGGCGTCGATGGGTGGCGCGTTCGGCATCGGTGAACTGTCCAAGGCCAAGGAGGACTGGGTCCTGGTCACGATTGCCAGGATCGACGGCAAGCTGCACGGCTTCACGTTCTCCACGCTCGAGCGCATCGGCGGCACGCCGTGCGTCCTGCTCGGGTCGATGAGCGTCAAGCGCACGTCGAAGCGCGAGTCGGTGCTGCGCGGTCTGATGGGTGAGGCCTACCACCGAGCGTTGATGGCGTTCCCCGACGAGGACGTCGTGCTCGGCGCCCGGTTCGTCGCCCCGGGAGCCGTCGACGCGTTCAAGGAGCTCGACGATGTGACCCCGAGCCCCGGCGCGCGGGCCGTCGGCGAGGAGCGGGCATGGGGTCGCCGGCTTGCCAAGCGCTTCGACGTCGAGAGCGCGTACGACGAGAAGTCGTTCGTCATCCGCCGCAACGGCCAGGCAGGCTTCATCGACCACGAGGTGCTCAAGCCGGAGGCTGTCGACGCTGGCCGGCGTGAGCAGTTCGACGCCGTCCCGGTCGACGACAGCGGGTCGCTGATCGTCTACGGCTGGACGATGGCCGAGGACCTCGTCAAGCTCGGCGCACGCCACTGACCCCGGGGCCGCTCGTGGCCGAGTTCGCCGATGTCGTGCGGAGGCGGCGCATGACCCGGGCCTTCGACGGACGTCCCGTCCCGCCGGACGTGCTCGCCGGGCTGGTCGATCTCGGCTCGCGCGCTCCGAGCGCCGGCAAGACGCAGGGCTGGCACCTCGTGGTGCTAGAAGGCGCGGGAACCGCGATGTTCTGGGACATCACCCTTCCGCCGATGCGGCGCGGGGCCTTCCGCTGGCAACGCCTCCTCGAGGCGCCGGTGATCGCCATCCCGCTCGCCGATCCGCGGGCGTACACCGAGCGCTACGCCGAACAGGACAAGCAGGCGACCGGATTGGGCAGCGGGACCGATGCGTGGCCGGCGCCGTATTGGACCATCGACGCCTCGATGGCGGTGATGACCATGCTGCTGGCCGCCGAAGACGCCGGACTGGGGGCGTTGTTCTTCGGCATCTTCAAGGGTGAGCGTGCCCTGCGTCGGGCGCTCGCCATCCCGTCGATGATGGAGGTGCTCGGTGCCGTGGCCCTTGGCTGGCCGGTTCCCGCTGTGACTTCTACTGGGCCGACGGGCGACGACACGCTGCCGGGCGGCGCAGGTCGGTCGGCGCCACGGCGGCGGCGTCGCCCGGAGGAGATCATCCACCGCGGTGGCTGGCGCATGACCTAGGGGACGTCACCGCTTTGGCCCCCGACTGCAGCGCGCATGTGTTCAGGCCGGCCTGGTCCGGCCCAGCGAGCGGAGCGAGCCACTGAACGTCGTCACCGCTTTGGCCCCCGACCGCAGCGCGCATGTGTTCAGGCCGGCCTGGTCCGGCCCCGCGAGCGGAGCGAGCCACTCGTGTCGGTCGCACTCACGGACGGAGCAGGCGGACGCGGGCCCCGCTGCGCGGCGGCGGGGCGACGTCGATCGAGGAGCGCAGCCGGGCCCATGCTTCCTCGGGCGTGGGGCCAGACGCGGCCGCGACGACGACCTCGCCGTCGTAGCGTTCGGCCTCGGCGACCCAGGACGGCACGACCTCCAGCAGCCGGCCGTCGCGACTGCGCACGTGGTTCTCTCGATAGTCGAGCGTCGTGCGCCAGCCCTCGCGTTCGAGTTGGCGGCGGTCCTCCGGCCCGAGGACTGCCCCATGGCGGCGCGGCCGCGGGGTCGACACACGCAGGCTGTTGGCCATCGTCGTGATCATGACGCAGGCTGCCTGTGGATAGACAGTGCCGACTTCCTGTGACTTGGCTGGGGACAACCGAGCTGGACTGTGGACAGGGCGAGCTCCGTCGCGTGACCGTCGTGTCTTCACGTCCGGCGGTCGACCCTCAGTACGCTCCGGCCCGTGGACGAGGCGGCGCCGTCGGCCCGTCGACCTCGACGACGTCGGCTCTTCTGGGCGGGCGGCATGGGGCTGCTCGTCGTCGCCTACGCCGGCCTACTCTTCCTATACGCCGTCAGTGGTCGGACGGGCGGCGTTGGGGAGGACGCGTCCGTCCCCGCCGGCGGGGTGTTCGTCGATCTGCACGCTGAGGCTGTGCAGACGACCCCGCAGCGACTCGTCATCGACGTGGACATCGAACCAGATCCCTCGCTGGGCGCGACCCCCAACGGGTTCACTCTCGATCGCGACATCACGGTGCTCATCGACCCGTCGGCGGGGAGTCGAGAGGTGACGTTCCCTGCGGGCCAGGTGCCGGCCGTCAACCGGATGGAGTTGGAGCTCGACGGCGACATCCGCAACTGGCCGTTCGACCGCTACTCCGCCGCCCTCATCGTTGGTGTCGTCGAGGGCTCGGTGTCCGACGGCCGGGCGCTGGAGGCGGTTGTCCAGATCGACGGCGAGGTGCAGGGTTGGCGGGTCAACGTCACCGAGGCCGACGTTCCAGGGGCGCCGGGCGATCTCCAGTTCTTCCGCATCGAGGCAAGCCGGTCGGGCGACACCCAGGCGTTCGCCGCGATCATCCTCGTCGTGATGATCGTGCTGGCGTTCACCGCGTGCTTCGTCGCCGTGACGACCCTGCGCGGCCGGCGCGTGGTGCAGCCGACGTTCATGTCGTGGATGGCGGCGATGCTGTTCGCCACGGTGCCGTTGCGCAACTTCCTGCCCGGATCGCCGCCGGTGGGATCGTGGGTGGACGCGGTGATCGTGCTGTGGGTGATCGTCGCGTTGGTCGCCTCGCTGACGATGTACGGGGCGGCCTGGTACCGCCAGACCGCCCCGAGCGACACCGGACGACAGTGACCACCAGACGTCAGGACAGGACCTTCGCCGCCGTCTCCCCGAGCAGCGCGACCCGGCCGGGCACGTGACCGTTGGCCGGGGCGTTGAGCGTGAACCCGTCGATGCCGAGGGCGAGGTCGGTGGCGAGGCGCTCGCCGACCGTGTCCGGATCGCCGAGGACGACGAAGCTCATCATCGCCTCCCGATCGGCATCCGGCAGGGAGTCGAGGTCGAGACCCCGACGCCCGAAGTAGCCGGTCAGCTCGGCTCGCGCCTCCTCCATCGTTGGGGCCACGCACACCGAGCGCATCACCGACACGGTGATCTCGCTGCGCTCGCGGCCCAGTCGACCGCAGTGTTCGTCGAGCGCCTCCAGCTTGCGCGGGACGTCGGCGGTTGGCGCCGTGAGGTTCGACTCGTCGGCGTACTGGGCGACGAGGCGTAGCGTCTTGCGCTCGCCGCTCCCACCGATCATGACGGGGATGCCGCTGACCGGCGCCGGCGAGTTGATCGCATCAGTCACCTGGTAGCGCGCCCCGTCGAGCGTCACCCGCTCGCCGCGCAGCATGGGAAGGATGATCTGCAGCGCCTCTTCCAGCTTGGCGAAGCGATCGGTGAACGTGCCGAACTCGATCCCGAACGCGTCGTGCTCCAGCTCGAACCACCCCGCCCCGATGCCTAACTGCGCTCGACCGCCGGACACGATGTCGAGGGTCGTCACCGTCTTCGCCAACACGGCCGGGTTGCGGTACGTGTTGCCCGTGACGAGCGCACTGAGACGAACGACCGAGGTCTCGCGAGCCAACGCCGACAGCAGCGAGTAGCACTCCAGCATCGGCTCCTCCGGCGCACCGAGCATCGGCAATTGGTAGAAGTGGTCCATCACCAGCACGGTGTCGAAGCCTGAGCCGTCGGCCTCACGAGCCTGCTGCGCGATCACGTCGAACAGGCCGGCCGGCCCGGTGTCGGGATAGGTGAAGTTGGGGATCTGGTAGCCGAGGCGTGTCATGCCGTCAGTCGACCACG
>JBPCJW010000101.1:0-3960 GCA_051004915.1 Ilumatobacteraceae bacterium
CCTCGTGCTGGCCACCCTCGGTACTTCGCGCCGACGTGCCCCTCACAACCGACCGAGGATGGTCGAACGACGGCCGACCGCGCTCCACCCACACACTGCCGCCACGGGCGCAGACAGCTGCAACGCCGGGGAGCAGAGTGCAGGTTCACCGCGAGGCGTCGCGCAACGCGGCGTACGCCGAGCGAACCTGGTCGGCGGCGGCGGCACCCGGGCCCGGCTCGACAGCCTCACCGACGCGCAGGTCCCACGTGTCGGCGATGTCGGCCGGGTCGTCGCCCGTCAGCACGGCAGCCGCCTGCACGCACGCGCCGGCCGCGACCTGTTCGTCAGCGCGCGGCACCACGACCTCCCGGCCGGCAAGGTCAGCGACGACCTGACGGATGGCCGCCGAGCGAGCCCCGCCGCCGACGAGGATCAGCCGTCCGCCGCACGGGGCGAACGTCGAGAGAGCGTCAAGACCGTCGAGCAGCCCACACACGACACCCTCGACGGCCGCCCGGGCGAGGTCGCCCCGGTCGACGTCGGTGCGCAGGCCAGCGAGCGTGCCGGTGGCTCCGGGTCGGTTCGGCGTGCGCTCACCGTCGAGGTACGGCAGCAGCGTCAGCCCGTTCGCGCCCGGCGGGGAGGTGAGCGCCAGGTCGTCGAACGAGGCGTGGTCGACGGCGAGCAGCCGGCGGACAGCGTCCGTGACCTTGGTCGCGTTGAGGGTGCACACGAGCGGGAGGAACCGCCCGGTGGCGTCGGCGAACCCGGCGACGGCGCCGGAGGGGTCCGCCGTCGGGCGATCGCTGACCGTGTAGACGGTCCCGGACGTGCCGATCGACACGGCGACGTCGCCCTGCCGCAGCCCGATGCCGAGCGCTCCGGCCATGTTGTCACCGGTGCCCGGCGCGACGACCGAGCCACGCCACTCGCCAGCCCGCTCCAGCGGGCAGAGCACCTCGGGCACCGCCGTCGTCCAGTCGCGATCGGCGTCGACGATGGCGAGCAGGTCGAACCGGTAGGCCTCCTCGCCGGGCGACCAGTACCCGGTGCCGGACGCATCGCCGCGATCGGTCACCAGGCGGCCGGTGAGCTGCGCCGTCATCCAGTCGTGGGGCAGCACGACGTGGGCCAGGCGGCCCCACGACGCCGGCTCGCTGCGGTGCAGCCAGGCCAGCTTGGCGATCGTGAAGGCGGCGACCGGCACCGACCCACACGCCGCCGCCCACGCCGCCGCACCGTCGTCGAGCTGGTCGATCAGCCACGCTGCGTCGGCCGCCGACTCGGTGTCGTTCCACAGCTTGGCGGGCCGGACGACTCGACAGCCGGCGTCGAGCACGACGAGGCCGTGCTGCTGACCGGCGACGGCGATGGCGTCCACCTCGGGCAATCCGGCGTCGGACCACGCACCCTCAAACGCGGACCACCACACCGACGGGTCCTGTTCCGACCTCGGCGGCTGCGTCGGTGGGTGCGGCCGCGTGCCGCTGGCGACGACGCGCCCGTGGTCGAGGTCGCGCACGACCACCTTGGTCGCGCTCGTGGACGAGTCGACGCCGGCGACTCGCGTCATGCGTCAGCGGGTGCCGTAGAGGTGCTCGAGGGCAAGCTGGTCGAGGCGCTCGAACGCCATCCCCCGATGCGCCGCCTCCTCAGCGTCGAACGGCTCGTCGCGCAGCGTGGCGATGGTCTCGCCGCCGCCGAGCGTGGGTCTCGCCAGCTCGTCGACGCGGGCGTCGTGCAACGCCTGGACGACGTCGGGGTCGGCCCGGAAGGCCGTTGCCTTGGCCTTGAGGATGAGGTAGTTGCGCATGCAACCAGCGGCCGACGCCCACACACCATCCATGTCTTCGGTGCGCGGTGGCTTGAAGTCGAAGTGCCGCGGCCCCTCGTAGCCACCCGTCTCGAGGACGTCGACCGTCCAGAACGCGCCGCGGGCGTTCCCCGCCCCGAAGCGCAGGTCCTGGTCGTAGCGCGGCCCGTGCTGGCCGTTGAGGTCGACGTGGAACAGCTTGCCGTGCCACAGCGCCTGGGCCAGCCCATGGGCGAAGTTGAGGCTGGCCATCTCCTCGTGGCCGACCTCAGGGTTGACGCCGACGAGCTCGGGGTGCTCGAGCTCGTTGATGAAGGCGAGGGCGTGCCCGACGGTCGGCAGCAGGATGTCGCCGCGCGGCTCGTTGGGCTTCGGCTCGAGGGCGAACACGATCGGGTAGCCCTGATCGATGACGTACTGGCCGAGCACGTCGAACGCCTCCTTGTACCGGTCGAGGGCGACCCGCACGTCCTTCGCCGCACCGGACTCTGCGCCCTCCCGTCCACCCCAGGCGACGAACGTGGCGGCGCCGAGCTCGGCCGCCAGGTCGAGGTTGTCGGCGACCTTGCGGATGGCGAAGCGGCGGACATCACGGTCGTTGTTGGTGAACCCGCCGTCCCGGAACACGGGGTGCGAGAAGAGGTTGGTCGTCACCATCGGCACGGCCAACCCGGTGTCGGCAAGCGCCGCCTGCAGCGCAGTGACGTGCGAGTCACGCTCAGTGGCCGAGCAGCCGAACGGGAACACGTCGTTGTCGTGAAAGGTGATGCCGTACGCCCCGAGCTCGGCGAGACGACGCACTGCGTCGGTCGGAGACAGCGGCGGGCGCACGGCGACGCCGAACACATCGACACCCTGCCAGCCGACGGTCCACAGCCCGAACGAGAACCTGTCAGCCGGCGTCGGCGTGAAGTCGTCCATCGGCGCAGTTCCTAGCAGCCGGCGCCGACGGCGAGCTCCGTCGTCGCGCTGAGCGATGTGCGTCACATGACCGCTCATCGCGTCACCGAGCGGGCAATCTCGATCGCTCGCTCCAGGGTCAGTGCGCCGGCGCCGACTCGCTCGTACGCATCCATCAGCTGCTCAGCCGGGATCGTCCCCGTCGGCGCAACCGGGTTGGTCGGCGGAACCGGAACCGTCACCGTCGGCGGGATCACCTCGACCCGTTCGATGCGCAGCTCGTCGAAGCCGAGCCAGCCGGCGATCGCGCGCCGACTGCCCGGGATCGCAAGCATCGTCGCAGCGAGGATGACCACGACGGTTGCGGCGGCGACCAGCGGGCGCCGCCAGCGCCGAGTGCGAACATCGGCGAGGTCGAGCGCGGCCAGCACGTCGTCGGCCAACGTCGCATCGCCCGTGAACTCGGGCCCGGCGCCCAACGCACGCAGGCGGGCCTCCAGCGTGAGCTCAGCCATCGGCCGCCTCGCCCAGCGCGGCGCGGGCGCGGGTCAAGGCTCGAGACGCTCGCGATTCGACGGTGCCGACCGGCACGCCCAGTGCGACGGCGGTCTCGACCTCGGACAGATCCGCGAGGTAACGGCAGGCGAGCACCTCGCGGTCGTGCTCGGGCAGCAGTACCAACGCTGCCAGCAGACCGGACGTCTCGTCCGCTGCCAAGGCCAGCTCGCCGACGGGGTCACCGACCAGGACGCCCGCCGCCCAGCCATGGTCGAGCGCAGCCGAGCGATCCTCACGCTGGCGTCGCCGTGACGAGGTCCGCACCGCGTTCTTGGCGTGGTTGGCGACGACGCGCAGCAGCCACGAGCGGACCGGCGCGTCGTCGCGGAACTGACCGAGCGATCGGTAGCCCTGGACGAACCCGTCCTACACGATGTCCCTCGCCTCCTCGGTCGAGCCGCAGATCCCTGCGGCGAGCCGCAGCGCAGCGGTCTGGTGCCGACGCACCAGCTCGCCATACGCCGCTCGATCCCCCACCCGGGCGCGCTCGACGAGCTCGTCGTCGGAGGCGTCGTGGTGGCGCGCGTGCGCCATGGAACGGCGGTGTGGCATCGAGCAGTGATGAGCCTGTCGCACTACCGACACCGCCCGACCACGCCCGGTTCCCCGCTTACGCCTCGTCCAGGATGACGCAGGCCGCCTTCTCCTCCAGACCCCGGCTCAACTCGACGAAGTCCCGCCCCTCCTGCGCCAGCGGCTTTGGCGGG
>JBPCJW010000102.1:0-6719 GCA_051004915.1 Ilumatobacteraceae bacterium
TTCTTCACCGTCCCACTCGACCTGCGCTCGTTGCAGCCCGACCTCTACGAGGTCCTGCGCACGTTCTACGGCCAGGACCCCGCCGCCCGCATCCACGCCCGGGTCCAGGCCGCCACCGCGTCGAAACCCTGAACCGTCCGGAGCAACCGAGTCACATGCCTCGAACCACTCCGGACAGAACGGGTTGACTACGCGCCGCCGGGTTCGAGGGTGACCTCGATCGGCTCGAAGTCATCGCCCCTCGTGTCGACCTCGCCGACCATGTCGAGGGCGGCCTCGATGTAGGTGTTGTCGTAGGCACCCTCGGTCGGCGGCTCGGCCAGGACCGTCGCGCCCTCCAGGCCGACCGTGTTCTGGGCGATCTCGACGGTGCGCTCCCATGCGGCCTCATCGATGAACCCGATGCCGTTCTCAGCCGGCCAGATGAGCTTGTTGATCTCATTCATCTGCCACAGCTGGTGGCTCGCTCCGAGCTGCGACCCCTCGGCCACGACGAGCTCGGCGCAGGCCTCCGGGTTGTCGCGGCAGTAGGCCCAGCCCTCGATCGAGGCGGCCAGGAAGCGCTCGGCGATGTCCACGAACGCCTCATCCTCGAGCTTGGTCGAGTCGGCCCAGATGGCGTCCTGCAACATGCCGACGCCCTCCTCCTCGTAGGAGATCACGTTGAGGTCGTCCTCCGTGTACAGCTCGCCGGTGTCCGGGTTCTCGGCCTCGAGGACCTGGGCGAACTCGTTGTAGGTCATCGCCTCAGCCGCGTCGATGTCACCGGCCAAGAAGCCGATCATGTCGAACTGCTGCTGGACGAAGGTGACGTCGCTCGCCGGATCGAGCTCCGCCTCGGTCAGGGCGGCCAGGATCTCGTACTCGTTGCCGCAGCACCACGCGCCGACGTTCTTGCCGGCAAGGTCAGCGGGCGCCGTGATGTTGGCGTCCTTGAACGAGACCTGCAGGGTGCCCGAGCGTTGGAAGATCTGGGCGATGTTGGTGATCTCGGCGCCCTGCTCGCGCGTCTGCAGCGCCTTGGGCACCCAGGCGATGGCGAAGTCCGCCTGGCCGTCGGCGAGCACCTGTTGCGGAACGATGTCTGCGGCGCCCTCCAGGAACTCGACGTTCAGGCACCGAGCCTCGTAGAAGCCCTGATCCTTGGCGGCGATGTACCCGGCGAACTGGGCCTGGACGTACCACTGCAGTTGCAACGTCACGTCGTCGACCGTCTCGCACTCGTCGCCGCCTCCTCCGCCTGACGCCGTCGTCTCCGACGCCATCGTCGTCTCCGACGCCATCGTCGTGTCCGACGCCATCGTCGTGTCACCACCGGCCGTCGTTGCCGTCGTCCCTGATCCGGCGGTGGTCGTCGCCGCCCCCGACCCTCCGTCGTCGTCGCTGCCGCAGGCCGCGACGACCAGTGCGAGCGCCGCGATACCTCCGCTCCATGCACGCTTCCTCATGTGGTTCCTCCCCCGGGGCTCCCGCCCCGCTGCTGTGTGGTGATGCTCTCCAACCCGATGGAGACCAGGTAGAACGCCAGCCCGAGCAGGCAGGCCCCGAGCACGTACGCCCAGGCGGCCGCCGTGTTGGCGGTCATGTTCGAGGTGATGCGGCTGCCCAACCCGTTCTGCGTGCCGCCGAAGTACTCCGCCACGAAGGCCGTGATGACGGCGGCCGGGGCGGCGATGGTCAGGGCGGTGAACAGGTACGGCACGGCGTTCGGGATCCGGGCCTTGGCCAGGACCTGCGTGGGCGTGGCGGCGTACGAGCGGAGCAGCTCGAGGTGCGTCGCCTCCACCTGGCGCAAGCCCTTGGCCACGTTGACCAGCACGATGAAGTAGACGACCAGCGTCACCATCAGGCGCCGCGGGATCTCCGACGTGATGGCGAACATGTTGTTGAACACCGAGACGAGCACGAAGATCGGGATCGCGTTGAGGGCGACGGCCAGCGGCGAAAGCATGTCGTTGAGCAGCCGGAACCGCATCAGTAGGAAGCTGACGGCGACGCCAAGGATGGTGCCGAGCACGAGCCCGATCAGCGCGTTCATCCCTGAGACCGCCGCCGCCGACCAGACCTGGCCGACATCGCTGGTGAACTCGGACCAGATGCTCGACGGCTTGGGGAGGAAGTACGGCTTCCAGTCGAACACTTTGACCGCGCCCTCCCACAGCGCGAAGAAGGCGACACCGAACACCAGGGGCGGGAGCACCGTCCGCGCGACGCGCTGCGCAGTCATCGTTCCTCCGCCGCGCCGCCGGCGACGAGCACGTCGTCGCCGCTCAGCTCGTGGCCCCGCAGCGCCTCGCGCACCTCTGTGATCTTCTTGAAGAACGCGGCGTCCTCACGGGTGTCGATGTCGCGCCGGGCACCGAGCTCGACGTCGATCACGTGGGTGATGCGGCCAGGCCGGGGCGACATCACCACCACGCGGTCGGAGAGGTACACCGCCTCGGGGATCGAGTGGGTGACGAACACGACGCTTGTCCCGGTCTCCCGGCAGATCCGCAGCAGTTCGGCCTGCATGTGCTCACGTGTCATCTCGTCGAGCGCGCCGAACGGCTCATCCATCAGCAGAAGCGGCGGATGGGCGGCGAGTGCCCGGGCGATGGCGACCCGCTGCTGCATGCCGCCGGACAGCTGCCACGGCCGGTGCTCGGAGAAGTCGGTCAGCTTGACCAACCCCAGCATCTCGAGCGCCCGTTGCCGGCGCTTCTTCTTGTCCCACCCCTTCAGCTCGAGCGGCAGCTCGACGTTCTTGACGACGTTGCGCCAGTCGAACAGCCCGGCCTGCTGGAAGGCCATGCCGTACTCCTGATCCACGCGGGCCGTGGCCGCCGGCTTGCCATTGACGGTGACCGAGCCGTGTGTCGGATCGATCAGGTTGGCGATCAACCGCAGCAGCGTCGACTTGCCACAGCCCGACGGCCCGATCAGGCTGACGAACTCAGCCGGACCGACCACGAGGTCGACATCGACGAGGGCGTCGACCTGGCGCGGCGTCGCACGGTTGAAGACCTTGCTCGCTCCCTGCACCTCGACGGCGTTGGCCTGCGCCATCACCCGCCCTCCGGGACCGGCGGTCGCCGCCGACTGACGCCGTACTCGAACGCGGCCACGACGCCGACCATCGCCAGGCCGAGGACGGCGGCGCCGAGCAGCGCGGTGTACATCTTGGCCGGATCGCCGGACGCTTGCCTGGCGTACTCGATGATCAGCCGCCCGACGCCGCCGCGCAGTCCGGTCGAGATCTCGGCGACGACGACGCCGATCACCGATGCTGTCGCGGCCAACCGCAGCGCCGGCAGCATCCGCGGCACGGCGGCCGGGAAGCGCAGCTTGCGCATCGTCTGGCCACCCGTCGCGGCGAAGCTGCGCATCAGCTCCAGTGACGTGGCCGAGGCCGACTCGAGCCCGCGCAGCGTGCCGACTGCGACGGGAAAGAAGGCGAGGAACGCGCCGAGGATCGAGACGGAGAGCCACCGCGGCCATTCCCACGAACCGATCGACAGCCGCCCGCCCCAGCTGACGACGAGCGGCGCGAGGGCGATCATCGGCACGGTCTGGGAGATCACGAGGTACGGCAGCAGGCCCCGACGCACGAGGCCGAACCGGGCCATCAACGTGGCGAGGCCGATGCCGACGAAACTGCCGATGGCGAACCCGACGATGGCCAGGCGCAGCGAGTACCACGCCCCGGCCAGCACGACCCGCCAGATCGGATTGTCCGACGTCCGGCTCTCGGGATCGAACAGCCGGCTGCCCATGTCCCACACGTGCGGCATGGCCACGTCGTTGGCGCGCGGCAGGATCGACCAGCCGAAGACCTCACCGCCGTCCTGGGGGCCGAAGCGCTTGTACAACTCCCACGCCCCGGCGACCAGGGCCAGGGCGACCACGAACAAGATCGCCTTGCGGGCGACGCCGCGCGACCGGCGCCGGCCCGGCGGATCGTCCGGCGGGACGACGAGCGCTGCGCGGGCCACGACGGCTTCCATCGTCAACTGCACCCGTTCGCGATGAGCGATGAGTGGTCATACGCCGCACATCGCTCATCGCGCCCGTCGGCCAGGCGACGCGATGAGCGATGGGCGTCGCCGGACCACTCATCGCTCATCGCAGTTTGTGGTCGTGGTTGCGTTCGGGTCATGCCGTGGCTGAAGTTCGCGCATCGAGGGCGGGGAGGATCTGCTCGCCGTAGGCGTGCAGGGTGGCGTCCTTGGCATCGTGCTGGAGGTAGATGGCGAACTGGTCCACGCCGAGGTCGCGCAGCTCCCGTAGACGGCGCAACTGCTCGTCGACGTCACCGAGCAGGCAGAACCGGTCGACGATCTCGTCGGGCACGAAGTCGGCGTGCGTGTTGCCAGCCTGCCCGTGCTGGTTGTAGTCGTAGCTCTTGCGGCCCTCGATGTAGTGGGTGAGCGCCGTTGGCACGTCGGCGGATGCGCCGTAACGCTCGACGATGTCGGCGACGTGGTTGCCGACCATCCCGCCGAACCATCGGCATTGTTCACGCATGTGCGGCAGGTCGTCGCCGACGTACGCCGGCGCGGCGACGCAGATCGTGACGTCGTCGGGGTTGCGGCCGGCCTGCTCGGCGGCGGTGCGCACGGCCTTGATCGTCCAGGCGACGATCTGGGGGTCGGCGAGTTGGAGGATGAACCCGTCGCCGACCTCGCCGGCCAGGGCCAGGGCGCGCGGCCCGTACCCGGCGACCCAGACCTCGAGCTTGGACCGCGCCGCCCACGGAAACGTGATCGTCGAGCCCCTGTGCTCGACACCGCGGCCGTTGGCCAGCTCTCGGATGACGTGGATCGATTCGCGCAGCGTGTCGATGGTCGTCGGCTTGCCGTTCGTCACGCGGACGGCGGAGTCGCCGCGGCCGATGCCGCAGATCGTGCGGTTGCCGTACATCTCGTTGAGCGTGGCGTAGGCGCTGGCCGTGACGGTCCACTCCCGGGTGGCCGGGTTGGTGACCATCGGCCCGACCATCACCTTGCGCGTCTCGGCGAGGATCTGGCTGTAGATGACGTACGGCTCCTGCCACAGGATGTGGCTGTCGAACGTCCAGACGTGTGTGAACCCTGCGGCCTCCGCCCGCCGCGCGAGGTCGATCACCCGCGCCGACGGCGGTGTCGTCTGCAGGACGATGCCTATGTCCACGGTCTCGCTCGCTCCGAAGACTTCGCTCGCTCGGCTGTCTCGCTGCGGCTGGCGCCGCCCGGCCTTCGGCCGAACGCTCGACCTGCGCATCCACGCTCACTGCGGACGGGGGCCGAAGCGGTCAGGACCTCCGTTTCATCTGCATGGTTGTGCATCATTCAGCGGTTCTGGGGGAAGCCGAGGTCGACCGTGCTCGTGTGCGGGTCTGGCCACCGACTCGTGACGACCTTGCCCCTGGTGTAGAAGCTGATGCCCTCCGGTCCGTACATGTGGGTGTCGCCGAACAGGCTGGACTTCCATCCGCCGAAGCTGTAGTAGCTGACCGGCACCGGGATCGGCACGTTGAGCCCGACCATCCCGACGTTCACGTCGAACTGGAACTGCCGGGCCGCCCCGCCGTCCCGGGTGAAGATCGCCGTGCCGTTGCCGTACGGGTTGTCGTTGATCAACGCCAGGCCCTCGTCGTAGGACCCGACCCGCACAACCGACAACACCGGACCGAAGATCTCGTCGTCGTATGCCGGCGTGCCGGGCTGCACGTGGTCGAGCAACGACGGGTTGAGGAAGAAGCCGGCGGACGAGGCGCCCTGTCTCCCGTCGACGACGACGGTGGCCCCGTCCGAGCCGGCTCCTTCCACGTAGCCCGCCACTCGGTCCCGGTGCTCCCTCGTGATCAGCGGGCCCATCTCGTTGTTGGGCTCGGTCCCCGGACCGACCTTGAGTGCCGGCAACCGCTCGGCGATCTTGGCGACCAGTTCGTCGGCGATGGACTCCACGGCCAGCACCACGCTGATCGCCATGCACCGCTCCCCCGCCGACCCGTACCCGGCGGACACCGCGGCGTCGGCAGCCATGTCCAGATCGGCGTCGGGCAGCACCAGCATGTGGTTCTTGGCCCCGCCGAGCGCCTGCACCCGCTTGCCGTTGCGCGTGCCCGTCTCGTAGATGTACCGGGCGATCGGGGTCGACCCCACGAAGCTGATCGCGGCGATGTCCGGGTGCTCCAGGATCCGGTCGACAGCGACCTTGTCGCCCTGCACCACGTTGAAGCATCCCGGCGGCAGCCCCGCCTTTGCCAGCAGTTCGGCCATCAGCAGCGACGCCGACGGATCCTTCTCGCTCGGCTTGAGCACGAACGTGTTGCCGCAGGCCAGGGCGTTGGCGAACATCCACATCGGCACCATCGCCGGGAAGTTGAACGGGGTGATGCCGGCGACGACGCCGAGCGGCTGGCGGATCGAGTACACGTCCACGCCGGTCGCCGCTTGCTCGCTGTAGCCGCCCTTCAACAGGTGCGGGATGCCGCAGGCGAACTCGATGTTCTCCAATCCGCGAGCGACCTCGCCGAGTGCGTCAGACAGCACCTTGCCGTGTTCGGCCGTGAGCAACGAGGCGATCTCCTTGCGGTTGGCGTCGACCAGCTCGCGCATGTGGAACATGACCTCGGCCCGTCGCCCGAGCCCCGTCGAGCGCCACGCCGGCAAGGCCGCCTTCGCTGCGCCGACCGCGGCGTCGACCTCAGCGTCGTCGGCGAAATCGACGCTCGCCGCCTGCTCTCCCAACGCCGG
>JBPCJW010000103.1:0-20527 GCA_051004915.1 Ilumatobacteraceae bacterium
CCGGATCTCGATCGTGGACAAGACAGTGTGTTCCTGGCTTGGCCGACGTCGAGCGTGGGCCCGCAATCGGTCGCACGTGATCACAGCGTGATCACAAACGCGTCAGCACAGGGCAACATACGACGCCATGGTGACCCGCTCGTGCGACTGCGTAATGCCCGTCCACCTGGATTGATGCGCATCTGCCGTCACCGGACATCACGGCCTCAACCGGGTTCGATTCCCGGCGTCGCCTCCAGCCTCTGACCTGCTAACATAGCGGGTCAGAGGCTGTTTCTGTGGTGACCGTGAGTGACCGGTCACCGACCGCCGATGACCAGCAGAAACCGCGATCCCGTACCCAAACGGTACCCACGGGGAGGTCTCGATGGCATCGATCGAGAAGCGCAATGGCGTGTGCGACGCTCGCGCCGGCGAGGTGTGACGACGACTCGACCGCCGCACAGAAGGCCGTTCGTACTTGGTCGTGGGCCACAGTTTGTCGTCACCGGCAAAGAGCCGGGTAGCCGGCCACCGAGATCCTGGCGCTCAGGGTCCGACTCTTGGCCGGACGGTCAACGAGACGTCGGACCGTGACGGCTCGTCGACAGGACCTCGTGTCCCCGAACGCTTCGGGCCCTGCGATGTGGGTGGCGGTGACCCCGACACGCGCTTGATCGTGTCAGCGCTGATCAGCCGGGTGCGGCCATCGATGGTGGTCGGTGCGACGACGTCGGCGACGACCGGCGCGGCGTCCGCCGCCATCCCACTGCCGACCACGGCGACAGAGATCGCCAGCGACCCGAACCGGTGCACGCGCCGGATGCTACGACTCCGCCACCGACCAGGCAGAGGGGTCAGCTCGTCACGCCGGTCAATGTTCGTAGACTGCGACGTCCGGCACGATCTCGGTGCGGAACCGCTCGAGCACCTCGCCGGGGTTGGCGTGGCGGCCGGTGGCGCGCTTCGAGTACAACACCTGTCCGTCGACGACGACGTCGAAGACGCCCTTGCTGCCGGTGATCAGCGTGACGTCGGCGATGACGTGTTGGTAGTGCGCCAGCAGGTCCCGCACCGTGCGCACGGCACGATCGGAATAGTCTCAAGGGACGCAGTACGTGATGGCGATGCGGTGTCGCTGAGCCGGCTGCGCCATGACGTGACCTTACCGGTGGTGTTGGGAAGGCAGGTCCGCCGGTAGCAATGGGGCCATGGCTGCTGATCTTGAAAACCTCCGCCGTCTCGTCGCCGCCGAGCACGGTCTGGCTGTCGTCGCGACGACTCGCTCCGACGGTTCGGTGCACGCCTCCGTCGTCAACGCCGGCGTGCTCGACGACCCGCGCTCGGGCGAACCGGTCGTCGGCCTGATCGCCCGTGGCGACGCCGTCAAGGTCCGCCTCGTGCGTCGTGCCGGGCGGGCGTCGCTGACGTTCCGGGTCGGCTGGGAGTGGGCGGCGGTGGAAGGGCCCGTGCAGCTGATCGGCCCCGATGATCCCGCCGATGGGTTCTCACCGCACCGATTGCCGCAGCTGCTGCGCGACGTGTTCAGCGCGGCCGGCGGCAACCACGGGGACTGGAACGAATACGACCGGGTGATGGCCGCCGAGCGCCGCGTCGCGATCCTCGTGCAGCCGGCGCGAATGACGTCGAACGCCTGACCACCCTTGTCCAGGGCGGATACCGTCGCCGTCGTGCCGGAGACGTTTCGGACCAGGGTCGAACGGACCGGGATGACGGCAACGTTCCTGACGGTACCGCACGAGGTGGTGGCGTCGCTCGGTGCCGGCAAGCGGCCGCCGGTGCTCGTGACGGTCGGGGCGCACACGTTTCGCAGCACGATCGCCGTCTACGACGCCAGCTCGTTTCTGCCCCTCAATCGAGCCAACCGCGAGGCGGCGGAGGTGTCGCCCGACGACGTGGTCGCCGTGACGATCGACCTCGACGTCGAACCGCGCGTGGTCGACGTCCCGACGGACCTGGCGGCCCGTTGACCGGGCAACGTCAGCCGCCGTCGATCGGCGTGTGCTTCCCGCGAGAGCTTGATCCCCGACTCATCCGGAACGTCGCCACCCGGGCCGACGCCGGCGGCGTGGACCAGCTGTGGGTGATCGAGGACTGCTTCTACACGGCCGGGATCTCCCTCGCCGCCACGGCGCTGGCGGTCACCGAGCGCCTCAAGGTCGGCATCGGGATCCTTCCGGCGGTCGTCCGCAACCCGGCGATCGTGGCGATGGAGCTGGCCACCCTGGCGGGCCTCGCGCCCGGGCGGATCATCGGCGGCATCGGTCACGGGGTGCAGGACTGGATGGGTCAGATCGGCGCCCGCCAGCCGTCGCCGGTGACGGCGCTCGAAGAGGTGATCCTCGCCGTGCGACGCTTGCTCGCCGGCGAGACGGTGACGATGTCGGGACGCTTCGTGCAGCTCGATCACGTCGTGCTCGACCGTCCGCCCGAGCCCGCGCCTTCCGTGCTGGCGGGCGTGCGGGGTCCCGTCTCGCTCGCTGCCGCCGGACGGTGCGCCGACGGGTTGGTGCTCGCCGAGCTGTCCGGTCCGACGGCGGTTCGAGCGGCGATCGACAGCGCCTCGCCGACGAGGCGGTTCGAGGTCGTCACGTACAGCGCGATGTCGATCGACCAAGACAGGAGCGCGGCCAGGCGGGCGATGGCCGGCCTGATCGTCGAGCTCGTCGAACAGGGCGCACCACCGGGGCTGTCGGCAAACTGGTTCTACGACGACCTGGCGCGGCTGGTCGAGGAGCACGGTGAGGACGCCGTCGACTCGTTCCCCGACGAGTGGTGGCCACATCTCGGCGCGATTGGCACGCCCGACGACCTCGCCGTGCACGTCGACGCCCTCGGTGCGGCTGGCGCGACGACGGTCGCCTGCTTCCTGCCGCCGGAACCCGACGCAGCGATGGAGCAGCTCGACCGTCTCATCGCCGCCGTCGCCTCTGGCGCCGCCACACAACCGCCGTAGCGCCTCGGCTCAAACCGGCGGTGCGAGCTCGGCCAATTGGCATCGCGTCCGCAGACCGGGCGCTCGACGCGATCAGCGATCCGCAGTCAGGGTGATGGCCTGCGGGTCATGGGCGTGGAGGCCGATCTCGACCTCGTACCGGCCAGGCTCGTCGATCAACCGACCCGCGCTGCGCACCGCAAGTGCGGACCAGTCGAGCGGCAGCTCGACCGTCGCGATGGCGGCGACGTCGACGGTGATCCGCCGGAATCCGATCAGCCGGCGAGCGGGTCGTTCCCATCGCGACTCGGTCATGCCGGCGAAGACGAACACGACCGTCGAACCCGGACGATCGCCGGTGTTGACGACGGTGACCTCGCCTCGATCTCCGTCGACCACGGCATCGCGCAACCCGAACCGCGTGTAGCCGAGGCCGTGTCCGAAGGGATACGCCGCCTGGTGGCCGATCCGATCGAGGTGCCACTGGCCGTGGAACAGGTCGTACACGGCGGCGTCGGCGTCGGGATCGAACGGCACGAGGTCCGCCTCGTCGGCCGGGACGGCGAACGGCAGTCGGCCGCCGGGCTCGTCGTCGCCGAGCAGCACGGCGGCCAAGGCGCGGCCGCCCTCCATGCCCGGATACCACACGTGCAGGATCGCATCGACGTCGACGGCCCACGGCATGACGACGGCGCTGCCGCCCATGACCACGACGACCGTCGGAACGCCACGATCGCGGACCGCAGCGATCAGCGCCTCGTCCGAGGTGCTCAGGCGGAGCGACCGCCGGTCACCTCCGAGCGCCATCGTCGGTTCGCCCCTGGCCGGCGACACCGTCGTCGTCGCCGTGCCGACGCCCAGCTGCGGGTCGTCCATCGGTGGGAACAGCTCGGCCGCCAACGTCGCCGTGCCGGTCGTGTCGAGGTACTCGCCCTCGTCGGCCTTGGTGAAGCCGACCACCACCACGGCCACGTCGGCACCGTCGACGATCGTCGTGTCGTCGTCGCTGTGGTCGACCACGACATCGCCGAGCGCGGCGCGCAGGCCCTCGAGCGGCGTGACGACCGAGGGTGGATGGACGTCGCTCGAACCGCCATCGCCGAGGTTCGCCACCGCCGCAAGACGGCCGACGACCGCAACTCGCCGGACCGCAGTGCGATCGAGCGGGAGGAGCGGTCGGCGATCGCCCTCGACGCCGTCGACGGTCTCGTTGCGCAGCAGCACCGTCGACCGCGCGGCGACGTCCCGCGCCAGCGCCCGATGGTCGGGCGAGGCGATCACCGACGGGTCGGGCCGCCGTTGGAAGACCCAGGCGAAGCGCAACAGTGTGGCGACAACCCGGACGACGGCGGCGTCGATGTCGGCGAGGTTCAACCGTCCCTCGTCCAGGGCCGCCGACAACTGCATGGCGCGGGCCATGCGCAACGGCATCTCGATGTCGAGCCCGGCGCGAACGGACGCCGCGGCGTCGCGCACGCCGAAGATGAAGTCGCTCGTGACGAAGCCGTCCCAGTCCCACTCGTCTCGAAGGATGTCCGTCAGCAGCGCCGTGCTCTCGCCGCACCACGACCCGTTGACGGAGTTGTACGCGCTCATCACCGACGCCACGCCGGCGTCGGCAACGCGACGGAAGTGGGAGAGGTACACCTCGTGCAGGGCCCGCTCGTCGACGGTGACGTCGACACGGAACCGGGCGTTCTCCATCGAGTTGAGCGCGAAGTGCTTCATGCACGCCAGCACGTGACGTTGCAGCCCGCGAGTGAGTGCGACGGCCATCTCGCCCACGTGGTGCGGGTCCTCGCCGTAGGTCTCCTGAGCGCGGCCCCACGCTGGGTGGCGCAGGAGGTTCATGCACACGGCGCCGGTGTAGGTGGCGCCCGAAGCTCGCAGCTCGGCGCCGATGGCGTCGCCGACGCGCTCCTCGAGCTCGGGATCGAAGGTCGCGCCGCGAGCCATGCTCACGGGGAAGGCTGTGGCCGCGCCGATCACGCAGCCGCGGGGACCGTCGGCGAAGTCGATGCCGGGCACGCCCAGGCGGTCGACGTGGGCTGCTGGCCAAGCGTGCCGGTAGTAGCCGCCACCGAGCATGTCGAGCAGGCCTGGCCAGAACGGCGTGTCGCCGTCGAGGCAGCCCAGGCGCTCGTCGATCGTCATCGATGCGACGAGCGTCGCCGCCTCGTCGTGGTGCGACGCCCCAGATGCCACCCGCTGCGCGGCGAGCGCGAACGGCGATCCGGTCATGGCATGGTCGTTCGGGGTGTCTCCGGGTGAGTCTGTCGGCACCGCCTCACACTGGCCGATTGAGGCGGGCACCAGAGCGCCATGAGCGGTGAGTGGCCTGGGGACGCAGATCGCTCATCGCGCCGGGCCGCCGGCGAGCGCGATGAGCGATCTGCGCTCATACGCCACTCATCGCACATCGCGCCGGGGAGATCATGCCGGCGACCCCGAGCCCGAGGTTGGCCATGCCGACCTCCCACTGGAACGGCCCACCCTCGGCCCAGCCGATCGAGGCGGCGACGGGTTTGGGGAAGAAGAGGTGGCCGCTGGCGGCGACGATGCCGTTGATCCCGATCAGGCACACCAACGGCGTTCTGCAGAGACGCCTCAGGCAGACCGTCCGTCCCGTTCTGGACGAGGTGAATGATCGCGAACACCACGAACCAGAACAGCCCGATGAAGTGGATGAACCCGCCGGTCCGCTCCAGGGAGCTTGGCTTTTCCGCCGACCGTCGCCGCGGCCTGCGTCATGGGCAGATGGTGGCGCGATCGCAGCGCCTCATGGTGTGGCCACCCGCTGCGATCACCTGACCGCGTTCACCCGCAGACGTGCTTGGCGATGTGGTACCAGAAGTCCGTCGACATGCCCAGCGACTCCACGTCGATGCGTTCGTCGTTGCCGTGGAACCGGCTGCCGAACTGCTCGAACGTGACGCTCGGCGAGAACAGCGCGGCGCCGTACGCCACCGACCCCTTGTCGCGGTAGAAGCGGGCGTCGGTCCCGCCGGTGATGATCCCCGGCACCAGCTCGGCGCCCGGGTAGGCCACCTGCGTGCGCGCCCGTAGCGCATCCCACAGCGGGTTGTCGATCGGCGAGCGGGTCGGCTCGCAGGCCTGCAGCGTCGACACCTCGACCCGATCGGCGAGGTCGCCGAGCGCTTCGGCCAGGTAGCCGTCGACGACCTCCTTCGTGTCGCCCGGCACCGTGCGGATGTCGACGTCCATGTCGATGACGTCTGGGATCGTGTTGGTCTTCTGGCCGCCGTGGATCACGTTCGGCGAGATCGTGGTGTGCGAGCAGGCGTGGGCGATGCGGGCGTAGGCCGGTGGCAGTGCGGCGATGGCGTCGTCGATCGTCGCTGCGTCGGACAGCGCCGTGCGCACCTCGTCCGGCAGGTCGAGCGAGTCCAGCCGGGCCTGCCAGAGGTCGTCAAGGTTGGGGTTCGGGCGGAACGCCACGAGCCGGCGCACGATCTCCGCCGCGGTGATCAGCGCGTTGTCCGCGCCGTACGGCATCGAGCCGTGACCTGGGGTTCCGGCCACACGCAGCCGGCGCCAGGCGATGCCCTTCTCGGCGATGTTGAACGTCACCCGGCGCGTGCCGTCGTGGCCGACGTTCGACCAGCCGCCGCTCTCGGTCAACACGAACTCGGCGCCCACCGCGTCCCAGTGCTCGTCGATCATGTACTCGGCGCCCCAGCGCCCCCCGGCCTCCTCGTCGGCGACCCCGAAGTAGATCAGGGTGCCCTTCGGCCGAAAGCCCTCCTTCGCCAGCTGGCGGACGGCGACAGCCATCGACGACGTGATGTTGAGCATGTCGATCGCGCCGCGTCCCCACACCTCGCCGTCGATCAACTCGCCGCCGAACGGATCGTTCGACCAGCCGTCCGGGTTGACCGGCACGACATCGGTGTGGCCCATCAGGCACAACGCCGGCGCCTCCGGGTCCGAGCCTTCGATGCGGGCGACGACCGACGTCCTGCCCGGGCGGCTGTCGAACCGAGCGACGTCGAGTCCGGCGCCTTCGAGGTAGGTCTGCAAGAGATCGGCGTTGCGCACCTCGTCACCCGAGTCGGGGGTCCCGTCGTTGACGCAGGCGTTGCGGATGAGATCCTGCAACAACTCGGTGGTCGCTCCTGTCAGCGCGTCGGTGGTGCTCATCTCGCCAGCCTGTCACGCTCGCGCCCAGATCCATCACCGAGGCTTCGCTTCGCTCGCCTCTACCACAGCCAGAATTTCTTCGCCGTAGCGGTCGAGTTTTGTGGGGCCGATGCCGGCGCACTCGTTGAGTTCTTGCGGTGTCCTCGGCCTCGCCAGGGCGATGCCGCGGAGGTGGCGGTCGTGGACGACCACGTAGGCCGGTACGCCGTCGGCGCGGCTGCGCTTGGCGCGCCACTCCCGCAGCGCCACCTCGGCGTCGGCGGCAGTACCCCACAGGCGCGTCGGCGCGACGAGTGCGGCCCGCCGGCCGTCGTGCGCGACGCGCTCGCCGAAGCGGACGCGCAGCGCGCTGCCCGACTCGAGGCGGACGACGGCGCCCCGACCGTCGACCTCCTCGATCCGACCGGTGAAACCTCCCGGCGCGGTCAGCTGCAGATCGAGCGCCGCCTCGATGCCCTCGACGTCATGCCCCGGCGCAGACCGCGCCGGCTTCTCGGTGGTCTCTTGAGGCGGCCGGGCCTCCCGCACGGGATGGCGCGGCGCCGACCCCGCCAGCTCGGCGAGAAACGACGACGGTCGCGTGCGATCGGCGAGCACCACGACGCGATGGCGACCGCGCGTGATCCCGACGTGGAGCACCCGCCGTTCCTCCTCGATGTCGTCGGCCAGGCGGTGCGGCACGATGCCGTCGGTCACCCCGAACACCACCACCCGGTCCCACTCGCGTCCCTTCACGCGGTGGATCGTGGACAGGGTCACGCCCTGCGGGTCGCCCTCACGCTGGAACGCGGCGCGCAACCAGTCCTCGAACCCGCCGGGGTCCGAGTGCAGATCGGCGACCCCGAGCAGCCCTTCGAGATCGTCGAGGTGGCTCGAGCCCTGACCCCCGCCGGTGCGGTCCAGCAGGTGCATCGCGGCACCCAAACCGACGTCGTCGCGCACGGTCTCCAGCACGTCCCGCGTGGTGCCGCTGCGTCCGGCGTCGATCACGACACGCAGGTCATCGACGAGGTGCAACACCTTCGCGGCATCCTTCCCGGACACCTGGTTGGCGACGTCGTTGAGTTGCCCCACGTTCCACCAGGCGCGCCGCTGGAGGCGCTCAGCGAACCATGGCGGCAGCCCGCGCGTCGGCCGGCGCAGGATGCCGACGATGTCCTTGGCCGCGGGCCGCCCCGCCGCCGTGGCGATGCGCAGGTAGGCGAGCGCGGCTCGCATGCCCGTGCGCTCCAGGACGGCGGGCCGCAGGACGGACGAGAGCGGCATGCCTGCCTCGTGCAGTGCGATGTGCGGGACGAGCAGCATTGAGTTGACCCGGGTCAGCACGGCGATGGACGCCGGCACGACGCCGGGCTCGTCCAGCCATGCGCGCACTTCTGCGACGAGCACCCCGGCGGCTCCGTCGGCGGGGTGCTCGACGACGCGCAGCGTGCCGGCGGCCGAGTCGTTGTCCGGTCCGGCGTCGATCTGCTTCGGGACCCGCCGGTCGTTGTAGCCGAGGAGGGTCCGAGCGCCGTCCACGACCTCGACGGGGCAGCGATAGTTGACGGTCAGCGCATGCGTGGCGGCGCCGGGGAAGAGCTGTCCGTAGTCGATGAGGAACGCAGGGTCGGCGCCGGCGTGCCCGTAGATGCACTGGTCGTCGTCGCCGACCCCGAAGACGTCGAGGGCGGGCAACGCAAGCAGTCGCAGCAGGAGCACGTGCGCCGGTGTGAGGTCCTGGAACTCGTCGACCAACAGGTGGCGGCAGGACTGCTGCATCCTGCGGCGGAAGGGACCGTCGCCGAGCAGGGCCTCCAGCGCACCGTAGATCTGCTCGTCGAAGTCGACCGCGCCGCGCTCGGCAAGTCGCTGGCGAAACAACGGGAACAGCTCGGCGAGACCGGGTACGTCGTCGGTCGCCGCCTCGACGGCCTCTGGGTCGTTCAGCCCGAGCCGGATCGCCGCCAGCCCCTCGACGTACGGTCCGATCGGATCGGTGTTGGCCCGCCGCTGGCGCCGGCCGGGGAGCAGCTCGTCGACGAGGTCGCGAACCTCGCGCTCGTCGACGACGGGCGGTGCGGCCCGGCGGTGCTCGGCGAGGATCCACAGCCCGAGCGAGTTGAGCGTGCGCACGCGCGGGCCGAAGTCCGACGTGCGCGACTCCATCTCCAGTTGGGCCTGCTTGTTGTAGGCGACGGCGAGGACGCCGGACGGCTCGTACCCACGATCTCGATGGAGGTGGCGGAGCCTGGCGGTGAGCACGCGGGTCTTGCCGGAACCGGCCGGGGCGATGATCCGGGCGGGGCCGTGGAGGTGTCCGACGGCGGCCAGCTGGTCGGCGGCCAGCGCAGCGTCGGGGGCGACGGGCGCCGGCACCGGCCGCAGCGCGCCAAGCTCGACCGTCTCGGAGTGGATCACTGTTGCGCCGTCGAGCTCCGACCACGGCTGGCGCGGACCGCCGTCGACCCACGCCGCCCGGCCATCGGCGAGCACGAGGTCGGCCGGCCCGCCGACCGCCGCCGCGTCGTCCAGCCGGGCGGCCTTGACACCCCACCACCACACGGGATCTCCTTCCAGGCGGGCGTCGTACTGGTTGGCCCACACGAGGAAGTGAAGGCGGTCGAACAGCGGCTCGGCGTGCGGTGAGAGGCGCCACGGCTCGACGTCGATCGACGGCGGGCGGCGGAAGCGAGACGGGTCGACGCGCAGCTCGACGACGATCGGCTGGCGCGCCGCCCAGGCGGTGTGCAGCGTGGCGACGGCGGTCGCCGGTTGCTCGAGCGTGACCTCGTCGATCACCACGACCGGAGCGTCGCCCCACGACGCCGGCGGTGGCTCACCGTTGGTCACCACGCCCCGCCCGAGCGCCACTGGTCCAGGGATCGGCACGGCGGCCAAACCTACGACGGGGCTGTCACGGGCAGAGGCTGGCCATCCGGCGCTCGCAGGCGCGCTGCGAGGTCCTCGACCAGATCGACGATCTCGCGGGCGCACGCCGTGAACGCCTCCACCTCGCCGCCGCCCGGGTCGACGACCTCCTCCCACGGAGCCAGCTCGACGTCGGCCAACTGCATGGCGGCGATCCGCTCGGTGAACGAGCCTTTGACGTGCGGGAGCTGGCGGACCAGTCGCCGCAGGGTCACCGTCCGGGCGGCGGTCGCAGGGTGCTCACGGCGCACCCACTCGACGTGCTCTGGGGCGAGTCCGATGACGACGGTCGCCCGATCGAGGTCCGCCGGCAGCACCTGGCGGCTGCGGTGGTGCGGCGTCGGCACGCCGACGGACTCGAAGCCGGCCCGCGTCCGCCAGCTCATGGGCAGGCCATCGATCGACATCGTGCCCGCCGTCACCACCTCGACGTCGGGCAGGTGGGCGCGCAGCACCGCGCCGGCGATCACCGAGCGGGTCGCGTTTCCCGTGCACAGCACGAGGATCGATGCCGTCACACCCCCGTTCTACAGTGACGTCCGTGATCCCACTGCTGCCGGCGGCCAACGTCCCATACTCGCCGGTCGACGCCGACGAGGGTGGCAACAACCTGCTGCTGATCATCGTGCTGATCGTGCTCGCGGTGGCTGTGGTCATCGCCGTGTCGGCGTTCGTCCGGCGCGAGCGGGTCAAGGCGGTTCGCCGCGCCGCAGGCGTCGCACCGACGCCGCCGAGGGACTGACCTCTCCGCGTGTCCGAGCGAGCCGACGACCCGTACGGCGCGTTCGACACGTTGACGTTCGACCGGCCGGCCGAGGGCGTGCTGCGGATCACGCTCGACGGCCCAGGGCTGAACTCGGTCGGGCCGGCGATGCACCGCCAGCTGGCCGACGTGTGGCCGGTGCTCGATCGAGATCGAGCGACGCGAGTGGCGGTGCTGCAAGGCGCCGGCAAGGGGTTCTCGTCGGGCGGCAGCTTCGAGCTGATCAGCGAGCTGCTCGACGATCACGGGCGACGGGTCGAGGTGCTGCGCGAAGCGCGCGACCTTGTGCTCAACATCATCCACTGCGACACACCGATCGTGTCGGCCATGCATGGCCCAGCGGTCGGTGCCGGTCTGGTCGCCGGCTTGCTCGCCGACATCTCCGTGGTCGGCCGTTCGGGACGCATCATCGACGGCCACACCCGCCTCGGCGTGGCCGCTGGCGACCACGCCGCGATCTGCTGGCCTTTGCTGTGCGGCATGGCCAAGGCGAAGTACTACCTGTTGACCTGCGACACGCTGACTGGCGAAGAGGCCGAGCGGATCGGCCTTGTCTCGCTGTGCGTCGACGACGATCAGGTGCACACCCGTGCGCTGGAGGTGGCGACGCAGCTCGCCGGCGGAGCGCAGGCGGCGATCCGTTGGACGAAGCACACGCTGAACCACTGGTACCGAGCCCAGTCGGCGGTCTTCGATGCCAGCCTGGCCTACGAGTTCCTGGGGTTCGCCGGGCCTGACGTGCGTGAGGGTCTAGCCAGCCACCGTGAGCGGCGCCCGCCGCGGTTCGCTCCCGATGGCTGACACCGGTGCCGGCGGGCGGCCGATCGCCCCCCGACACCATCGGTACCCTTGATGCGTGGGCTCGTGGTTCCGACAGGAGATCATCGAGAACGACCGGTTGGCGCTCTTCCTGTGCTTTCTCGCTTTCGTCATCACGTTCGTCACCACCCGGGTGATCACGCGCATGATCCGGGCGGGCAGGGGTCCGTTCAAGAACAACGTCTCGACGAGCGGGCTGCACGTGCATCACGCCGTGCCCGGTCTGGTGCTGCTGATCATCGGAGCGTTCGTGTCCGTCGGCACGGGTTCCACGGTCCCGTGGGCCGAGATGGGCGCCGTCCTCGTCGGCATCGGGACATCGCTCGTGCTCGACGAGTTCGCCCTGATCCTCCACCTCCAGGACGTCTACTGGTCCGACGAGGGTCGGATCTCGGTCGAGATGGTCAGCCTGGCGATCGGCTGTCTCGGCCTGGTGCTCGTCGGCGTCAACCCGTTCAGCTTCGAGGGCGAGAACGACCTCGGGGCGAGCGCGCGGGCGGCGGTGACCGTCGTGTTCGTCATCCTTCAGCTCGGCTTGATCATCGTGTGCGTCACCAAGGGCAAGTACAAGATGGCGCTGTTCGGGACGTTCATCCCGTTCCTCGCGCAGGTCAGCGCATTTCGCCTGGCGCGGCCCGAATCGCGGTGGGCCACGGCGCGGTACGGTTCGCGCAAGCGGGAGAAGGCACAAGCTCGAGCGGCCCGGTACGAAGCACGGTTCGGGCCGATCACCGATTGGGTCGGTGATTTCGTGGCCGGCAAGCCGTCCGAGCCGGACCCGCCTGCACCCGACGAGCAGCCGGCTCGGATCGCGCCGTCCGAGCCGACGTCGGTCCGGCCCGGCTGACGAGCGTCTGCGCGAGCGAAGACATCGAACTGCCGACGTGTTCGCTCACGCCGAACCAGGATCGGGGAAGAGCGTGACCGTCGTGCTCGTGCGGCACGGCGAGACATCGTGGAGCCGACAGCGGCGCCACACGGGGCGCAGCGACATCCCGCTCGACCGCGAAGGGCGGCGCAGGGCAACGGCCCTCGCCCCATTTCTCCAGACCGTGCCGCCGGCGGCGCTGATCCTGACCAGCCCACTCCAGCGGGCCGTGCAGACCGCCGCGCTGGCCGGCCACGGTGCACGGGCGGAGGCCTGCGACGACCTGCTGGAGTGGGACTACGGCGACTACGAGGGGCGGCGCACGAGCGACATCCGCGAGGAGATCCCGGGTTGGTCGGTGTGGACGCACCCGATCGTCGGCGGCGAGTCGGTCGAGCAGGTCGGGGTGCGGGCCGACCGCGTCATCGCCCGGGTCGTCGCCCATGGGGGGTTGGCCGTGCTGTTCGCCCACGCCCACGTACTGCGCATCCTCGGGGCGAGGTGGTGCGGCTGGCCGCCGGGCCACGGCGCGTCGCTGACGCTGGAACCGGCCAGCATCTCGGTGCTCGGCCACGAGCGTGAGGTGCGCGTCATCGTGCACTGGGACGTCGTGCAGTTCGACCTGCTCGCCGCCGAGCTCGGCCGGTGACGACACGCGATCGACCGCGTTTGTTCATGGGCAGGCGTCCCGCCGAGCGCCGACGAACAAACGCCCATCGACGCTCGCGCAACGAGCCGTGAGCAGGAAGTTTCCGAGCGTTCTTGTTGCAATGAGCGTGCATGGTGAGGCCGGCCGTGCCCGGCCCAGCGAGCGAAGCGAGCCACCAAATCCTCGCAGCCGCTACCATCGCCGCAGTGACCGCCGACGGCTCCCACCAGCCTGTCTGCCCGACGACCACATGACGACGACCGAGACCACGACGACCGTCGTCGTTCCCGGCCTGCACCTCATGGCGGCGCTCGTCGGTCCGCGCGATCGCAACCTCCGCCAGATCGAGGACGCCTTCCCGAGCACGGGCATCCGGGTACGCGGCAACGAGGTCACGGTGCACGGCGAACGGTCGACGGCCGTGGCCACGCTGTTCGAGGAGCTGATCGGCCTGCTGGAGCGCGGCCACGAGTTGGACGAGGCGAGTCTGCGCCGCGTCATCGGCATGGTCGACGACGACGAGCGGCCGAGCGAGATCCTCACCCAGGACGTCCTGCGCGGCGCCAAAGGGCGGCAGGTGCGCCCGAAGTCGGCAGGGCAGAAGCGCTACATCGACGCGATCACCGAGAACGTCATCACGTTCGGCATCGGTCCGGCGGGCACCGGCAAGTCGTGGCTGGCCGTGGCGATGGCGGTCAAGGCGCTGCAGGCGAAGCAGGTGCAGCGGATCATCCTGACCCGCCCGGCGGTGGAGGCCGGCGAGCGTCTCGGCTTCCTCCCCGGTGACCTGATGGCCAAGATCGACCCGTACCTCCGCCCGCTCTACGACGCGCTGTACGACATGGTCGAAGTGGAGGCGGCGCAGCGGTTGCTCGAACGCCAGACGGTGGAGGTCGCGCCGCTGGCCTTCATGCGCGGGCGCACGCTCAACAACAGCTTCATCATCCTCGACGAGGCGCAGAACTCGACGCCCGAGCAGATGAAGATGTTCCTCACCCGCATCGGGTTCGGCTCGCGCGTCGTCGTCACCGGCGACGTCACGCAGATCGATGTGCCGACCGGCAAGAGCGGCCTCGTCGGGCTGGATCGGGTGCTGCAGGGGATCGACGGTCTCGGTTTCGTGTACCTGTCGGCGTCCGACGTCGTGCGCCACCGGATCGTCGCCGACATCGTCGCGGCGTACGAGCGCAGCAGCGATGCGGCGCCGGATCGTCGCTCGCGCCGTGAGCCCTGACTCCGTGCAGAACGTCTCCGTGACTGAACGATGAACGACCCTCCGAGTCCCACCCTCGACGACATCGAGGTGGTCGGCGGCGACGAACAGGTCGACGTCGTCGTGGACATCGACCGGTGGTGCCGGCTGGCGGGCGCGGTGGTGCGCGACGCCGGTCGCACGGGCGAGCTGACGTTGACGTTCGTCGGTCGGGACGTGATCGCCGCGCTGAACGCCGAGCACCTCGGCCACGCCGGGCCGACCGATGTGCTGTCGTTCCCGCTGGACGACGCCACTTCTCCGGCGGCGGCCGGCGTCCCCGTGCTGCTCGGTGACGTCGTGGTGTGCCCGGCGGTCGCCGCCGAGCAGGCCCCCGACCACGCCGGCGACCTCGACGACGAGCTCGCCCTGCTCGTCGTCCACGGGATCCTCCACGTGCTCGGCCACGATCACGCCGACCGGATCGAGCGCGAGGTGATGCAGGCGCGCGAGGTCGAGCTGCTCGAGCGCCACCACTGGGCGGGACCGGCACCGGCGGGTTTCTCGCAGGGCAGCGTGACAGCGCCGCCGCGATGGTGATCGGGCGGGACGCACCGTGACCACCATCGACCTTCTGATGATCGTGGCGATCCTGATCCTGCTCCTGCTGCTGGTGTTCCTGGCCGCCGCCGAAACAGCGCTCAACCGCATCTCGACCGTCAAGGCCAAGGCACTCGCCGACTCGCAGCGCACCAAGTCGGCCCAGGCCCTGTACCGCCTGGTCACCCACCCCGAACGGTTCATCAACCCCGTCCTCGTCACGATCACCTTCCTCCAGACCGGCCAGGCGTTCCTCACCTCGATCGTCGCCGACCGGCTGTTCGGCGCACCCGGTCTCGTCGTCGGCTTCCTGCTCAACGTCGTGCTGTTCTTCGTCATCGCCGAATCGATGCCCAAGACCTGGGCCGTCCTGTCGGCGGAGCGAGCGGCGCTGGCGACAGCACGAACGGTCGAGTTGCTCGTCTCGTTCCCCCCACTGCGCCTCATCAGCCGTGGCCTGATCGGGTTGACCAACGTGCTGCTGCCGGGCAAGGGGTTGAAGGAGGGCCCGTTCGTCAGCGAGCAGGAGCTGCTCCACATCGTCGAAGCAGCCGCCGACGACGACGTGATCGAACACGAGGAGCGCCGGCTCATCGAGAGCATCATCGAGTTCGGCGACACGGTGGCCCGCGAGGTGATGGTCCCCCGGCCGGACATGGTCGCCGTGCCGCACGAGGCGACCGTCACCTCGGCGTTGGACGTGGCGATCGCCCACGGGTTCAGCCGGATGCCGCTGCACGCCGAGGACGGCGAGGACGTCGTCGGCCTGCTCTACGCCAAGGACCTGATGCGCGCCGAGCGTGAGGAGCGCGGCGACACGCCGGCCCTCGACCTCGTCCGACCGGTCGAGTTCATCCCGGAGATCAAGCCGGTCAGCCGCCTGATGCGCGACATGCAGGCCGGCAAGTTCCACCTGGCGATGGTCGCCGACGAGTACGGAGGGATCGTCGGGCTAATCACGCTCGAGGACTGCCTCGAGGAGCTGGTCGGCGAGATCGTCGACGAATACGACGTGGAGGAGCTGCCGGTGCAGCGCCTGGCCAACGGCGACTACCTGGTCGACGGCGGGCTGCAGGTCGAGGATCTCAACGAGCTGCTGGAGACGCAGATCCCTGACGAGGAGTGGGACACCGTCGGCGGGTTCCTGTTCGGCACGTTGGAGCACGTACCGGAGCCGGGCGAATCTGTCGAGCACAGCGGCTGGCACTTCGCTGCAGAGGAGGTCGACGGGCGGCGCATCCGCCAGGTGCGCATCACGCTGATCCCGCCGGAACACCGTCACCGCCCAGGCCATCACGACGACGGTCAGGCCGGGTCGAGGGCCGGCGCCGAACCGGACCCCGCCGCCGACCGGGCGTAAGTCGCCCTCGACGCGCCTGCCGGGCCAGCCCGGGCCACGGCTACCGTCCCGTCGATGCACATCTCGCTGGAGGGCAAGGTCGCCCTCGTCACGGGTGCCTCGAAGGGCATCGGGCTGGCCATTGCCACGGGGTTCGCTGACGCGGGCGCCAAGGTGATGCTGAGCAGCCGCAAGCAGGACCAGCTGGAGGCGGCGGCGGCGGGCATCGACGGGGAAACGGCAGTGTTCGCCGCTCACGCCGGTGACCTCGAAGCGGCCGCGGCCTGCGTCGACGCGACGATCAAGGCCTTCGGCGGGCTCGACATCCTCGTCAACAACGCGGCGACCAACCCGCACTTCGGCGCCACGCTCGACGTCGATCCCGGGAAGTACGACAAGACGTTCGAGGTCAACGTGCGCGGGCCACTGTTCTGGTCGCAGCTGGCGTGGCAGCGCGCGTTCCAGGAGCGGCCGGGGGTGATCGTCAACATCGCCTCGGTCGGCGGCATGCGGGCCGAGTTCGGGCTGGGCGTGTACAACGTCACCAAGGCCGCGCTGATCCACCTCACCCGTCAGCTCGCTGGCGAGCTTGGCCCGACGCGAGTGGTCGGCATCGCACCGGGCCTCGTGCAGACCGACTTCGCTGCGCTGCTCGTGGCCAACTTTGGTGAGTCCCTTGCGGCGAGCATGCCGACGAAGCGTCTCGGCGAGCCGGAGGACATCGCCAACCTGGCCGTGTTCCTGGCCAGTGACAAGGCCAGTTGGATCACCGGCGAGACGTACGTCATCGACGGCGGCGCCGGCGTCCGCAGCCGCTGAGGACATGGCTGAGACCTACCGCTTCTACGGCGAACTTGCCGAGTGGTGGCCACTGATCTCGCCACCGGAGGAGTACGTCGAGGAGGCGGCCTTCGCTGGCGAGCTGCTGGCGTCGGCATCCATCCCGGTGCGCACCGTGTTGGAGCTCGGCAGCGGTGGCGGGAGCAACGCCGTCCACCTCACGCCGAGTTTCACGTTGACGCTCGTCGACCTGTCGGCCGACATGCTCGCCGTGTCACGGCGGCTCAACCCGACGTGCGAGCACCTCGTCGGTGACATGCGCACTGTCCGCCTCGACCGCCAGTTCGACGCCGTGTTCCTCCACGACGCGGTGGACTACATGACGACGGAGGACGACCTTGGTCTCGCCATCGAGACGGCGTTCGTGCACTGCCGTCCGGGCGGCGTCGCCGTCATCACCCCCGATGAAGTTGTCGGCGCGTTCGAGCCGGACACGAGCCACGGGGGCCGCGACGGCCCCGACGGGCGCAGTGTCCGGTACCTCGAATGGTCGCGTGACCCCGACCCGGACGACACATGGGTGGAGACCGACTACGCCTTCGTGCTGCGCGTCTACGACGACGTCAGGGTGGTCCACGAGACCCATCGCACCGGGCTGTTCCGGGTGGAGGACTGGCTGCGCCTGCTCAACAACGTCGGGTTCCGCCCCATGGTCGTCATGGAGGCGACCAGCGAGGACCGCACGCCGCGCACGTGCTTCGTCGCCCACCGCCCGCTCGAGATGTGATCACAGCGCGATGAGCGATGAGTGGCGTGGTGACGCACATCGCTCACCGCTCCGGCCGCACTCCGGGCGCGATGAGCGGTGTGCGCCGTAGGACCACTCATCGCTCATCGCGCAGGTCGACGAGGCGGTGGCGGGCGACCTTGCCGAGCGACGTGCGGGGGATCGCCGTGACCACCACGAGGCGGCGCGGCGCGCAGTGGGCTGGGACCTCGGCCCTGATCGCGTCGCGCAGCTGGTCGAGCGTCGGCGGGTCGGGCCCGGCGGGGACCACGAACGCCGTGACCTCGTGACCCCACTCGGGGTGGGGCAGGCCAGCGATGGCGGCGTCGGCGACCGCCGGCTGACGCCGGAGGATCGCCTCGACCGGTTCGGGCCACACGTTCTCGCCGCCGGTGATGATCAGGTCGCCGCGGCGGCCGTCGACGTGGAGCCGTCCGTCGGGCAGCCACCGACCGACGTCCCCGGTGGCGAACCAGCCGTCGACCAAGGGTGCCGTGGCATCGCGATAGGCGCGCAGCAGCATCGGGCCTCGCACGTCGATCGCGCCGCCGCTGTCGATCCTGATCTCCACGCCGTCGAGCGGCACACCGTCGTAGACGACGCCGCTGCCGGTCTCCGTCATGCCGTACGTCGTGACGGAGTTGGCCGGCCGATCGGGTGGTGCTGCCGCGCCCCCCAGCACGATCGTGCGGAAGGCGGTCGGGTCGATCCGCCGCAGCGCGGTCGACACCAGCGACACCAGGGACGCGCCGGACGCCATGACGGCGTCGGCGGCGAAGCCGTCGTGGACGAGCAGCGCCGTTCCGGCGTCCAGCGCCCTGGTCACGACGGACAGCCCGCCGACGTGCGACAGGGGAAGGCAGGCCAGCCAGGTGTCGTCCGCGCCGACGTCGAGCCGAGCGTTGCTGGCTCGCGCCGAGGCGGCGACGGCGGCGTGCGTGAGGATGGCGCCCCTCGGCTCACCCGTCGACCCGCTCGTGGCGACGACGAGCGCATCGCCGGCTTGCACGGGTCGACCACCTGCCAGATCGCGGGTGCCGGACTCGTCGACGATGCGAGCCGGCGCCATCGCCGCGAGCATCCGGTCGCGAGCTGGAGCAGGCAGGCGACGGTCGAGCGGGAAGACGGCGTCGCCATCCATCCACACCCGCTGCAGCGCCTCGACGAAGTGTGCTCCACCGGGCAGGTCGAGCGCGACGAGGTCGGCCGTCACCCGATCATGACGTGACCCGTCACGTGGCGGTGACCGGATCGATCGGTGTGAGCACCCCCAGGGCGTCCTCGATCGCCTGCGCCACGTCGAGCACGACGAGGTCGGCGAAGCGGGTGCCGGTCAGCTGGGCGCCGACCGGCATCCCGTCGGCCAGCCCGGCCGGCACGACGGCGGCCGGCAGCCCGAGCAGGTTGGCGGGAAGCACGGGGCGCATCGTGTCGAGCGTCGCCCGTGCGGCCTCGAGCGAGACGATGTCGGCGCCGTGAGGGAAGGCCGGCTGCGCCCAGGTCGGCGTCAGCAGCACGTCCCACCGCTCGAAGAACGAGCTCCACTCGCGGGCTGCCCCGTGGCGCTCGGCGAACAGCGCACCCCAGGCTGCGGTGTCGATGGGCGGGTACTCGGTGGCGGCGAAGTCGAGGAAGGTCTTCGCATCCGGACCCATCACCGAGTCGAAGATCGGGCGCACGCCGCGGATGTCCGGCATCAGCAGTTCCGCCCACAGCTCGATCGACCTGGCGTACGTCACCGGGACCGCGTCGACGACCTCGTGGCCGGCGTCGGACAGCGCATCGGCGGCTCGCCGCACGCCGGCCGCGATGCCTGCGTCGGTCGTCCCGCCCGGCGGGTCGGTGCACACGGCGACACGGAAGCGTTCGCCCGTCCTCGGGCTTTGCAGGACGACCGGCAGGCTGAGCGGGTCGCGCGGATGGGCGCCGGCGAGGGCCAGGAGGGCGGCTCGCACATCGGCGACCCGGCGGGCCATCGGACCCTCCACGGCCATCAGCTGGAACATGATCAGCGGGTCCTCCGGCGGAAGTGCGGAGGCGTGCGGCACGACGCCCGTCGACGGCTTGAGCGAGGCGATGCCGCAGCAGTGGGCCGGGTTGCGCAGGGAGCCGCCAAGGTCGTTGCCGAGGCCGAGCGGCGACATCCCGGCGGCCAGCGCGCTGGCCTCGCCACCGCTGGACCCGCCCGCCGTGAGGCCCGGGTTCCACGGGTTGCGGGTCAGACCGTGCAGCGACGAGTCGGTGTGCACGCGCAGCCCGAGGTCGGGGAGGTTCGTGCGGGCGAAGGGGATCGCCCCGGCATCGCGCATCCGCTCGACGTTCGGCGCATCGAGCGTCACGACGGCGTCGCCGAGCGCCGGGACGCCTTGCGTGGTCGGCCAGCCGGCGAGGTCGATGTTCTCCTTGACGGTGATCGGCACGCCGTGCAGTGGGCCGAGCTCGACCCCGTCGGCGACGGCTTGGTCGGCGGCGGCGGCGGCCTTCTCGGCCTCCTCGCCGAGCAGGGCGACGATGGCGTTGAGCCGGTCGTTCACCTTTGCCACCCTCGTCACGAGGTCGTCGAGCACCTCCCGGCTCGAGGTCTCGCCGTTGCGAATCGCGTCCGCCAGCTCCAACGCACTCCGTCGCCACAACTCCGTCATGGCGCCGGAACCTAGCGCCCGGGCCACCTGGCGCGATGAGCGAGCGAGTCTTCGAGCAAGTGAGTCCAGCGACACGGCGCCC
>JBPCJW010000104.1:0-8866 GCA_051004915.1 Ilumatobacteraceae bacterium
TTTCAGGTCTTGTAGCTGAGGCGCAGTTTGGTGCGGTAGGCGATCACGTTGCCGCTCTCGATCAACACATCCATCTCTACTACTTCGGCCACGCGCAGATCGCGGTAGGCCTTGGCGGCTTCGCGCACCGCGTTCTGCGCCGCCAGCTCCCACGAGTCGCTGCTCGACCCGATCAGCTCGATCACCTGATACGTGCTCTCAGTCAACCGGACTCCCCTCGCTCGCACGGAACTTGACCGACACGGCCATCTCCGCGCCGAACCGTACGGCCCCATCGGCGAGCACGTGGCACTCGAGGCGGCGGACGCGCGCTACGCGTCCGTCGTCGAACTGTCCGGCGGCCGAGGCGACGGCGAAGCGGGCGGCCTGCGTCCACGTGGCACCAACCGCGCCGACGGAGTGCACCTGGTACACCGTCTCGTTGCCGCCGCGCACGAGCGGCGGCTCGTCGCTGGCGAAGTCGTCGCTCACGTCCTGGCCGCTGAGGCGGCGAATCGCCTCCATCAGATCATCGGTGAGCAGCTGGCGCCGCCGGCGGGCCGAGCCGCCGTAGGCCGCTGGGTCGAGCGGTGACCCGAAGCGGACGACGGCGCGGCGGAACGGGCGCGGCACGCGTGCCCCGATCGGCTGGACCTGCTCGGTGCCGACGATGCCGACGGGCACGATGGGACTGCCGGCGAGCATGGCCAGCTGGGCGACGCCGGTGTGGCCGCGGTGCAGCAGTCCGTCTCGCGAGCGCGTGCCCTCCGGGTAGATCGTCAGGACGTCGCCGCCTCGCAGGACGTCGGCGGCGACCTCCAACGTGGCCATCGCCCGGCGGGCCTGCTCGCGCTCGATGGGGATCAGGCCCATCGCCGGGAACAGGCGGCGAGTCGTCCACGAGCGGAGGTACTCGGCCTTGCCGATGAAGAAGGCCCGGCGCGGGATCGACTGCAGGAGGGCGACGGAATCGAAGAACGAGACGTGGTTGGCGGCGACGATCGCGCCGCCCTCCTGCGGGACGTGCTCCCGGCCGTCGACCCGCACCCGCCAGAGGGCGCGGTACACCGGCGTCGTCACGGCGTTGACGACGCGGTAGAGCCGTTCCCCCTCGCGCTGCGTCGACGTCACGGTCGGATCCAAAGACCGGCACTGACGACGCTCATGTGTCGATCCAGTGGATGGTGAAGGCGGTGGCGAACCCGAGCGTCAGCGCGATCCCGACGATCTGGCCCGCCCGTTCGTAGGCCTCTGGGATCATCGAGGTCGCCAACATGGCGAGTATCGCGCCGCCGGCGAACGACAACGTGAAGGCCAGCGCAGACGGCGGGGCGCCGTCGAGCAGCCGGTACCCCGCGGCGGCGGCCAGGCCGGAGATCACGGTGATGCCGGTCCACATCACAGGACCCGTTGGCGCGACCAGCCGCCTTCCAGCAGCTCGCTCGACGCAGCCATCGACTCCGGCAGGTTGGACACGAACACGGCGGCCAGGATGGCCAGGCCGACCCCGCCCCCCTCCAGCAGCGACAGCCCGAGCGCAGCGGACTCCGGGATGCCGTCCAGCACGCTGCCGAGCACGATCGGCAAGCCTGCTGCCGATCGGCTCGGCTGCGCGGGCCGGCTGGCGTCATGCTGCCGGCCGCCGACGCGGGCGAGGATCGTGTCGCCACCGACGAAGACCAGCGCGCCGGCAAAGAAGCCGATCGCTGTCCCGCCGGGCGAGACGTCTGCGGCTTCCTCGATCATCTCGAACGAGACCGAGCTGACGAGCACCCCGGACCCAAAGCCCATGACCAGTCCGAGAACCTTCGTCGACGGGTCGCGGACCATCACGACGCAGGCACCGATGACGAGGGTCGTCGAGGCGAGCAGGCCCCACGCCAACGCCTCGACCACATCGTGATCCTGACAGGTGACCTGAGAGACTGCGGCCATGACGTCCACCTCTCCGTCCGAGCTTGTCGTCCGAGACGGCCTGGTCGCCGACGGCACCGGTCGGCCCGCCGCGGTCGCCGATGTGCGGGTGGTCGACGGGGTCATCGCCGAGGTCGGGCCGTCGCTCGACGCCGCGGGCGCGGCGGTCGTCAACGCCGCTGGTCTGCTGGTGACGCCCGGGTTCGTCGACATCCACACCCACTTCGACGGCCAGGCCACGTGGGATCCGGTGCTCGCCCCGTCCAGCGTCCACGGTGTCACGTCGCTCGTCATGGGCAACTGCGGTGTCGGGTTCGCGCCGGCTCGCCAGACCGTCGAGCAGCACGACTGGTTGATCGGCATGCTCGAGGGGGTCGAGGACATCCCGGGCTCGGCGCTGGCCGAAGGGCTGTCGTGGGACTGGGAGACGTTCCCGCAGTACCTCGACGCACTGGAGCGGCGAACGTTCGCCCTCGACGTCGGCACGCAGGTGCCGCATGCTCCGCTGCGGGCGTACGTCATGGGCGAGCGCGGTGCCGACCCGCAGGAGGCACCGACCGCCAACGAGCTGGTGGCGATGGCGGACGTGGTGCGCGAGGGAATCGCCGCCGGCGGGCTCGGGTTCACCACCAGCCGCACGATGGCCCACCGCACCAACCAGGGTCTGCCGCTCGGCACGCGCTACTCGACGGCCGACGAGCTGCTCGCGCTGATCGGTGCGATGGGCGACCGCGGTGTCGTGCAGCTGATCTCCGACGCCTACCTCAGCGAGGACGACGAGTTCGCGGCCGAGGAGATGACGCTGATGCGCACGCTCGTCGAGCAGACCGGGCGGCCGCTGTCGATGACGGTGCAGCAGCCCGAGCAGGTCCCGGATCGGTGGCGGGAGATGGTCGCCTGGGTGGCGACCGCGGTCGCCGATGGCTTGGACATGCGCACGCAGGTGGCGCCGCGACCGATCGGCGTGCTGCAGGGTCTGCAGGCCTCGGTCAACCCGGTGGCCATCTGCCCGTCGTTCCGCGAGGTGGCCGGCCTCGACCTCGCCGGTCAAGTCGCCGCGCTGTCCGATCCGCAGCGGCGGGTCCGGATCGTCGAGGAGCACGCCCGCGTCGTCGCCGGCTTCGACGGGCTGGCATCGACGATCTTCACGGCCTTCGACAGGTTGTTCCCGATGGCCGATCCGGTCGACTATGAGCCCGACCTCGCCGACAGCGTGGCCGCCCGCGCCCGCCGCCAGGGCATCGACCCGGTGTCGCTCGTCTTGGACCTGATGGTCGAGGACGAAGGGCGCCAACTGCTCTACATGACGCTGTTCAACTACGCCAAGGGGAACCTCGACGACGTGCGCGAGATGCTGCTGTCGCCGAACTCCGTGATCGGGCTGAGCGATGCCGGCGCCCACTGCGGGGCGATCTGCGACGGCAGCTTCCCGACCACCGCCCTGGCCCTGTGGAGCCGCCGCGAAGACGGCGCGCTCCCAGTCGAGCTGATGGTCCACCACCTGACCCAGCGCACGGCCCGCCAGGTGGGTTGGCTCGACCGCGGCGTCCTGGCGCCGGGTCACCTCGGAGACCTCAATCTGATCGATCTCGACCGGCTGGCCGCCCACCGGCCACACATCGTGCGCGACCTCCCCGCCGGCGGTCGTCGCCTCGTGCAGTCGGCCAGCGGGTACGTGCAGACGATCAAGCGTGGCGTGGTCACGTTCCGGGACGGTGCGCCGACCGGCGACCTCCCCGGCCGCCTCGTGCGCGGCCCGCAACCGGCCGCCGCCTGACAGCCCGCCCGCCGGTCCGCCGAGCCGATCACCATCTGGGCGCGATCTCTGCGCGCACCTCGGCACGGGAAGGCGCCCAGCTCGACCTCAGAGCGCGACGGGATCGAACCAGTCCAGGCCTTCGAACCTCGCGAACCCACGGTCGGCGGTTGCCAGCCGGCATCCGTGCGCCAGCGCTTGCGCGGCGAGCCATGCATCCGGCACCAGGTTTCCCCTCACGTGTGGATCGGCACCGGCGATGGCCGAAAACCGCTGCCATGTCGCGTTCGTCGTGGGCAGCCACCGCGACCGGCGTCCGCGACGCATCGCGTCGACGAACTCGATGGCGTGCGTCGTCGGGGCCGGGTCGGTCCACACCCGACCGTTGGTCACGATGCTGACGAAACCGACGAGCACGGGCTCGACGAGGGCGAGATCGTCTGCGCCCTGCACGACACTCGTGAGTCGTCGTGGAACGCGGAACCGAGCCGGTAGGCGTAGACGAGGACGTTGACGTCGGGCAGGATCAACGGGGTCCGTCGGCATCGAGAGCGGCCCACACCTGGTCGCGATCCAGCAGATCGACGAGCGGGTGTCCCTGCCGATCTCCGCAGGCAGGCAGGACGATGTCGCGCTGCGTGTCGTGATCGTCCGAGACGACCTGGCGGAGACCTTCTTCCACGACGCTCGTGAAGGTCCGTCCCTCAGCTGCCGCCTTCGTCCTCGCAGCCTCTGCCAAGGCAGCAGGCAGATTGATGGTCGTTCTCACGCACATGAGCATGATTCCGGCTCGGGCGGGCGCGCTTTGGCCCCCGACCGCGGTGCGCGTGCATGGTCGGCCTTGCCCGGCCCAGCGAGCGAAGCGAGCCACCAGGCGAGGCGCAGTGCGATCAACCTGTTCCCATCGCTCGGTCGCGGCGCAGCGGCTGGTCGAGTGGACGCGCGGGAGACGGGGTGGCCAGCGATGATCGGGTACCGTCGCGCCGAGTTCTGGCAGCGCCGGCGGGCGTCCGGTCGGTCAACTGGACGAGGAGGGAGCGATGGAGGTTACCGACCAGGCTGACGTCCCTGACGTCCCTGCGGTCGCCCGTCCGGCCCACGGCGAGGAACGGGTTGTGGCGGAGGGCGAGATCTTGATGCGCGAGGGCGACGTCGGCGACGACATCTTCGAGATCGTCGAGGGGTCGTTCGAGATCCTGCGCGGCCCCGAGCAGGCCCACGTCGGCATCGTGTCCGCCGGCACGACCGTCGGTGAGATCGCCGCCCTCGCCGGGTGCCCGCGCACTGCCACGGTGCGAGCTTTGGCCCGTGCTGTCGTGCGGCGCCTCGACGGCACGGCCTACGAGGGCGCGCTCGCTGACGACGAGCCGGCGCTGGCTGCCCTGACCCTCGTCGCCCGCACCCGCATCGACCGGCAGCGGACGATGGATCTCGTCAGCGAGCTGCTCGGTGTCGACCGAACCGTCGCCGCCGAGGCCGTCGACTCCAGCGAGATCCTGCACGTCGACGCCGGCCAGCCCGTGTTCGCCGAAGGGGACGAATCCGACGCCGGCTACCTGTTGGTCAGCGGGCGCCTCGCCGCGACACGCGATGGCGTCGTCATCGGCGAGATCGCGCGGGGCGAGGTCGTGGGTGAGGTCGGCCTGATCGAGCGATCGCCTCGTTCGGCGACGGTGACCGCGGTGCGCGACAGCACGCTGGCGCGCTTCAGCGTCGAGGCGTTCCGCCTGCTGACGGCCACCCACCCGGCGCTGATGCTGCAGCTCTCGCGCACCATCCTCGCCCGCCTCGGACGTCCACGGGCGAACACCGATCGAGCACGCTCCATCGCCATCGCCGTCACCGCGCCGCTGGACAGCCGGATGTGCGCCACTCGACTGACCAGCGAGATCGCCCGTCACGGCAGCGCCCAGCACGTCTGGGCCGGGCGCATCGACGCCCAGCTCGGCCGGCCTGGCCTGGTCGAGTCGGGCCGCTCCATCACCCGACCGGCCGTGAACGAATACCTGCACGAAGTGGAGACGGACAACGACTACCTCGTGTTGGAGACCGATCCCACGGTCACCCGGTGGACTCGCCTCGCCCTGTCCTTGGCCGACCGCATCGTCGTGATCATGTCGGCCACGCCGGACGACGACGAGGTGCGGCGCGCCGGCGTGCTGCTGGCGGCGGTGCCAAACGGGGCGCGTATCGAACGGTGGCTGGCGTTGGTGCAGCCCGACGACGCGGTGCGCCCGGAGCCTGGTGCGGCGCTCGCCGACCAGCTGGGCTTCGATCGCCTCGCGCACCTGCGACAGGGCTCGACGGCCGATCTGAACCGGCTCGCCCGCCTGGTGTCGGGCAACGCGACCGCCCTCGTGCTGGGGGGTGGCGGCGCCCGCGGCTTCGCCCATCTCGGCGTGTGGCGGGCGCTCAACGAGCTCGGCGTCGAGGTCGACACCATCGGAGGCGCGTCGATTGGCGCGCCGGTCGGCGCGCTGATGGCGATGCACATCCCGCCGGACGAGCTGGTCGGAACCGTCGAGGAGCTGTTCCACGGGCTGCTCGACTACACGGTCCCGCTGGTGTCACTGATCAAGGGCGAACGGATCAGCCGCAACATCGCCAAGGCCGCCGGTGGCGCCGACGTGCGAGATCTGTGGCTGCCGTTCTTCTGTGTGTCGACCAACCTCACCCGGTCGCGGGTCGAGGTTCACGACCGCGGCGACGCCACCGCCGCGGTCAGAGCCAGCGTCGCCATCCCGGGCATCCTGCCGCCCGTCCCGCACGACGGCGAGCTGCTCGTCGACGGCGGCGTGCTCAACAACCTGCCGTGCGATGTGATGCGCGCCACGGGGACCGTGGGTCGACTGATCGCCGTCGATCTGTCGCCGCCGGTCGGCCCGAAGGCACGGGAGGACTTCGGTCACGCCGTGTCCGGCTGGAGGGCCCTGCAGGCGCAGCTCGGGCGCGGTCAGTCGAAGTTCCCCGGTCTGATGTCGATCCTGATGCGCTCGCTGGTCGCCGGATCGGTGCGCGACCGCGATCGGCTGATCACCGATGGCACCGTCGACTGGTACGTCGACCTCGACCTGCGCGGCGTCGGGCTGTTGGACTTCGAGCGGGTCGCCGAAACTGCCAACCGTGGCTACGAGGCGGCGTTGCCGCGCCTCCAGGCAATGCTCGAGAACGAGAGCGACTGACCATGTGGATGCTGACGATCCGCGACCTCCAATACCGCCGACTGCGACTCGTCGTCGTCGTCGTGCTGACGAGCATCGTGATGGCCCTGCTGTTCCTGATGACCGGGCTCGTCAACCAGTTCAACCGCGAGCCGTTCGACGCCACCCGCTCGATCGGCGCCGAGCAATGGCTCCTGGCGGCAGGGACGAGCGGTCCGTTCACGTCGGCCGGCACCCTGTCGGTCGACCTCGTCGACGAGGTCGGCGAAGACGCGCGAGGCGTGGTCGTCTCGCGGGGCACCACCTCGCGACAGGGTGACGAGAGCGGTGCCAACGAGGAGGTCGTCGTCGTCGGCGGGGAGCTGGCGGACCTCGGATCGAACATGGCCGTCGACGCGCTGGTCGGTGGGCGCACGATCGAGGACGCCGACGAGGTCGTGATCGACCGTTCGGCGGGGTACGACGTCGGCGAGCTCATCCAGCTCGGCCCGGCGCCGGTGGAAGTCGTCGGGCTGACCGCCGACACCACGGTGCTGGCCGGGATCCCCCTCGTGTTCGTCGAGCTGGGGACGGCGCAGGATCTCTACTTCAAGAGCCGAGAGGTCGTGTCTGGCGTCTTGACGGACGTCGAGCCGGCGGAGGTCCCGCCGGGGGCCGTCGTGCGCTCGGCGGACGTGGTCGCCGAGGACGCGCTCGGGCCGCTGAAAGATGCCATCGCCTCGGTCGACCTCGTCCGTGCGCTGCTGTGGCTCGTCACAGCCGTGATCATCGGCGCGGTCGTGTTCCTCTCGGCGCTGGAACGCCAGCGCGACTTCGCCATCCTGCGTGCGATGGGTACTCCGAAGCGCGCGCTCCTGCTCGCCGTCGCCGCCCAGGCCGTGCTCATCGCGCTGCTCGCCGCGCTGATCGCGATGATCCTGCAGCGCGTGATCCAGCCGGTCTTCCCGCTGCAGGTGCGGGTCCCGGCACGGGCCCTCTGGCAGATCCCGCTCGGCGCTGTCGTCGCCGCACTCGTCGCCGGTGCGGCCGGTCTGCGCAAGGTCGCGTCGACGGATCCCGCCGCCGCCTTCGCCGGGGCGGCGTGACGTGACCGCGCTGGACATCTCGGAGCTGGTCGTCGAGTACGTGTCCGGCGGGTACACCGTTCGGCCGATCGACAACCTCAACCTGCGCGCCGAGCGCGGCGAGCTGATCGTCCTGCTCGGTCCGTCCGGGTCCGGCAAGACGACGCTGCTGTCCTGCCTCGGCGGGATCCTGCGTCCGACGTCGGGACGCATCGTGGTCGACGACCAGGAGATCACGACCCTCGGCGAGCGCGAGCTCGAGCGGTACCGGCGCACGACGGTCGGCTTCGTGTTCCAATCCTTCAACCTCATCCCGTCGCTCTCGGCGCGCGAGAACGTCGCCGTGCCGCTGCTGCTCAACGGCACGTCGCGGCGCGAGGCGGTGGCCACCGCCGACGCGCTCCTGACGCGCGTCGGGCTCGCCGATCGGCTCGGCCACAAGCCGGCGCAGCTCTCGGGCGGTCAGCAGCAGCGGGTGGCCATCGCCCGCGGTCTGATCCGTGACCCGGCCCTGCTCCTGGCCGACGAGCCGACGGCCAACCTCGACTACATCTCGGCCGAAGCGGTCATCGCCCTGCTGCGCGGGCTGCGCGACGACGGACGCCTGATCGTCGTGTCGACCCACGACTCCCGCCTCGTGCCGATCGCCGATCGTGTCGTCCGCATGGCGGAGGACGCCGACCCGAGCGACGCCGAGCCGATCACGGTGAGCTACACGAGCGGGGAGACGATCTTCCGCCAAGGTGACCGCAGCGACCTGGTGTACACCGTCGAGTCGGGTGAGGTCGACGTGATCCGGGTGCTCGCCGACGGGGGTGAGGAGCTCATCACCACTGTCGGGCCGGGGCAGTACTTCGGCGAGTTGGGGCCGATGCTCGGCTTCCCCCGATCGGCGACGGTGCGCGCCCGCACCGACGTCGAGCTGACGGCCTACGGAGTCCGCCGGTTCCGCAAGGACGTCGTCACCCCGCACGCGTGAACCGGCGCCGACC
>JBPCJW010000105.1:0-17250 GCA_051004915.1 Ilumatobacteraceae bacterium
AGGACGACGATCACGCCCATCGCCAAGGGCATCAGCTTCGACACATCGGCGAAGTACCGCCGGCCGTTGCGCTCGCGCAGCCGCTCGTAGGTGGCCACTGCGGCGTGGCCTCCGTCGAGTGGCAGCAGCGGGAACATGTTGAACACGCCGACGAAGACGTTCAGTGCGGCGAGCACGTAGAGCACGCCGATCAGTCCTTCCGATTCACCGATCGTGTCGGTGACCTGGGTGATACCGACGACAGTGGTCGGGCGGGTGGTGAGATCCTGGCTATCACCGCTCAGGTGGTCGACGATGTTGACCGGGTTGAGCACCTGGATGATGCCCTTGGTCGACTCCCACGCTGTAGGGAACAGCTCGGTCACGCTCGACGCGGCGGCCGATCCGATCGACATCTCCTGCCACTCGGCCACCGGCCGGCTGCTCACCCCGAGGAAGGCCTGACCGAACAACGGGCTCTGCTCGTCGGGGTTGGCGCCGAGGCCGACGCGGATCGACTGCTCAACCCCGTCGCGGCGCACGGTGACGTCCACGCCGTCACCTGGCTGGAACGACCGCACGGTCGTGCCCAGGTCCTCCGGACCGGCGACGGTGCGCCCGTCGATGGCCGCGATCACGTCGCCGTCGAGCACACCGGCCTCGGCCGCCGGTCCGCTGACCGTGACCTGACCGACCTGGGCGCCTGGCTCGTCGACCAACTGGCCGCGACTGGCGAAAACCGTGAACAGCAGCACGACGGCGATCAGCATGTGCATCAGCGATCCGGCGGTGATGACGAGCATGCGGCGCGGGTAGCTCTGCTGACGGTACGTGCGGCCCTCGTCCTCCGGCGGCACCTCGTCCATGTTGCTCATGCCGATGATCCGCACGTAGGCGCCGAGCGGTAGCGCCCGCACGCCGTACTCCGTCTCGCCGCGCTGGAAGCTCCACAGCTTGGGGCCGAACCCGAGGAAGAACTGCGTCGCCTTCATGCCCGTCAGGCGAGCGGTGACGTAGTGGCCGGTCTCGTGCAGGAACACCGACACGATGAGGCCGACGACGAAGACGAACATCCAGATGCTGGCGAAGGCCAGCCACGCGAGCAGGCCGAGGATGGCGAGGCCGGCGATCGCTCCCGCCGGTCCGGCCGGTGCATCGGGGCCGCCGTCTGCACGACCCGGTCCACTTGTGTCCGACGACGAGCTCGCCGGCACCGAACCGCCCGAGACCAACTCGCGACCGAAGCGCTCGTACCGCCCGCTCTCTTCGGTCTGTTCGCTGGTCCTCATGGTGGGCTGACGTCCTGCAGCTCCTGGAGAGCGACGGATCTCGCCGCCCGATCGGCCTCGACCACCTCGTCGATCGTCGTCGGCACCCCTAGATCATGCCGTTCCAGGGTGGCCTTGCACACGTCAGCGATCTGATCCCACCTGATCCTTTCCTCCAGGAACGCGTCGACGGCCACCTCGTTTGCGGCGCTCAGCCAGGCCGGCGCGCTGCCGCCGGTGCGGCCGGCGGCGTAGGCCAGCCCGAGACAACGGAACGTCTCGAGGTCTGGCGGCTCGAAGTCCAGGCGCTCGAGCCGGCGCCAGTCGATGGCACCGAACGGCGTGCCGATGCGCTGCGGGTAGGCCAGGGCGTACCCGATCGGCAGGCGCATGTCCGGGTTGCTCAGCTGGGCGATCGTCGACCCGTCGCTCCACTCGACCATCGAATGGATGATCGACTGCGGGTGCACGACGACCTCGACGCGGTCGTAGCCCACCCCGAACAACTCGTGGGCCTCGATCACCTCGAGTCCCTTGTTCATCAGCGTGCTCGAGTCGATGGTGATCTTCGGACCCATCTGCCACGTCGGATGGGCCAAAGCTGCGCCCACCGTCACGGCCGCCAGCTCGTCCGCCGTCCGGCCGCGGAACGGTCCCCCGCTCGCCGTCAGCAGCAGTCGCGCCACCTCGCGATCCGGCGCCGCGGAGCTGCGCAGGCACTGGTGGATGGCGCAGTGCTCGCTGTCGACGGGGATCAGCTCGGCACCCGGCGTCGCGCGCAACGGCTGCACCACGGAACCGGCGGCGATGAGGCTCTCCTTGTTGGCCAGCGCCAGCCGCTTGCCGGCTGCCAACGTGGCGACGGTGACCGGCAGGCCGGCGAACCCGACGACGCCGTTGACCACGACGTCGGCGGCCTCGACGAGGCCGGCGAGATCATCGAGGAGCGTCGCGTCGGGCAGGGCACGCGCCAGGGCGTCTCGCCGGCTCCTGTCGCCAACGGCGACGAAGGTCGGCCGCACTCGCTGGGCCTGTTCGACGAGCACGTCGACGGACGACCCGACGCCGAGCCCGACCACCTCGTACCGATCGGCCTCGGCGCTGATCACGTCGAGTGTCTGGCGACCGATCGACCCGGACGAGCCGGCGATGGCAACCCTTGTGCGATCCAGGGCTATGGCCTCATTGCTCCCACGGCCGCAGGATCAAGGTCACGTAGTAGGCCACCGGCAACACGAAGAGGAACGAGTCGAAGCGGTCGAGGACACCGCCGTGACCGGCCAGCACGGTCCCGAAGTCCTTGGCATCCAGGTTGCGCTTGAACATGCTCTCGACGAGGTCGCCGAGCGGCGCCAGGACGACGATCACGGCAGCCAGGATGAGCAGGTCGGGCGTTGTCCAGCTGTCGCTGCGATCGGTCAGCCCGACGACGAACAAGGCGAGGACGGTGAGGAACGTGCCGCCGATCAGCCCCTCGACCGTCTTCGACGGGCTGATCCACTCGCGCATCGGCGTCTTGCCGATCGCCGATCCGACGATCAAGGCGCCGATGTCGTTGGCCACCACACCGAGGACGATGAGGAACATCGTGTCGGTGCCGAACGACCCCCCGACGACGTGGTCGAGGTTGACGATCAGTGCGGCGAACGACCCGAGGAGTCCGATCCACACCATGGCCATCGAGGTGACCGCCATGTTCGGCAGCGGACCAGCCTCGACCCCGGGAGCAGAGATGAAGCCGACGGCGGCGGCGATGAAGCCGAACGCCAGGACGAGTGGCAGCCCCGCATCACCGATCCAGTACGCGACGAGGGGCGCAGCGACGCACGCCGCCAGCGCCGGTGCGACCGCCGGGCGGTAGCCCTTCTCGGTCACCTTGCCGAGGTACTCGAAGGCCGCGACGGCGAGGATCGCGGTCACGAGACCGACGACGGCCGCCGGGCGCCACAACGACGCAGCCATGAACAGCCCGGCGAGGACGAGACCGGCGAGGATCGCCGCCGGCAGGTTGCGGCGCCCTGACGGGGCCGCAGCCGAGGTGCGGGCGGGGCCTGCCGGGCGCCCCGAGCGCTGCTGGGCGGACCGCCGGCGCGACGACGTCGCCCCGGGAGGGGGGCGCTGGACGCCGGAGGAACCGGTGCCGATCGTGATGCGGCCGGGCTCCCTCGTCGGTGGTGGCGGGGGAGGCGGGCTGGCCTCCTCGCCGGCAAGGGCATGGGAGGTCGGGGCGGAGAAATCGTCGGCGAACACCGGCCCGGTCGGGTCGGCGCCGCCGTAGCCGGCATTGGGATCGGCGGCCGGATCGGCGAGGTCGTCACGCCACACCGGGGACTCGGTGGTGAACGAGGACCACACATCGATGTCCTCGTCCTCGTCGTCGGTGGAGGACGCAACTGGATCGACGCGCGGAACCTCACCGGTCGGTGGATCGGTCCAGTGCGGCAACGGGCCGGTGTCGTTCGGGCCGAAGCGCAACCGCCGTCCGGTGGTGTCGTCGCCCGATCCCTCGGCCGGCGCGGACGCGTCATCGTCGTCCGGGAACAGCGGGCCGCCGAACTCGCCGGTGTCGTCGCGCTCGCGCTGGCGCCGGCGCCACATGTCATCGCTCATCGGGTCTCCCTTGTCGTGCTCTCCGGCTGTCCGACGCTGATCGGCGGCTGAACTGCTCGGTCCGTTCGCTCATATCAGAACCTCACCGTTGGCGGTGACGCCACGAAGGAGCGCAACAGGTACTCGGCCATGAGCGAGAAGACCGTGCTGCTGATCCACTCGGTCGAAGACTCCCTCGCTCATAGCTCGAGCAGCTCGGTCTCCTTGCGCCCGAGGGCGGCGTCGATCTTGTCGACGTGGTCGTGAGTGATCTTCTCCAGCTCCTTCTCCGCCCGTTCCAGTTCGTCGGCGGAGATCTCACCGCCTCGCTCGGCGGTCTCGAGGTGCTTGCGAGCATCGCGACGCAGGTTGCGCACGGCCACACGGCCGTCCTCGGCCATGTGCTTGACCACCTTCACGTACTCCTTGCGGCGCTCCTCGGTGAGGGGCGGGAACGAGAGGCGGATGATCGTGCCGTCGTTGCTCGGGTTGATGCCGAGGTCGGAATCACGGATCGCCTTCTCGATGTTGCCAAGCGCGGCGCGATCGTGCGGGCGCACGATCAGCTGGCGGGCCTCGGGCACCTGGATGCCAGCCAGCTGCTGCAACGGCACAGGGGACCCGTAGTACTCGACGTTGAGCTTCTCGATCAGCGCCGGCGCGGCCCGTCCGGTGCGTACGGTCTGGAACTGGACCTGGACATGCTCGACCGCCTTGTCCATCTTGTCGATGGCCTCCAGCAGGCTCTCCTCGATCACGGCCGCAGGATAACCGCGCTGGTCGCCTCGCTCGCTCCGTGCACGTGGCCTCACTCGTTCTACGAAGTTCGTTGGTCGCCTCGCCCGCTGCGACACGAACGCTCGGGGACGTCCTCGGCTGGTCGCCTCGCTCGCTGCGAAGGCTCCGCTCACTGGGCGTGGGTCGGACAAGGCCGACCTGACCAACCACGTGCACTGCGGAACGAACGCTCGGAACCCCCTCGGCTATCACTGAGCGCATCGATGAAGGTGTTTCAAGGCCGCTGGTACACGGAGACGTGGCGTGTGCTGGCGGCGTCGAACGGCTCGTTGCGCCAGCCACCCCACCGTTCGTGCAACCGCAACCCGGCGATGCGGGCCATCAGGTCCAACTCACTCGGCCAGGCGCACCGAAGGACGATCGGGTGCAGGCGCACCCCGTGAGCGGTCAGGTGCACATGGCTCTCGTGAAGCAACTGGGTGACGGGGTCGTAGCGGCCGACGTCGAGCCGCACCTCGTCGGCCTCGACGAGCTCGGCGTCGACATGTTGCAGCTCGCGCAGCTGGTAGAGGTACGCCGGCACGACCGCCTCGACGACGAATGCGCCGTCGTCGGTGAGGTGGGCGGCGACGTTCTCGAAGCAGCGCACCTGGTCGTCCTGGGTGAACAGGTTGAAGATCGTGTTGAACAGCACGTAGACGAGCCTGTACGGGCCGGTGACCGCGACATCGGCGAAGTCCCCCATGGTGACCGGGATTCGGTCGCCACCCGGCTTCGCCCGCAGGCGGGCGACCATCGCCGGCGACAGATCGATGCCCTCGATGGCGATCCCCCGCTGCGCCAGCGGCAGCGCGATCCGTCCCGTGCCGATGGCCAGTTCGAGCACCGGACCAGCGCCGGCCAGCTGGTGGAGGAAGTCGACGGTCTCGGCCTCGTCGCCCCGCGGCCGCTCGTCGTAGCGCTCCGCCACCTCCGGCCCGAAGAAGTCCCTCGGCTGATTGCCGGCCATCGCTGCCAGTGTGGGTCGGGCCGGTCGACTCGGACGAACCAGTTTGCTCGAGCTACTTGACGATCGTGCCGACTCTGGCGCCCTCGAGGATCGCTCGCAATGAGCCGGGGTGGGACATGTCGAACACGACGATCGGGATCTTGTGGTCTCGGCAGAACGCGATCGCCGTGTGGTCCATGACCCGCAGGTCCTTGGTCATCACGTCGAGGTAGCTGATCTCGTCGTACTTGCGCGCCGCCGGGGTGGTGCGCGGATCGGCGTCGTACACACCGTCCACACCGGAGTGGGTGCCCTTGAGCAGCGCTTCCGCATCGATCTCGGCCACCCTCAGCGCCGCCGCGGTGTCGGTGGTGAAGAACGGGTTGCCCGTGCCGGCGGCGAAGATGACGACCCGACCCTTCTCCAGGTGACGGACTGCCCGGCGGCGGATGTAGGGCTCGGCGATCCGTGGCATCTCGATCGCCGACTGGACGCGCGTCGGCTGTCCGAGCCGCTCCAGCGCGTCCTGCAGGGCGAGGGCGTTCATCACGGTGCCGAGCATCCCGATGTGGTCCGACTGGGTGGCGTCCATGCCGGCCATCTGGCCGGTGCGGCCGCGCCAGAAGTTGCCACCTCCGACGACCACGGCGACGTCGACGTCGAGGTCCTGACGGAGGCCGATGATGTCACGTGCGGTGTTGTCGAGCGTGCCGGCGTCGAGCCCGTTGCCGGTTGGACCGGCGAGCGCCTCGCCCGACGGCTTGAAGACGATGCGACGCCAGCGGGGCTCGCCCACCGCTCAGCCGATCTCGACCTGCGCGAAGTTCACGACGCGGGCCGGGCCGAGTAGTTGGCCGACGGTCTGCTTGTCGTCTTTCGCGTAGGGCTGATCGAGCAGGGCAACGGTCTTGTAGAAACCACCGAGGCGACCGTCGACGATCTTCGAGATGGCTTGCTCGGGCTTGCCCTCGTTGCGCGTGATCGCCTCGAGCGTCTGACGCTCGGACTCGACGACGTCGACTGGCACGTCGTCGCGAGAGAGGTATGTGGGCCGGGCGAAGGCGACGTGGACGGCAACATCGTGGGCCAGGGAGGCGTCGCCGTCCGCAAGGACGACGAGCACACCGTTGACACCACGTCCGCCCTGCACGTGGAGGTAGCTGTCGATGACCTCGCCATCACGAGCCTCGAGCCGCACCACGCGGCCGACCTCGATGTTCTCCTTCAGCGTGAGCTTGAGGTGCTCGAGGCGATCCTGGCGCTCGCCGATGGCGTCCTCACCCTTCGCCGCGACGAGGTGGGCCAGTTCCTGCGCCTCGCGCCGGAAGTGCTCGGAGCCCGCGACGAAGTCGGTCTCGCTCTTCAGCTCGACCATCGCCCCGACGTTGTCGGCGGCGACGAGGGCCACGACGCCCTGGGTGTTCTCACGATCCTCGCGCTTGGCACTGGCGGCGAGACCCTGTTCGCGCAGCCACTGCGTCGCTGCCTCGAAGTGGCCGTCGTTGGCTTCGAGGGCGCGCTTGGCGTCCATCATCCCGGCGCCGGTGTCCTTGCGCAGCGCCTGTACGTCCTTGGCGGTGAACGCCATCGTCATTCCGATCTGTGCGGGGGTGGGTGCTCGACTCAGCTCGCCGGCGCTGGTGCCGCGCCGTCGACGACGGCGCCATCGCCAGGGTCGACGTCGACGTCGACGTCGACCTTCGAGGCGTCGGCGCCGTCTGCGTTAGCTGTCGTCTCGGTCGTCTCAATGGTCTCAGTGGCGGGCGCCGGGTCGGTGGTTTCTATGGTGGCGACATCGGCAGGCGCCGCCTCGCCATCCGCCGTCTCGCCATCCGCCGTCTCGAGCTCGGTCTCGGCTGCGGGTGCGGCGGCGACATCCGCCTCCGGCTCGGCGCCGACCGTCGTCGTGGCGGTCGTCGGCGGCGGCGGGATCTGGCGGGCCGCGGCGAGGCGGGCATCGCGTTCGGCCTGGGCGCGAGCAGCGGCGTTGCGGGCGTCGCTCTGCTCGGCGGTGAAGGCGGCTTCCTCCTCGAGCGAGCGGACGATCGGCATCGAACCCGGATCGCGCGAGTTGGCGATGTAGCGGCCCTCCTCGACGGCGTCGGCGATCACCCGTGCCAGCAGCGAGTTGGCGCGGATGGCGTCGTCGTTGCCGGGGATGGGGTACTGCACCAGCTCGGGGTCGACGTTCGTGTCGACGACGGCGACCACCGGGATGGTCAGCTTGTTGGCCTCGGTGACGGCGATGTGCTCCTTCTTCGTGTCGAGCACGAAGATCGCGTCCGGTTTGCGGGAGAGGCCGCGCAGGCCACCGAGGTTGCGTTGCAGCTTCCCCATCTCCCGGGAGAGCAGCAGGGCCTCCTTCTTCGGCATCAGTTCGAACTCGCCGGAGGCCTTCATCCGCTCGTACTCGATCATCTTGCCGACGCGCTTGGAGATCGTGTCGAAGTTGGTCAGCATCCCGCCGAGCCAGCGCTCGTTGACGTACGGCATGCCGCACTTCTCGGCGTAGCTGCGCACAGGGTCCTGGGCCTGCTTCTTGGTCCCGACGAACAGAATCGTGCCGCCACCGGCGACCAGATCGCGCACGTAGGCGTACGCGCTCTCCACCCGCTTGAGCGTCTGCTCCAAGTCGATGATGTAGATGCCGTTGCGCTCACCGAAGATGAAACGCTTCATCTTCGGGTTCCAGCGCCGGGTCTGGTGCCCGAAGTGGACACCTGCCTCCAACATCTGGCGCATGGTGATGACAGCCATCCGAGTGCTCCTTGGCGGTTGGTTGGACCCGCACACCGGCGCCGGGGCGACCGCAGGGTGGTGGCGAGACGTTCGGGATGATCGGCCACCGGGCGATGGCCGACGGGAGAGTGTATCGGCCACCGGCGGTCAGGAGCCGGGCCCGTCACCGCCCAGCGCCGGCAGCCCGGGGCAGCGCCAGCGGGGCGGGGGCGCAGACCGGGGGGTCGAGCCATCGGTGGGCAGCAGGCGCCAACGTTCGACCAACCGCCCGAGCAGCGGCTGCGGATCGATGTACCCGTCGCCACGCCGCAGCCCGAAGTACAGCCCGTCGTCACCGGACAGCCCGACGACGGCCCCGGCGAGGACCCGCTGGTCGACGATCAGCGGGCTGGCGTCGAGGCGCCCGTACGTCGCCCGCAGCCCATCGACGTGCTCGACGACGAGGTATCGCGTCCCGGCGACGACGCCATTGAACGTGACCGTTCCGGCCGCCGCGGCGCGCACCGGCTCCGCGGCTGCGACGCCGTACTCCAGTCCACGGTTCCCGGGGCACCACGGGCAGGGCGGCTCCCGGAACCGGTCGACGATCGGCGCGGCGACTGGCGCCAGCAAGCAGCCCGGCGGCGTCGGTGGTGGTGGTAGCGGGGGCGCCAGCAGGGAGAGCACCAGCGCGAACACAGCGTTGACGGGCACAACACGCTCCAAGGTCGAGTCGAGATCCGGCGACCCGGGGTGGTCGCGATCGGCGGCGCGCCGCTGTGCGGCTCAGGCGACGCCGGCGGCGGACAGCCGGGCCCGCAGGTGGAGCACGGACTTGGTGTGGATCTGGGGCACGCGACTCTCGCTCACCCCGATCACCCTGCTGATCTGGGCCAAGGTCAGCCCCTCGTCGTAGTACAGGGACAGCACCAGCTTCTCGCGGTCGGGCAGTTTGTCGATCTCGGCCCGCATCAACTCTCGGACCTCGCGCTCCTCGACGACGGCCGACGGCACGATCGGCACCTCGCCACTCAGCGCCCGCGGCTCGGCCCCGGCGTCGAGCGCCCGCTCCAGCGGGCCGACGGTCGTCGAAGAGATCGATGACAGCCACTGGTCGAGTCGGTCGCGGTCGATGTGCAGCTCGTCGGCCAGCTCGTCGTCCGATGGGCCTCGGCCACGCGTCGTCTCGAACGCCGCGATGGCCCGCTGCACCTCACGGGCCCGGGAGCGCACGGATCGCGGGACCCAATCGAGCGCCCGCAGACCGTCGTAGATGGCACCCCTGATGCGCGGCGTGGCGAACGTCTCGAACTTCACTCCGTGCTGTGGTTCGAAGCGCTCGATGGCGTCGATCAGCCCGAGCACCCCGGAGCTGACCAAGTCGCCCGGGTCGACGTTGGCGGGCAGTCCGGCGCCGACGCGACCGGCGACGAACTTGACGAGCGGCGCATACGAGACGATGAGGTGGTCCCTGGCCGACGAGCTGCGGTTGCGGAGCCACCGCTCCCATTGCCGCGCCAGATAGGGATCGACATCGACGATGGTCATGCTCGAGGGTGAGCCGCCCCGTAGGCGGCGCGGAGGCGCTCGCGACTGACGTGTGTGTACCGCTGTGTGGTGGCCACGTCCGAGTGGCCGAGTAGCTCCTGCACCGCCCGCAGGTCGGCGCCGCCATCGAGCAGGTGGGTGGCGAAGCTGTGGCGCAGGGCATGCGGATGCGTCGGCGACGGAGATCGGCGGTCGATGATCCGCCGCACGTCGCGCGGCGTCAGTCGGCGACCCCGCTCGTTGCCGAACAGCGCCGGCTGGTCTGGCGCCACCACGTCCAGTCGAGCTGGCGCCCACGCTCGGAGGGTGGCGACGGCCGGCCCGGACAGCGGCAATCGACGCTGCTTCGCGCCTTTGCCCCACACGACGACGGCTGATCGGTCGAGATCGACCGCCGAGATGTCGAGGCCGCACAGCTCGCTGACCCGCAGGCCGGACCCGTAGAGCACCTCGAGCACCGCGTCGTCGCGTCGTCGTCGCCAATCCGGCTCGTCGTCGGGCAGCCGGCCCGTGAGCAGCTGGTCGAGGTCGCGATGGTCGAGCACCCTCGGCAACCGTCCGTCGCCGCCCTTGGCCTGCAGCCCCGTCGTCGGATCCGTCGCGAGGCGGCCCGTGCGGACCAACCAGCGAAAGTACCGCCGCAGCGCCGCCGCCTTGCGGGCGATGCTGCGCCTGGCGTACTGCCGCGTCGTCAGATAGCCGAGGTATCGACGGACCATCGTGCGGGTGACCACTGACGGCTCCGTGGCTCCGAGGCGGGCCGCCCACTCGGCAAAGCCGCGCACGTCCGAGCCGTACGCCGCCACGGTGTGGGCCGACAACGAGGCGAGCGAGCGCGTGAACGGCTCGACGAACCAGGTCACGGATCGATCGGGCGATCCGTCCGCCGACGGCCCGGCTGAGGCGTCGTGGTGCGGATCGGACGTCGTGGCACCGGCGAGGTCGGGTTCGCCTTGCCGGGGCCGGGGAAGCACGCAACGGAGGGTATTCGTTCATGGTGCACCCGGCCAGGACACCACCGGTTCGAACCACCCACCTGCCTCCTGCAACCACCCCGTCCGCTCGAGACGAGCCAAGGTCATCGCTGCTTCGGCCATTGGCAGCGAGAGCTCGACAACGATCTCCTCCAGCGTGCACGGGTCTCGCCGGCACCGTTCCAGGACCGTGGCCTCGACACCTCGGGCCAGCGGCCTGGGGTCGTACACGGAGCGGCCTGCGCGGCGAGTGTCGAGCCCCAGCGCGAGCAGCACATCCTCGACGCCCATGACCGGCGCGGCGCCGTCGCGCAGCAGTTGGTTGGTGCCGGCGGCAGCACGGTTGTTGACCGACCCCGGGACAGCCATGACGTCGATGCCGCGGTCGATCGCAGCCTGCGCCGTGATCAGTGAGCCACCCCGCTCACGACTCTCGACGACCACGACGATCTCGCTGAGGGCGGCGAGGATCCGATTGCGCATCGGAAACCGGAACGGCTCGGGTGGTGTCCCCGGCGGCCACTCCGACAGCACGACGCCGCGCCGGCCGACCTCCTCCCACAAGCTCGTGTTGACCTTCGGGTACGGCGTGTCGAGACCGTTGCCGACGACGGCGACGGGACGGCCACCGTCGACACGCAGCACGCCGCGGTGGACCGCGCCATCGACGCCCTTGGCCAAGCCCGAGACGACCACGACGTCCGACTCGGCCAACCCTCGACCGATGGCGGTCGCCGTCTCCAGCCCTGACCTGGTGGCGTTGCGCGTCCCGACGACTCCGACGCGTCGTCCGTCGAGCACGCCGAGGTCACCACGCACGAACAACACGGGTGGTGGCTCGGGGTCGAAGCGCAACGGCGCCGGGTAGTCGTGGTCGCGCGCCGTGACCACGGTCAGTCCCTGCTGATGACACCGCTCCGCCCACTCGGCTGGTGGGCGGCGTTGCGCCGACTGGCGCCACGCCGCGCGCACGGACGGGCTGAGGAGCTTGGCCACGGTCGGATGAGCAGGCGCCCGCCCGGCGGCGACGCAGAACGCGGCGACCGGCTCGTGGTGGGCGAGGAGGACGCGCAGCCGCCCGATGGTCATCAGGTCGCAGCCGGCCAGTGCGGCGAGGCACCCGTCGGTCGGCAGGTCCGATGACGAGGCGGTGGACGTGGACGGAGACGCCTGATCCATCACGCCACCAGACCTGGTGCGGCAGACCGCAAGCGCGTGCGCAACGACAGGGCGATGGACACGTGCTCGACGTCGAGGACAGCGGGAGGCGAACCGTCCGGGCCCGGCCGCAGGTCGGCGATGGTGCGGGCAACCCGGCGGATGCGGTGGTAGCCACGGCCGGTCAGTCGATCGCGCTCGATCTCGGATCGCAGCACATCACGCGCGTCCACGCTGAGCGGTGCCGCTTCGTCGAGCAGGTCGCCGTGCAGGTCGGCGTTCAGGCGGCCAGCACGGTCGATGGCCAGTCGGCGCGCCTGGGCGACGCGCGCTGCGACGAGCTCCGACGGCTCTCCCCCACCCGGATCGAGCAGATCGTCGACCGTCGGCCGCTGGATCGCAACGCGCAGGTCGAACCGATCAAGCAGTGGTCCGGACAGGCGCCTGACGTAGCGGGAGCGGGCGACCTCGTCGCACTCGCAGCTCCCCGGCGCGCCGCCGCCGCACGGGCACGGGTTGGTGGCCGCGACGAGCAGGAAGCGGGCCGGGAGCACGGCCCGCACGGCGGCGCGAGCGACGCGGATGACGCCCTCCTCGAGTGGCTCGCGCAGCGCGTCGAGCACGGACGGCGCAAACTGGCCGAGCTCGTCGAGGAACAGCACTCCTCCGTGGGCCAGGCTGATCTCACCTGGGCGCAACGTGGCTGAGCCGCCACCGACGACGGCGACCACGGAGCTGGTGTGGTGCGGAGCACGGAACGGCGGGTTCGTGACGAGACCCCCGCCGGGCATGGCAACGGCGGCGGCCGAATGGACCATGGTGGCGGCGAGCGCGTCGGCCGGAGCCAGCGCCGGGAGCAGGCCGGTGAGGCGCTGGGCGAGCATCGTCTTGCCCGATCCGGGGGCGCCGACCATGAGCAGGTGATGCCCACCGGCGGCGGCGATCTCGAGCGCCTGGCGGGCGACGGGCTGGCCGCGCACGTCGGCGAGGTCGGGAGGCGGCACGACCTCGGCGAGGACGGCGTCATCCGGCACGTCTGGCCACGGCGCGTGCGTGGTCAGTGCGGCGTGGACCTCGGCGAGCGTGGATGCGACGCGCACCTCGCCGCACGTCGCGACGGCCGCTTCGGCCCGACAACCGACGGGCACGACGGCCGTGACGTCGCCGAGCACGGCGACCATGGGCGCGGCGCCAGGGACCCGACGCAACGTGCCGTCCAGTCCGAGCTCGCCGACGAAGCCGTAGCCGGCGACGGCCTCCGCCGGCATGGCCTCGGACGCCACGAGCACGCCGAGGGCGATCGCCAGGTCGAGCCCCGCGCCGGTCTTGCGCCAGCCCGACGGCGCGAGGTTGACCGTGATGCAGTTGCCCGGCCAGGTCAGCCCGCTGCTCATGATCGCCGCCCGCACCCGGTCGCGCGACTCTCGACAGGCGGCGTCGGGCATGCCGACGAGGCGGTAACCGGGCAGGCCGGCGCCGACGTGCACCTCGACGGTGACCGGATGACCACTGGCGCCGATCAGCGTGGCCGACGGGATGGATGCGAGCACGATGGCCTCCCACGAATCGATGGTTCGAGGAAGGGACGGCGACCGGTCCCACGACGGCGTGCAAGAGGAAGGTACCAGTGGGGTGTCACCGCTCCACCGCGGACGGGCGGGACAGAAGACGCGCGATTGGCGAGACGGTCGCCACTCACCCCTCGACGAGCAGCGCATCGGCCCGCGCGATGATCGACTCCGCAAGGTCAGACCGTTGGATGACGTTGCCCACCTCGGCGCGCACGCGTTCCGCCAGGTCCGTCACCGCTCGACGGGCCCGATCACCGCCGAGCCCCCACCCGCCCGCTTCCCTCACCAACCGGTCGACTCCCATCGCGGCGAAGTCGCGGACTCCATCGACCGCCATCGCGGGAGACCTGCGCAAGCCGGGCCACAGGTGGGTCGGCACCGTGTCGTAGAGGGGGGCGAGCGCGATGTGCCCGTCCGTGTCGTGGAGCAAGGACAGGTTCTTGCCGTGCGCGTCGGCGTTGCCGATGAGCAGCGTGAAGACGGCAGCATCCAGCAGTCGGACCAGCTGCCCTTCTGCGTCCACCGCGTGGACGGACAGGAGCGCGGCGACCGAACTCCACGACGGTCCGCCAGCGTCCTCGTACTTTGCTCGGCCCCGGTGCGCATCGGCGTCGATCCCGAGCGCTTGGCACGCGTCCTCTTGATGAACTCGGCGGAAGACTCCGAGCTCGACCGCTCGGTCGTAGCGAGGCACGATCAGCCATTCGATGTCGCCGGTCTGCCCGCGCTCGACCTCGAGGTCGGTGACGCCCGCCGCCCGGGCAAGCCGTAGGCACTCCGCTTCGGCTGCGACCAGCCCCGGGTGCCGAGGATCGTCGACCTTCAGGATGTGGGTGGATGGCCGGCCGCCGATCGGGCGTCCCCATCGTCCGCCGTCGAGCGAGACGAGCAGCAGCTTGTTCTGGAGTCCGGCGATGGACAGCTCGCTGTCAGGCCGGACCCCCAAGGCGCCATCGTCGAGACCGGCGAGCTCGGCGAGCCACGTGTCCTCGTCGTATGGCTCGATTCCCCATCGCGTCTGGTCTGGCCGTCGCTCATCGTCGGTGATGACGAGAGCGCCGGCGACGTCCCGCCCGTAGCGCCGCAGCAGCCCGAACGCATCGTTGGTCGCAACGCCGGCGACGCTAGCCAGCGCTTGGAGGTGCTGACCTTCCGGCAGGAGACCCTTGAGGAACGCGCTGGCGGCAATGGGTCGGCGCTGCACGGGAACCGAGCAGGACAGCACGGGCGTGTTCGTCGGCCATCTCTCGAGCGCGCCGGACGTGAACCGGATCCGCAGGTCCCATGGCCGCGGCGCTGCGATCTCGGCGACGTGCACATCGTCCCACCAGATCTGCAGACGACGGCTAACCATCGTCGACCTGCAGTGTGGCCGTGATCGTGAGACCCAGCTGACGCATCAGACGAAGCGCCCGGCCGAACTGCTGGACGACTTGACCGTTCTCCAACCTCGAGAGATAGGTCCTGTCGACCCGCGCGCTGGCGGCGAGCTCGGCCTGGGTCAGGTTGCGCTCGGCCCTGGCTTCCGCGATCGTGTTCCCGAGGTCGGCGCCCGTTCGGATGACGAATGTTCGTGTGCGCATTCCCGCACACTATCCGTCTGACGAGAGATGTCCTAGAATCCGCACTTCACCCTTCGTGCGCACCAGTAGTCGGAATCAACACGGCGCAGGCTCGGGGGTCGATCGGAGGACGTGCCGTCACCGCTGGCTGAAGTGGCGGGGCGCGAAGTACGACGGGTTGCGGTCGCGCTCGCCACGCCGTGACGTCCACCGCCACTGGGCTGAGATGCGGCTGCGCACCCGGCCGCGCGCCTTCGGTACGGCGTGCAGCCAGTCGGCCTGGCAGCGGCCACCCATGACGAGAAGGTCACCGCTGCCTGGTTGCAGATCGATCGCGCCGGCCAGATCATCGTCGAGATCTCGACGATGACCACCTCGGCCGAGCGGCTTCATCAGCCATGGTCGGCGGGCGCCGAGGGTGAGCACCCCGATGACGGTGTCGTCGAGCCAGCGCATCTCTCGGTCCCGATGGAAGGCAACGCTGTCGCGCTCATCGCGATAGCGCGCGAGGGCCACCCCGTCGAACGAGGCTCGGTAGCGACGGCGGAGCCAAGCCTCGACGGCGGCGAGCGCCGGATGCCGTTGATCGCCGAACTGCCACGAGCTGACCCTTGGCTCGTCGATCCACTTCTCGTAGCGGAACACCCGGCCCTGCTCCCACGCCACGGTGGCGGCCAACTCGTCGTGGAGGGTGTGGCCCTTGGTCACGAAGCCACGCATCACGTCGACCCACGACATCGGATCGAGCTGCAGGCGTTCGATCGACGGCACCTCGGAGATCCACCCGGTCGAAACGGAGTCGCTCACCCCGTCGAAACTACCGATCAAGCCGCGCTCGTATGGTGGCGTCGCATGCGGATCGGCATCTGCACCGGCGGCGGCGACGTGCCAGGGCTCAACCCGTGCATCAAGGCGGTCGTCAACCGTGTCGCCGAGGCCGGACACCAGGTCGTCGGCATCCGGCGCGGCTGGGCCGGGCTGCTGGAGACCGATCCGGACGACCCGACCTCGATCGCGACGAACACCGTGCCGCTGGACCCGCCAGCCGTCCGCACGATCGACCGCACCGGCGGCACGGCGCTGCACACCTCGCGGACCAACCCGGGCCGCGTCAAGTCGTCGGCCGTCCCGATGTTCCTGACCGACCACGCGACAGGCGACGGCCCGCACGACTTCACCCCGCACGTGCTGCGCGTCCTCGACCGGCTGGGCATCGATGCGCTGATCCCGATCGGCGGTGACGACACGCTGTCGTACGGGCTGCGCCTGCACGACGAGGGTGTGCCGGTCATCGCCATCCCCAAGACGATGGACAACGACGTCCACGGCACGGACTACTGCATCGGCTTCTCCACCGCTGTCACGCGTGGTGTCGAGTTCATCCATGCGTTGCGCACGTCAACGGGGTCGCACGAGCGATTGGCGGTCGTCGAACTGTTCGGCCGCTACAGCGGGGAGACCTCCCTCGTCACCGCCTACCTCGCGGGAGTCGATCGGGCGGTGATCTCCGAGGTGCCGTTCGACGTCGAGCGGCTGGCCGGGCTGCTCGTCGAGGACCAGCGGCGAAACCCGTCGCACTACGCCATGCTGACGATCTCCGAGGGTGCGACGATGACCGGCGGAGACCTGGTGCTGTCCGGCGAGGAGGACGCCTACGGACATCGCAAGCTCGGCGGCATCGGCGCGCTGACCGGTGATGTGGTGGGTCGCATCACAGGGCAGGGCATCGTGCTCCAGCAGGTCGCCTACCTGATGCGCTCGGGAAGCCCCGACTCGCTCGACCTGATGGTCGCCACCAACTACGCCGTGATGGCCGCCGACCTCGTGCTCGAAGGCGCGTCGGGTCGGATGGTCGCGCTGCGCGGCGGCACCTACACCAACGTCCCGATCAGCGTGACGAGGGAGGGTGTCAAACGGGTCGATGTCGACGAGCTGTACGACGCCGCCGCGTACCGCCCGAAGGTCCGCCACGTTGCGGGCAAACCGATGTTCCTGTACTGACGGTCGACCCGCAACTGGGCGCGCACCGTTCACTCGCCAATCTGGGCGTGTTTCCTGCCAACTGTTGGCAGACAACACGCCCACGTCGGGCGACGGCCCGTCGGCGGCTACCACACCGTCGACATGGCGGCCAGCACCCTTTCGCCGTCCGCTGAC
>JBPCJW010000106.1:0-26113 GCA_051004915.1 Ilumatobacteraceae bacterium
GTTCGGCTCGAGGATGAAGGGCATCGCCAAGGATTTCGTGCGTTACGTGATGCCTATCCGGGTCGTCCAAAACGCCCTGTCGCTGGCGGCGCCGGGGAGCGATGTGCAGCAGTCGTCGGCCGACGACGAGCAGCCGTCGGGGTTCCAGGCCGCGGCGGCGTCGGCGGTGGCCACCGGGGAGGTGCCCGCCGGCGCCCCGGCGCCATCGGCCACGGCGATCCCCGAGGCCTCCCGCGGTGGCGGCACCCGTGCCGTGACCCGCCAGAGCGCGGCCCGGCCGGCGAAGCAGGAGACGGTGGTCAAAGACGAGTGGTCGAAGACACCCCGCAACGCACCGTGTCCCTGCGGGTCGGGCAAGAAGTTCAAGATGTGCCACGGCGCGAGCTGACGTCGCATGGCGGGCTCGTCGCAAGCTCCTCGCGCCGTGTGTACCTCGCTGCGCTCGGCACCTGACCCAGCGTGCACGCTGCCGTCGGGGGCCGAAGCGGTGACGAGCTGAACGGACGACGTGAGGGATTTCACGGACGACCTGCGCGAGCTGCGCCGGCGTCTCGGTGAGGCGGAGATCTACCTCCACGTCGGCGAGTCGCGTAGCCGGCTGACGGAGCTGGAGGCCGAGATGGGTCGCCCCGACCTGTGGGACGACAGCGACAGGGCGAGGGAGCTGACCGGCGAGTACGCCAACGTCCGCGACGACCTGGCGATGTACGACGCGCTCGCCTCTTCCCTCGAGGACGTCGAAGTTCTCCACGAGCTCGCCCGGGAGGAGGACGACGAGTCCCAGGAGCCCGAGATCGAGGCCGGGCTCGTCTCGGTCGGGCGGGGCCTCGACCGACTCGACCTGCGCAGCTTGTTCACCGGTGAGCACGACGTCGCTGACTGCATCGTGCAGATCAACGCCAAGGACGGCGGCGTCGACGCACAGGACTGGAGCGAGATGCTCCTGCGGATGTACGAGCGCTGGGCTGAGCGCAAGGGGTTCGGGTTCGGCGTCGACGCCGTGTCCGAGGGAACCGAGGCTGGGATCCTGTCGGCCGAGTTCACCGTCACCGGCCGGTACGCCTACGGTTTGATGACCGGCGAGCGCGGGACCCACCGCCTCGTGCGGATCAGCCCGTTCGACAACCAGGGGCGCCGCCAGACGAGCTTCGCCGCGGTGCAGGTGTGGCCGGTGATGGACGACCCGGACGTGTCCCTCGACGACGCCGACATCCGGATGGAGGTGTTCCGGGCGTCCGGCGCCGGGGGGCAGCACGTCAACAAGACGTCATCGGCCGTGCGGCTGATCCACGAGCCGACGGGCTTGATCGCCAGCTCGCAGGAGGAGCGCAGCCAACTGCAGAACCGGGAGAAGGCGCTCGGACGGCTGAAGGCGATGGTCGCGGCGAAGGTCGAGGAGGAGCGGGCGGCCGAGCTGGATGCGATCGGCGGCAAGCAGGCCCAGGTCGGCTGGGGGAGCCAGATCCGGTCGTACGTCGTACAGCCGTACCAGATGGTCAAGGACCTGCGCACGGACGTCGAGTCCGGCAACATCTCCGGCGTCCTCGACGGCGACCTCGACGAGTTCATGGAGGGCTACCTGCGCTGGCGCCGTACGCAACAATGACTCGCTCGCTCCGAAGACTCCGCTCGCTCGTGTGTCTCGCTGCGCCTGGCGGCACCCGGCCTCCGGCCGAACGGTCCACCTGACCATCCATGCTCAATTCGGCGGGGGCCGAACCGTCATCTCCTCCGCTGACGGCGCGCGGCGCGACTGCAGTTCGCATGGCGCGCAGTAGCCTGCGTGAGCTTTCGTCACGAAATTGACACATGATCAGACTCGAGAACGTCTCCAAGCACTACCAGAACGACGTCGTCGCGCTGCGCGACGCCTCCTTCGACGTCGCCAAGGGCGAGTTCGTCTTCCTCGTCGGTCCCTCGGGCTCGGGCAAGAGCACCCTGCTGCGCCTGCTCAACCGCCAGGACCGACCGGAGAAGGGCGCCGTGTGGGTGGCCGGGCGGAACATCATCGACATGCCCTCCGGCCGGGTGCCCCAGCTGCGGCGCAACATCGGCAACGTCTTCCAGGACTTCAAGCTGTTGCTCAACAAGACGGTTTTCGAGAACGTCGCCTTCGCCCAGGAGGTGATCGGCAAGCCGAAGCACGTCATCAGCCAGCAGGTGCCGGCCGTGCTCGACCTCGTCGGCCTGGCCGGGAAGGAAGACCGCTTTCCCCACCAGCTCTCCGGCGGGGAGCAGCAGCGGGTGTCGATCGCCCGAGCGTTCGTCAACCGCCCGCTGATCCTGCTCGCCGACGAGCCGACCGGGAACCTCGACCCTGCCACGGGCGAGGGCATCATGCGCCTGCTCGGGAGGATCAACCAGACCGGGACGACGGTGCTGATGGCGACCCACGACCAGCGCATCGTCAACATCATGCGCAAGCGGGTGATCCAGCTCGATCGCGGCGTGATCGTGCGTGACCAGGCGCGCGGGGTCTACGAGTGATCTCGCGCCTGGCCTACACGTTCCGCGAGACGTGGGCGAGCTTCCGGCGGAACATGACGTTGACGGTGGCGGCGATCATTACGTCGGCGGTCTCGCTGCTCATCTTCGGCCTGACGATGCTGATGCAGCGCGGCTTCGACAACCTCCTCGTGGCCTGGGAGGGCGACGTGGAGATGATCGTCTATCTCAGCGCTGAGGCGACCGACGAGCAGCGCGGCGTCGTGCAGAACGCCCTCGACGCGCAGACCCAGCTGATCAGCGACTTCACGTACTGCGACACGTCGTGCTCGCTGGCCGAAGCACAGCGCCTTCTCGCTGGCGACCCGGGGACGCTCGAGCTCCTCACCGAAACGAACATCCCGACGCAGTACAAGGTCGTGCCGATGGACGCCACCGACGTGGACTCGCTCCGATCACTGCGGGAGGGCTTGCGCGAGCTGCCCAACGTGCAGCGCATCGTGCTCGCCGACGAGCAGCTCGACGTGATCGCCGAGCTGAAGGGGTTCGTGGGCTTGTACACGGTGATCCTGTCGATCGTGCTGCTGTTCGCCGCGATCCTGCTCATCTGGAACACCATCCGCACGGCGATGTTCGCCCGACGACGTGAGATCGAGGTGATGAAGCTGGTCGGTGCCACCGACTGGTTCATCCGCGTCCCGTTCATGCTCGAGGGGTTGATCCAAGGCTTCATTGGCGGGCTGGGGGCGTGCGGCGGCCTGTGGTTGATCAACAACAGGTGGACGGCCGGCGTCGGTGAGTTCCCCCCTGACAGCGGTTTCGCCGCGCTGGTCATCACGGATGGCTTCGAGTGGCGGGTGATGTTGATCATCGTCGCCATCGGCATGGCCGCCGGCGCGATCGGCTCCGGCATCGCCGCCTCTCGTTTCCTCGATGTGTGAGGTTTCACCCCCCACCGCCGGTGGGCAGCCGCGAGATCTGCGGGCACACCAACGGAGGCACCAACGTGAGTTCGATGTGGGAGTACCGGGACGACGTGGCGCAGACCGATGTCGGCATGGTCGGCTATGAGGTCGAGGCGACGGATGGCCGGATCGGCAAGATCGACGAGTCGAGCGCCGACGCCGGCAGCGCATACGTCGTCGTCGACACGGGGTGGTGGATCCTCGGCAAGAAGCGGTTGATCCCCGCCGGCGTGATACAGCGGGTCGATGACGATGACGAGCGGGTGTTCATCCAGATGACCAAGGACGAGGTGAAGAGCGCTCCGGACTTCACCGACGACCACCGGTCACGTCGCGACGACGACTACGACAACTACTACGCCCCCTACGGCCGAGCCGACGAAGCTCGCCAGCGGCCGCAGGAACGCTGATCAGCGGCGGCGGATCAGGGTCAGGCCGTCGGACACCGGGAGGATGTAGCTGTCCACCCGGTCGTCGGCGGCGACGTGATCGTTGAACCCGCGCATCCCGACGGTGCCGTCGTCGCAGGCGGTCGCGTCGGCCACCCTCCCTGACCACAGCGTGTTGTCCACGAGGATCACGCCGCCGGGACGCAGACGAGGGACCAGCTCGTCGTAGTACGCGACGTACGACGGCTTGTCGGCGTCTATGAACGCCAGGTCGAACGCGCTGCCCTCCGGCAGGCTGCGCAACGTGTCGAGCGCCGGACCGATGCGCAGCTCGATGCGGTCGAGCAACCCCGCCTCGCCCCAGGCCGCACGTGCGAGGTCGGTGTACTCCTCGCTGACGTCGCAGCACAGCAACCGGCCACCGCTGGCCAACCCCCGAGCGATGCAGATCGACGAGTACCCGGTGAACGTCCCGACCTCGATCGCCGTCTCCGCGCCGACCAGCCGGGTCAGCAGCGTCAGCAGCGCGCCCTCGTCGGCGGAGATCTGCATGGCGGACACGCCGCCCAGCTGCGCCGTGCGCTCCTGCAGGTCGCGCAGCACCTGATCAGGTGCTGCGGCGTGGTCGCCGATGTACGTCTCGATCGCTTCCGGCACGATGCTGGGACGGTTCGGCGCCACGACCGGACGGTACCTTGACGCCGTGGACGCCGCCGACCTGTACGCCCGCGTCGGCGGCGCGCCGTTCTTCGAGCGGCTCGTCGATGCGTTCTACGCCGGCGTCGCCGACGACGTGGTGCTCGTGCGCCTGTACCCGGAAGCTCCGGACCTGCGCGGCGCGCAGCATCGACTGACGGTGTTCCTCATCCAGTACTGGGGTGGCCCGACGACCTACTCGGACGAGCGCGGTCACCCCCGCCTGCGGATGCGCCACCTCCCCTTCACCATCGGGCCAGTGGAGCGGGACGCCTGGTTGGCCCACATGACCGCCGCCGTCGACGTGGCCACGGCCGATCTTCCACCGCAGGACGCCACCGACGTTCGGGCGCTGCTGCTCGGCTACTTCGTCCCGACTGCCGAGCAGATGCGCAACGACACCGGCCTGCCGATCTCCTCCGCGAGACGCTGAACATGACGGTGATCACGCTGAGCAACCTGGTCAAGGACTACGGCGACCTGCGGGCCGTCGACGGGGTCACGTTCGAGGTCGCCGAGGGGGAGGTCTACGCCCTGCTCGGCCACAACGGCGCCGGCAAGTCGACGACCGTCGAGATCCTCGAGGGTCACCGCCGCCGCACGTCGGGCGAGGTGTCCGTGCTCGGTCACGACCCCGATCGCGCCGGCCGGGACCTGCGTGACCGCATCGGCATCGTGCTGCAGACGTCCGGCGTGGAGGACGAGCTGACGGTCACCGAGGCGGTCGACGTCTACGGCTCGTGCTACCGGCGCCGCCAAACCACCTCATCCGTCCTCGACCTCGTCGATCTCGGCGCACAAGCTGATCGCCGCGTCGGCGCGCTGTCGGGCGGTCAGCGACGGCGTCTCGACCTCGCCCTCGGCATCGTCGGCATGCCGGACGTGCTGTTCCTCGACGAGCCGACCACCGGGTTCGATCCCGCCGCCCGTCGCCAGGCGTGGGAGCTGATCCGTGAGCTGTGCGCCGGTGGGACGACCGTGCTGCTGACCACCCACTACCTCGACGAGGCCGAGCACCTCGCCGACCGGGTCGGCGTGCTGTCCGGTGGTCGGCTGATCGCCGAGGGAACGCCGGCCGAGCTGGTCGGCGGTGGCGGGACGCGCGTCGGCTTCGGGCTCCCGGCCGGCGTCAGGCTGGGCGATCTCGATGGCATGGTCCCGGCCGATGCGACGCTGGTCGACGACCGGGTCGAGTTCACGACCCCGACGCCGACCGCAGCCGTGCACGCCATCACCGGATGGGCCGTCGAGCGCGACCTTGAGCTGGTCGGGTTGGCCGTCGAGCGTCCCTCGTTGGAGGACGTCTTCCTCGCGCTCGCCGCAGACGCAGGGCACGTCCGATGAACCGGCCAGCGGGGCGCTTCCCGAGTGGCGGGGCGATGATCCTCCGCCAGGTCCGCTACCAGGGGCTGACGTTCCTGCGCACGCCGGTCGCCGTGTTCTTCACGATCCTGCTGCCGCTGATCATGCTCGTGCTGTTCAACGTGCTGTTCGGCAACGGCGACGTCGACACCGGCTCGGGGACGTGGCGGTACAGCCAGTTCTACGTCGGCGCAATCGCCGCCTTCACGGCCGTGTCGGCGACGTTCACCAACCTCGCCAACATCGTGCCGATCCGGCGCGACGAAGGCGTGTTGAAGCGATGGCGGGGGACGCCGCTGCCGCCGTGGACCTACATCGGCGGGACGATCGCCACGACGTTCGTCATCGCCCTGGCCAGCGTCATCGTCACGCTCGTACTCGGGATCGCCGCCTACGGCGTGCGCATCGAACCGGCCAAGGTGCCGGCGATGGTCGTCACGTTCTTCGTCGGCGTCGTCAGCTTCGCCGCGCTGGGGATGGCGGTCGCCGGCCTCTGCCAGACCGCATCGAGCGCGTCCGCCGTCGCCAACGTCATCGTGCTGCCGATGGCGTTCATCTCCGACATCTTCATCGCGCTGGAGGATCCGCCGGGATGGCTCGACACGCTCGGCGACGTGCTGCCGTTGAAGCCGTTCGCGCAGAGCTTCCAGGACACGCTCAACCCCGCCGTCGACGCCCCGGCCTTCGATCTCGGACGCCTGGCGCTGGTCGCCGCGTGGGGCGTCGTCGGCGCGGTCGTCGCAGTGCGCTGGTTCAAGTGGGAGCCGGCGAGGACGGGTCGGACCCGGCGGCGTCGGCGCAGTCGGGCCAGGGTCGAGGCGGCCGCGTGATGCATCCCGAGCTGAACGACGAGCACGAGGCGCTCCGCAAGGTGGTGCGCGAGTTCGCCGTCGCCGAGATCGAGCCGTTCGCCGAGGAGTGGGACCGCGAGCACACGTTCCCGGTTGAGACGGTGCGTCAGATGGGCGAGCTCGGCCTGTTCGGCATCCCGTTCCCCGAGCCGTACGGCGGGGGCGGCGACCTCACGGGCCTGTGCGTGGCGATCGAGGAGGTCGCTCGCGCCGACCAGTCGATGGCCATCACGCTGGAGGCAGGCGTCGGGCTCGGGGCATCGCCCATCCACAAGTTCGGGACGCCCGCACAGCAGGAGCGCTGGTTGCCGGACCTGTGCGCGGGGCGGGCGCTCGGTGGCTTCGGGCTGACCGAACCGGACGCCGGCAGCGACGCCGGCGGCACTCGCACCCGAGCCGCTCTCGAAGACGGGCACTGGGTGATCGACGGGGAGAAGGCGTTCATCACGAACTCCGGGACGCCGATCACGTCGCTCGTCACGATCACAGCGCTGACGGGTCCGGGGGAGATCTCGAGCGTCATCGTCCCGGCGGGCACGGCGGGGATGGTCGTGCAGCCGCAGTACCGCAAGATGGGGTGGCACGCGTCGGACACCCACGGGTTGACGTTCGTCGAGTGCCGCGTGCCGGAGGACCACCTGCTCGGGCGACGGGGACGGGGGTTCGCCCAGTTCCTGGACATCCTCGACGAGGGTCGCATCGCCATCGGCGCGCTCGCCGTCGGCGTGATCCAGCGCTGCGTCGACGACTCGGTGGCCTATGCCAAGGAGCGCCACGCGTTCGGGCGACCGATCGGCTCCAACCAGGGGGTCGCGTTCCGGTGCGCCGACATGCAGGTCGCGCTGGCCGCCGCCCGTCGGCTCGTGTACCACGCGGCGTGGTTGCGCGACACCGGGCAGCCGTTCAAGACCGAGGCGGCGACGGCAAAGTTGTTCGCCACCGAGGCAGCGATCACAGCGACGAGGTCGGCGACGCAGATCTTCGGCGGCTACGGGTTCATGGACGAGACCCCCGTCTCTCGGCACTATCGCGACGCCAAGATCCTGGAGATCGGCGAAGGCACGAGCGAGGTCCAACGCCTCGTCATCAGCCGCGCCCTCGGCCTCCGCGCCTGATGCCGCGCTCATTGCGGTACATATCGATGGGTCAATGAGTACGCATGGTGAAGCGGACGACGATCGAGATCGATGAGGAGCCGCTGCGCCGGGCCAAACGGCCCCTGTCGTGCTCCACGACAGGGGCCACCGTCGAGGAGGCACTGCGGCGGGTGACCGCCGACGTCGAGGCCGCGGACGCCGAGCGCGTGGCGCGCCAACTCGAGCTGCTCGCCGAGCTCTCCCAGCACATCGATCTCGACGTCCTCGCGTCGGAGGACATGTGGCGTTGACCGGATGGCTGATCGACAAGCGCGCGGCCGCACGGATCGACGACCCGCTCGTCCGGCCCCGCCTCACGGAGCTCGCCGGCTCGCTGCACATCTGCCCGATCGGGGAGCTGGAGCAGCTGTACTCGGCGCGCTCGGCGCTGGAGTACGACGTCTGGCGCGACAAACTGCGCGCCGCCTACACCCTGGTAAGCGCGCCCGACGATGTGTGGAACGTGCCCTCCGCCTCCAGCGTGATCTCGCCCACCACCACGGGATGTGGCACCGCGTCGCCATGCCAGACCTGCTCATCGCCGAGACCGCACTGCACCACGGCCTCGGCGTCGTGCACGTCGACGCCGACTTCGAGCGCATCGCCGAGGTCCGCCCGCTGACGGCCCGACGCCTCGGCTGACCCGGCTCGACCCGTCATGGTCAGGTCTCTGGCTGACCGTCCAGCCAGCAACCTGCCGATGAGGGAACGACGTTCCGCTTCCGGCCGGTCGGCAGGAAGGGCATGGAGACCGCGCTCGTCGACCGGATCACTGTCCTTGCCGCTCCCCAGCGCGGACTGGTCAGCAGCGACCAGTGCGCCCGACTGCTCGGCTTCGATCGCTGCCGGCCTGACGTCGTCGAGCTGAGCATGCCCCGCATCGGGCGGGGACGGGAGGCACCGTTCAAGGTGCACACCTCGGGTCATCTCGCAAGGTTGGACGTCGTCTCCGCGGCCAGCCAGCGATGCGGAGCGGGCGGGGGACGCGCCGCGCCGCAACGAACTGCGGGACGCCGGCCGCCGCGTGTACGAGTACACCTACGACGATGTCACGAAGCGCCCCGCACTCGTGGTCTCGACGTTGCGGTCTCGACTGTTGGCTCCGTGACCCCTCCTGGTCAGGTTTCTGGCTCAACGGTCAGCCGGAAGCCAGACCATGAGGGGGCACTCTCAGTAGTGGTGCGGGACGTCGGACCAGTCCGGGGGGCGTTTCTCCAAGAACGCGGTGCGGCCTTCTTCAGCCTCGTCGGTGGCGTAGGCCAGCCTCGTGGCTTCACCGGCGAACAGCTGCTGGCCGACAAGGCCGTCGTCGATCAGGTTGAACGCGTACTTCAACATGCGCTGTGAGGTGGGGCTCTTGGCGTTGATCGCTGCCGCCCACTCCAACGCCGTCGCCTCGAGCGAGGCGTGCGCGACCACGGCGTTCACCGCGCCCATCCGGTGGTAGTCCTCCGCCGAGTACTCCCGCCCGAGGAAGAAGATCTCGCGAGCGAACTTCTGCCCGACCTGCCTGGCCAGGTAAGCGGACCCGAACCCGCCGTCGAAGCTGGCCACATCGGCATCCGTCTGCTTGAACCGGGCATGCTCGGCGCTGGCCAACGTCAGGTCGCACACCACATGCAGGCTGTGCCCGCCCCCGGCCGCCCAGCCCGGCACCACGCAGATCACCACCTTCGGCATGAAGCGGATCAGCCGTTGCACCTCCAGGATGTGCAGCCGTCCCACCCGCCCCGCCTCCACGGTGTCCGCACCCTCACCGGACGCGTACCGGTACCCGTCCCGGCCGCGGATCCGCTGGTCGCCGCCGGAGCAGAACGCCCACCCGCCGTCATGCGGCGACGGGCCATTGCCGGTCAACAGCACACACCCGACGTCGGTGGACATGCGGGCGTGGTCGAGTGCGGTGTACAGCTCGTCGACCGTGTGCGGGCGAAACGCGTTGCGCACCTCCGGCCGGTCAAACGCCACCCGCACGGTGCCGTGCTCGACGGCCCGGTGGTACGTGATGTCGCTGAACTCGAACCCCTCGACCGGACGCCACGCCACCGGGTCGAACAGCTCGCTGACGGCACCCCCGCCTGCACTGGCCATGGGTTCATGTTGGCCTGCTCGTCTACTCTGCGCGGCATGCCGTACGCCGAGGTCAACGGGCAGCGCATCTTTTTCCAGGACAGCGGCGGCGACGGTCCGGTGGTCATCCTTGCCCACGGCTTCCTGATGGATCGCTCGATGTTCGATCCGCAGGTCGAGGCGCTGGCCGACGATTACCGGATGATCACCTGGGACGAGCGAGGGTTCGGGCAGACCGAGTTCGACTCCCAGCCGTTCACCTACTGGGACTCGGCCAAGGACCTCCTCGGGCTGATGGACCACCGCGGCGTCGACCGGGCCGTCGTCGGCGGAATGAGCCAGGGCGGCTTCGTGTCCTTGCGTGCCGCCCTGCTGGCGCCTGAGCGGGTCCGGGGGCTGATCCTGTTGGACACCTCCTCGCACCCCGAGCCGCCCGACGCGGTCGAGCGCAACGAGCAGATGATCGCGATGTGGCTGGAGGTCGGGCCGGTCGACGAACTCGCGCAGGCCGTTGCGACGATCATCGTCGACCACCCCGATCACGACGCGCGCTGGATCGCCAAGTGGCAGGCTCGACCGAAGGAGCTGCTGCGCGAGTCCGCCGCTTGCCTGATGAGTCGTGAGGACATCAGCGACCGTCTCGGTGAGATCACCTGTCCGGCGATCGTCATCCACGGCACCGAGGACACTGCCATCCCGATGCAGTACGCCGACGACCTGGTTGCCGGACTTCCGGGTGCCCGGCCGGTGGTCGCGGTCGGTGGCTCGCACGCTGCCAACATGACCAACCCCGAGCCGGTCAACGAGGCCCTGCGAGACTTCCTCGCCGACCTCCCGGCCTGACGCCAACGTCGACGTCCGTGCTACAGCTGACCGGCGTCGAGGGCCTGCCCGAGATCGGTCCGGGCGACGACCTGGCCGCGCTGATCCACTGCGCGTTCGAGCTTGTCGATGGCGACGTCGTCGTCGTCACCTCAAAGATCGTCTCCAAGGCGGAGGGGCGGACCGTCGATCTCACCGACGTGACCCCGTCGGGGTTCGCCACCGAGTGGGCGGCGCGGTGGGACAAGGACCCTCGCGTCGTCGAGCTGGTGCTGGCGGAGTCGAAGCGGATCGTGCGCATGGTCGGGCCGGTCCTGATCACCGAGACCCACCACGGCTACGTGTGCGCCAACAGTGGCATCGACCAGAGCTCGAGCGGAGCAGCCGGTCGGGTCGTCCTCCTCCCGCTTGACTCCGATGCCTCCGCCCGGCGGCTGCGGGCGCGCTTCGCCGAGCTCGGCGTCGACGTGGCCGTGATCGTCAGCGACACCTTCGGCCGGCCATGGCGGGAGGGGCAGACGGACGTGGCGATCGGCATCGCCGGCATCGCCCCGATGCACTCCTACGTCGGCGAGACCGACCCGCACGGCCACGAGTTCCGGGTCCAGGAGCTGTGCGTCGTCGACGAGCTGGCCGGTGCCGCCGAGCTGGTCAAGGGCAACACCAACCGGGTCCCCGTCGCCGTCGTCCGGGGCTACCCGTACCGGCGCGATGAGGACGCGTCGATGGCCTCCGTCGTGCGCGACGCCGAGAAAGATCTCTTTCGGTGACCTCGCTCGCTCGAAGCCTCGCTCACTCCGTCGTGTCTCGCTGGCGATGGACCTGACCATCAAGCCCGCTGCGGTACGAACGCTCGGGAACTACAACGATCGGTCGGCGAGAAGATCTTGGTATTCGGGGTGCTCGGTGACGAACTGGTCGACGTACCAGCACGTTGCAACGAGGGTGTGCCCGGACGCCCGCACATCGTCGAGCGCCCGTCGGATCAGCTCGCCGGCGTAGCCATTGCCGCGGTCGTGCGGCGGCGTGACGGTGTGGTGGAAGACCAACGTCGTGCCGTCGACGATCGGTCGGTATTCGGTGAACGACGAGGGCCGGCCGTCGACTCGCAGCGTGTACCGGTGGGCCGCCGCATCGTGCTCCACCTCGAACCGCGTCGCGTCATCCGGGTCGTCCATGTCGCTGATGATGTCAGTCCAGTCGGCGCAGCGGGCCTGGCTCGGGCCGGGCCGGGCCGATGCCGATCGATGCGTCCGTCACCCAGGCGCCGTCCACCGACACGACGATCGGGTTGAGGTCGATGGAAGTGATCTCGGGGTGGTCGGTGACCAGCTGGGCAACGCGCATCAGCGTGTCGATCGTCGCCGCCGGTGGGATCTCGGCGGCCTGCAGGGCGGGCCCCGCCCTCGATCCGTCGAGCAGCGCGGCGGCACCGGTCGACGACAGTGGAGCCAAGCGTGATGGTTCGTCCCCCATCAGGTCGGCGGTCGACCCGCCCAGGCCGACGGACACGAGGGGGCCGACCCGCTTGTCGAGCGAGCTGCGGATGCGCAGGTCGAGGCCCGGCGCGATCATCGCCTGCACGACCACCTCGGCGGCGTCGGCGCCGAGCGACGCACCCATCACCGCCACGGAGTCGGTCACATCCTCGGCTTCGTCGAGGTCGAGGGCCACCCCGGCCTTCACCGATCGACCGAGGTGCCGACGGGCCGCCTTCACGGCGACCGGGTAGCCGATCTCGTCGGCGACCGACGGTGCCTCCGACGCAGTCGCCCGTCGCGAGATCGGGATGGCGATGCCGTAGGCGTCGAGCACCTGCGATGCGGTGGCCACGTCGAGCGCGGTGTCACCCCGGCGCAGCGCCGCCTCGATGACGGCCGCCGCCCGAACGCGATCGATGTCGCCGAACGCATCGGTCGGCGCTCCGTCCTCCTCCTCCAACCACTGTCCGTACGCCCGCACCCTTCCCAGCGCGCTGGCTGCTTGCTCGGGAAAGGCGAACGCCGGCACTGGGGAACCGGGACGGAGGGGACCGCTGCGGCCGCCCATCAACACGACGAGGACCGGCTTGCGGCTGCCACGCGCCGCCTCGTCGAGCGCGGCGGCCGGCGCGTCGACGGCGTCGGCGAGCGGCGGCGCGTGAACGACCAGCAGGGCGTCGATCTCGTCGGCGGCGAGAGCGGCGCGGACGGCGTTGGCGTAATCGGATGCCGTCGAGCGCCATGTCAGCGCGACGGGCGAGTCGACCGGCTCGAGACCGGCCGACTCGAGCGCAGAGCGCGCCAGCGTCGCTGGACTGCGAGCATTGGCCAGCACAGCGACACGCGGCCCGAGCGGTACGGGCTGGGTGGCGAGGACGCGTGCGGTGTCGAGCAGCGCGGGCACCCCAGGCACCTCGATCAGACCGGCCTGCTGGTACAGCGCGCCGCCGAGTCGGCCGCTCGCCGCGGCACCGCTGTGCACGGCCACGATCGGCCGCCGGTGCGAGACCCGGCGGGCGATGCGGGCGAACTTCCGAGCGTTGCCGAACGTCTCGGTGTACATGGCGATCACGCGCGTCGCGTCGTCGTCCTCCCAGAACTGCAGGAGGTCGTTGCCGGACACGTCGGCCTTGTCGCCGAGCGACACGAACCATGAGATGCCCATCTGCAAGTCGGAGGCGAGTTGGAGCACCGAGGCGCCAAGCGACCCCGACTGCAGGGAGATCGCCACTGGGCCCGGTGGCAGGTCGACCGGCACGAGCGCAGCCTGCAGGTTGATCGAGCGGTCCGACGTCGCCACGCCCATGCTGCCCGGTCCGATGATGCGCAGCCCGTGGCGCCGGGCACGATCGACGACGGCCGGTAGATCGATCTCGACCCCTTCCACAGAGGTGACGATGACGGCGCCGCGCACGTGGCCCTCGATGCAGTCTTCGATGGCAGCTTCCAGCGCTTCGGGAGGCACGGCGATGATGGCCAGCGAGACATCGGCGGGGATGGCGCGGATGTCAGGCCACGAAGGCTGACCGCCGACCTCTGAACGCCGAGGGTTGACCGCGTACACGGGAACCGTCGCCGTCGCCGTGACGCGGTGCCACAGCGCGGCTCCAACCGTGCCTGCACGGTCACTCGCGCCGACGACCGCGATCGAGCGCGGGAGCAGCAGCCGCGCCATCGCGCGGGAGTCGGCACGCTGCTCCCGCCGCTCGACGGAGTCGATGAACTCCTCGGTCTCGTCGAGCGGGAAGTCGAGATCGATGACGCCGCTCTCGAAGTGCCGCTCGACGGGCCAGCCGGCGCGGCTGAACACCGCCAGCATCGGACGGTTGTCGGCGAGGACCTCGGCGGTGAAGCGGGCGATGCCGTTGCTGCGGGCCAGCGCCGCAAGGTGTTCGAGCAGGAGTGTGGCGATGCCCTTGCCGTGGTCTGCGTCGTCGACCTGAAAGGCGGCGTCGGCGTCGTCGCGCGCCGGCCAGCGCTCGTAGCTGGCCCAGGCGATGAGGTCACCCGCCCGCTCGACGACGAGCCCGGCGCGATCGACGAGATCGACGTTCGTGAAGTGCGCCAGCTCGGCCGGGCTCAGGTCGGGCTTGGGGGAGAAGTAGCGCCGATAGGTGCTGTCGGCGGACTGGCGTCGATGGAACGCACCCAGCGCCGCAGCGTCGTCAGGTCGGATCGGGCGGATGTGGACGGTCTCGCCGTCGCCGAGCACGACGTTCCCGCTCCACGCCGCGCTGGAACTCACCTCGGCGATGCTGTCACGACGATCACGCCCGCGCAGCCGGAAGTTGGCCCAACGGGCGGCGGGAGGTCTGCCTTGTTCGGGCGCTCGTCGGTCGAAGAGGCGCTTGCAGGTGGGTGGCCTCGATCGATGCGACGCGACCCCGCTGATCTGGGCGCGAATCGTCTCATTTCGTCAACTGGGCGCGAATCGTCGCAGATCTGCGACGATCCGCGCCCAGATCAACGAATGAGAGTCCGAGGGAGAACCGTCAGCGGTCGTGGTCAAGCTCGACCTCGACGAGGCGCAGCGGGCTCGGCTGCTGCTGAGCCATGTCGGCGTCGCGGCGGTGGCGGGCACGGCGGGTCGGTGGCGGCGCCGGCTTCGCGTCCTGCCGTTCCGTCAGGCGCTGCTTGATCTCGCGCACCAGCGACGGACCGCCGATGTGACGAGCGACCAAGTACGTGGCGTCGAAGGCGCTGGCCAGGCCCGAGCACGTGACGAACGGCAGGTCGACGAACACGCGCTCCATGGAGACGGTGGCGCCGTGGCGCTCCAGCAACGGACCGGCCAGCCAGTGCGTCACCGCCGTTCGCCCGCGCAGCAGCCCGGAGGCGGCGAGCAGCGCCGAGCCGGTCGAGCTGGCGAGCACGAAGCGGGGTCGGATGCGCCGCAGCCACAGCGAGATCTCGGGGTGGCGGTGGGCACCGAGCCCGCCGGGGACGACCACGACGTCGGCACGGTCGAGGTCGGCGAACGTCGCCTCGACCTCCTGCGCGCCGCCCGGTCCGGCGACGACGCCGAGCCGTTCACCCACGGTCACCACCCGGGCGTGCGGGAACTCGGTCAGAAGGTCGTGGAAGACCTCCGTCTCGTCCGCCAGCACCCCCTGGTAGGCGACGATGGCGACGACGAGGCGGTCGTTCGGGGAGCGCTCGCGCATGGTGCTCGTGACAGGAGTCTCGCGCGTCCACCGACCGCGTTTGCACCCGAGGTCGGCCATGATGGCGACCGTGTCGAAGGTCGCCGTGGTGCTCGGGGCGGGTGGGACGGTCGGGCACGCCTTCCACGCCGGCGTGCTGGCGGCGTTGCACGAGGTGATCGGGTGGGATGCCCGCCAGGCCGACGTGCTGGTCGGCACGTCGGCCGGATCGATCGTGGCCTCGATGCTTCGTGCTGGCATGCCGGCGGTCGACCTCGCCGCTCGTGCCACGGGCACGCCCCTGTCGCCGGCCGGCGCAGCGGTCGTCGCCCGGGCGGGTCTCGGGCCACCTCGGCCACGTCCGACAAGACCGAGCGGTCGCGGTGGTGGGATGTCCTCCCCGGCCCGTTTGGCACAGGCGATGCGGGCACCGTGGGCCGTCAGCCCGGGATCGCTGGCAGCTGCGCTGCTGCCCGCCGGACGGGTCTCGACCGAGCACATCGCCATGCCGTTCGACGCCCTCTACGGCGACCGCTGGCCGTCGGCGCCGCTGTGGATCGTCGCCGTGCAACTTGACACCGGCCGGCGTGTGGTGTTCGGCCAGGACGGCGCACCGCCGGCCACCCCGGCCGAGGCGATCCAGGCGTCGTGTGCGATCCCCGCCTTCTTCGAGCCGGCGGTGATCGGCGGGACGCGCTACGTCGACGGCGGCGTGCACTCGACGACGAACGCCGACCTGGTCGGCGCCGAGCAGCCCGATCTCGTCCTGATCAGCGCACCGATGTCGGCCGCGCGCGGGGCGGTCCGCATGGGGCCGGCGTCGGCGATGCGCCAGGTCGTGCGATTGTCGCTGGCCAGGGAGATCGCCGCGCTGCGCGGGCGCAGCATCACCGTGATGACGTTCCAGCCGACCGCCGCCGACCTCGCCGAGATGGGCACCGACTCGCTCGATCCTGCTGTCGTCGGCCCGGTCGCCCGGCAGGTGCGGGCGACGACGACGGCGCGCCTCTCCCGCGCCGACGTCAAGCAGCGCCTCGCCGCCCTCCGCCCCACTTGATCCGAGGCTTTCGCCGCACCGGAGGGTTTGCGTACCGGACGGGGTGCGGGAAAGCCCCCGGTGACGTGAAAGCCTCGGATCAGGTGGGGGTGGGGACGGGCATGCCGGGCTTCCACTTCGTCGACTGGGGGCTGACGAAGTTGTAGGGCTCGGTGTCGATCTCGTCCAGCTCGAGGTCGCCGTCGAGCACGGCCCGCTTCCATGCCTGGTGCTCGGGCTCCATGGCGTGGAACTCCGGCATCACCTCGGCGGCGAACAGCTCAAGCGCCTCGCAGATGTGCTCGTGGCGGTTGCGCCCCGCCTGGTTGAGGAGGATCACCTGGTCGACGTTCGACGCGGCGAACTTGTGCAGCTTTGCCCGGATCGTCGCCGGCGAGCCGATCAGCCCGCCACCCTGCGCCTTCTGGCCGGACGGGCTGGCCTTCCACGACTGGTACTCGTCCCACAGGCTGACCGTGCCGGGAGCCACCGGACCGTGCTCGTTGTAGAACCGCAGCGCGAACTGGAAGAACGTCGATCCGTCCGCCCGCGCGTGCGCCTCCTCGTCGGTCGCCGCACACATGAACTGGCTGACGATGGCGATGTTCGGGTTCGTCACGTACGGCCCGAGCGGGTCGAGGCGCTTGACGTAGGAGTTGTAGTAGGCGTTGACCCATGCCACGGCGGCCTCGGCCGACACGAACTGGAATCCGAGCGCGCCGAGCCCGCGCCGGCCGGCCATCTCGATCGTCTCCAGCTGGCTGCAGGCCACCCACAGCGGCGGGTGTGGCTGCTGGCGCGGCTTGGGGATGACGTTGCGCAGCGGGAAGTCGAAGTACTCCCCGTGGTACTCCCACCCCTCTTCCCAGAACATCGGCATCAGGCAGCGCATGGCGTCCTCCCAGACCGCCCGCTTGTCACGGAACCGGCGATCGAACGGGTGCAGCTCGGTGACGCTGCTGCCCTCGCCGACACCGAGCTCGACGCGACCGTGGCTGAGCAGGTCGAGCGTGCTGACCCGTTCCGCCACCCGCGCCGGGTGGTTCGTCGGCAGCTGCACGATGCCGTGACCGAGGCGGATCTGTGTCGTCCGCTGACTTGCCGCGGCGAGGAACACCTCGGGCGCCGAGGAGTGGCTGTACTCCTCGAGGAAGTGGTGCTCGACCTCCCACGCGTAGTCGTAGCCGAGGCGGTCGGCGAGCGCGACCTGATCGAGGGCGTCGTTGAGCAACCGGTACTCGTCGTCGCGGCTCCACGGCTTGGGGAGTTGCAGCTCGTAGAAGACGCCGAATCGCATGTGCCGAAGCTACCGATCCAGCCCCGTGCGGCTCCGGTTCAGCCGTCGACGCGCAGCTCGTCGCCGATCGTCACCGTCCCGGCACGGGTGACCATCGCGCTGACGCCGAGGAGGGAGCCGCGCTCGGCGTTGATCGTGCGCAGCACATCGAGGTCGCGTTCGATGCCGCCCGGCTGCGGGCGGGTCGTCATGACGCATCGGTCGATCTGCTTGACGACGTCCAGCGACACCGTGCCGATCGTGACGTGGTGGCCGACCAGTCCGTCCTCCTCGCCGTCCCCGTCGCCGTCGCTGTCAACGTCGGCCTCGACGACGACGTTGGTGCGGAAGCGGCGCAGCGCCCACTGGCGCATCGACGCCGTCGACATGATCGACACCCGGGTGCTGGTGGAGTCGTGGAACGTGCCCTCCGGACCGTCCCACTGCACCCATCGCGACCCGGCCTCGTCCTCCGAGTCGGTGGCGATCTCGTAGGTCCCGTGCACCTTCGGGCCGGCGTGGCGCAGCACGACCGGCCGACCGATCCACTGCGAGAGCGAGTCGTCGTCCTCCGCGATCGAACCGTCGGGCAGCTCGATCTCGACGGCGCCGTCGCGCCACCGGGCCGACGCCAACAGCAGTTGCGGTTCGCGCCGGGCGGTCAGCGCCAAACCCGTCTCGGTGTCGACGAGCGCCCACTGGCGATCGCCCACGATGCCGAGCTCATCGATGTCCGCCCGCTCGAGCGACTGGCCCTGCATCGACTTGACCGGAAACCGCCATAGGCCCACGACGCGCATCGGCGGATTTTGTCACGCAACGGGATCGCTCCGCTCGCTGGGCCGGACAAGGCCGGCCTCACCATTCACGAGTGCTGCGGTCGGGGGCCAAAGCGCGCACGTCCTGGGTCAGTCGATCGACAGCGAGCTCGGGGCCGGGCTGGCGGCGCAGCTCGGCCGACAGCGACCGGGCACGGTCCTGCATCGAGCCGGCGAACGTGGCAGTGATGGCCCGGGCGATCTCGGCGCGCGACGCACGGTTCGGGTCGAGCGGGACGCCCAATGCCGTGCGCTCGAGATCGGCAGCAGTAGCGAACTGGTCGGTGGAGAACGGCAGCACGACCATGGGACACCCGGCGCTGAGCGCCTCGGTCACCGTGTTGTTGCCGCCGTGCGTGACGATGGACTCGGCACGGGCGAGCAGGGCGACCTGGGGAAGGGACGGCGCCGACAGCCAACCGGCCGGAAGCGAGCCAAGGTCCGTCGGGTCGGCCGCGCCGGTGGACAGCGCGACCGTCGCATCGAGCTCGACGAGTGCATCGACCGCGCGCTGGAGCACGTCGGTCCGCGCCGACAGGAAGGTCCCGAGCGACACGTAGACGAAGGGTCGGTCACCGACTTGGTCGAGCCACGACTGGACCTCGTCCGTCGGACGCTCGGAGCGCACGCACCCGCCGAGGAAGACGCTGCGCATCTGTGAGTCGTCCAGACGAGCGAGGCGATCGGGCGGGTGCAGCGCGGCCGGGCTGTTGAACAGGACGTCGTCGCCGTGGACAGCAAACGCGTCGACGACGGGGTCGGCGGTCGTCGCCAGCGTCGCCAGGACGTCGTTGTACCGGGCGGTGAACGATCGGCGCGCCTCGTCGCAGACGACCCGCAGGCCTTCGACTTCGTCGTCACCCACGCGGACTGTCGACGGCCAATCGACCGGCAGGCCGTAGATCTCGCCGCCGAGCGGCAGCTGCGTCGGGTGGCCGGGGACGAACGTCGTGAACGATCGCCTCGTCGCCCGCAGGCCCAGCGTGCTGGCGAAGGCGAGGTGGTCGACGACGATGGCGTCGGGCCGTTCCTGGGCGACCAGCTCGATCACCGATCGGGCGACCAGCTCGGGCTCCCACAGCAGGTCGGTGGCTCGAGCCAGCGCTTGATGGCGCAGCGTGGCGATCATGCCGCGCCGGGTGGCGGCGAAGAAGCTGCCGAGGTCGTCCATCGCCGCGTCGAGCGCCGAACGATCGGACAGCAGCCCCGGGTTGCTGCCCGCGCTCATCCGCAGCTCCCGCCAGCGGAACCCGTCGTGGCCGATCCGCGCCCGCAGCGAACGGCCGGTGGCGATGGTGACGCTGATCTGCCGTCGCTGCGCAGCCCGGGCGATCGCGGAGAGCGGTAGGTAGTGCGAGAGGTAGTCGGGGGAGACGACGAGCAGCTTCATCGCGTCGTGACTCGCGCCAGCGAGCCGTACAGCTCGGCGAGCCGTGCGGCCATGTTCTCGATCGTCAGCTCGTCGAGGACGTCGTGCGCAGCCTGCTCGACCCGGCCGGGTCGGGAGCGCAGGTCGAGCGCCCGACCGATGGCGGCGACCAGCGCCGCCGTCGAGGATCCTTCGACGAGCACGCCGGTCATCCCATCGCGAACGTAGGTGGCGGGCCCGCCACCAGCGGGCGCGACCACCGGCAACCCGGCGGCGAGCGCCTCGAGGAGCGCCAACCCGAACTCCTCCTTGCGGGCGGCCCCGACGTATACGCCGGCGCCGGGAACTCCCGGCGCGCCTGCTGCGGCGGCGGCGAGGATCCTGGCGACATCGGCGTGCGGCTGGTGGCCGAGCAGGAACATGCCGTCCAGACCAGCGGTCAGGTCATCGATCTCGGCCAGCACGTCCAACTCGTCCGGTGTGGGCGAGGTGAGATCTCCGCCGATCAGCGCCACGTTCGTCGCCGACTGCAACGACGACGTCGTCGCCCACGCCTCGACCAACCGAGACACGCCCTTCGACCGGTGCATCCGACCGACGCAGACGAGCAGCGGCAGCGAACGGCGGGCGGCGGGCAGGGTGGCGATCGCCGCAGCCAGCACATCGACGCCGCTCGGCAACGCGTCGCGCTGCGCTCGCCGAACATCGCCCCCCGCACGGCGGACCGACGCGGCGTGCACGCCCTCGGGGATGACGGCGACGCGATCGGGGTGCTCGTCGACGTCCCACCCGAGCAGCTCGCGCAGATCGCGGGCGATGTGTGCCCGTGGCAGTACGACGACGCGGTCGGCCTGGCGGAGCAGTCGCTCGACCATCCGAGCCCGGAACCAGTAGTGCTCCAACACGTCGGCGTCACCGAAGTTGTTCCGCCGTAGCTGGTCGTCGGCCTGCAGGCTGCGCACCACGACGTGCGGGTCGGGCGCGGCCGTGAAGACGACCGGGATGTCGAGCTGGCGGGCGACGCGAGCGGCGGCCAGAGTGCCGACGTCGGCCATCCGGAGGTGCAGCGCATCGATGGGTCGATGCAGTACCCGGCGCACCCCGCGCTCGATCTGCACCCGGTACGTCCACGCGCTGCGCAGGTCGATGCCACCAGGGGGGCCGAACGGGACGACGGCGAAGCGCTCGATCTCGTCCGGTGGTGCCCAGTGATCGGCGAAGGCCGAGGACACGTCGCCGCGACCGATGGTCAGGATCTCGGCGATGTCCTGGTGTCCGGCCAGCTCCGCCGACACCAGCTTGAGCAGCGTGGCGATCCCGCCGTGGTCTCCGGTGCCGGGCCGCCCGTCCTCGTGGTCGGCGTGGAGGAAGAGCTGCGCGACGCTCAGCCCACGTGCTCGAGACGTCGGTGCAGCGAGTCGCGACGGCGAGCGATCGGCGAGGGCGAGCTGCGCGTGGGCGGCGACCTCGTCGTCGCCGGCGGCGAGCTCGGCCAGCGTGCTCGCGTCGTGGCTGTGGTCGGCCAGCGCGGCGACGGCCGCGATGCGCGTCGGTGGGACCTCGGCGCGATCCGTCGCGACCGAGGCGGCCACGGCCATGGCCTGCGCCGTGCCCACCAGTCCGAGGGTCTCCATGAGACGGCGGCGTCCACCGTCCGTCGCCTCGCCGGCCAGGGCGCCGGACACCGCGGCCTGCACCAGTTCGCCGTCCGTGCGCGCCCATCCCTCGAGCGTGCGCTGGGCCAGCATCCCCGTGAACTCGCCGGCCGCGACGAGGTCGACGAGCGTGCCCAGCGCCGACGGCTGCGTCGAGCGGGCCGACAAGGCCCAGGCCGCGTGCTCGGCGACGTGCCACCGGCGGTCGGCGAGCAGTTCGACGAGCAGTCCGGCCGCAGTCGGTCCGGGCGCCGCGCTGACGGCATGGATGGCGGCGATCGAGGTGAACTGGTCGCCGTCGGCGATGGCAGCAGCCAGGCGGCCAGCCGTGTCGGTCGGGTCGGTTGTGACGGCGCTGGAGTTGGCCAGCGCCTCCGCCGCCCGCAGGCCGCGCACGAGGTCAGGTGTGTCGACCACCGAGGCGAGGGCGCGAGCGACCGCAGCATCGGTCGCGAGCACGTGATCCGGAGTACCCCCGTCGGATGGTCGGCTAACCGAGGTAGACACGCTGGCGTGCAGGCCGGTCCGACGCTCGAGCAGCTGGCCGCTGATCCGCACGCTCATCTGGCCAAGCTGCGCGCCGAGGGTCCCGTCGCGTGGGTGGCAGCGATCGGCGGGTGGCTGGTCACGGACCGTCCTTCGGGGCTGGCCGCACTGCGCGACCCGCTGACCTTCACGGTCGACGACGCCCGCTTCTCGACCGCCAGGGTCGTCGGTCGCAGCATGCTGTCGACGGAGGGCGAGGAGCACGCCCGCCACCGTCAACCGTTCGTGGCGCCGTTCCGCCGGCGGCGCGTCGAGGAGCAGTTTACGGCGCTGATCGATCGGCGGGTCGCCGCGCTGGTCGGTCGGTTCGATGGCGGGGGAACGGCCGAGCTGCGAGTTGCCCTGGCCGGACCGCTGGCGGCCAGCGCCGTCGCCGACTCACTCGGCCTGGATGGTGACGATCCGAGCGTCGTCGAGCAACTGCTGGGCTGGTACCGCGACATCGTGGCCTCCGTCTCCGGCGTGGCCGCCGGGCAGCCGCTCACCGCGCAGGGGGCGGGCGCGATGACCGCACTGGCTGCTGCGCTCGCTCTGGTGATCGAGGGGGACGGCGACTCGTTGCTCGCTGATGCGCTGCGCCTTGGCGGCTTGAGCGTCGCCGAGTCGGTGTCGGACGCGGCGGTGGTGATGTTCGGTGGGATCGAGACGACCGAGGCGATGATCCTCAACGCCGTCTGGTTCGTGCTCACGGCACCAGGCGCATGGGACGACCTGCAGGTCGATCGTCGACTGGTCACCGCCGCCGTCGAGGAGTCGCTGCGCCTCGAGCCCGCAGCCGCAGTCGTCGATCGGTATGCCACACGAGACGTCCAGCTGGCCGGCGCATCGATCCGCGCCGGCGACCTCGTCGTCGTGTCGCTCGCCGGCGCCAACCGCGACCCCGGCGAGTTTCGCGATCCCGACCGCTTCGACCTGCGCCGTCCCAACCTGCGTCGCCAGCTCGCCTTCGCCGCCGGACCGCACGTCTGCCTGGGGATGGACCTCGCCCGCCTCGAAGCGGTCCGCACGCTCGATGCGCTCGTCCAGCGCTTCCCGCGCCTCGCTCTCGCGCCGGGCGCGCCGGCGCCATCCGGTCTCGTCTTCCGCAAGCCCGAGCGGCTGCCCGTTCGCTGGTGACACCCGATCTGCCAACATCGACCTCATGGACGAGACGACCTTCACGATGACGGCGACGGACGGCACCGAGGTGACCGTCGACCGATACACGCCGGCGGGCGAGCCGAAGGCGATCGTGCAGATCGCCCACGGGATGGGCGAGCACGCGGCGCGGTACCGGCGGCTGGCCGAGGCGCTGACCGACCACGGCTACGTGGCGTACGCCAACGACCATCGTGGCCACGGTCGCACGGCCGGGTCGCCCGATCGGCACGGCGACCTGGGAGCGGGCGGGTGGGGCGGCCTGGTCTCCGACATCGGCGAGCTGAGCGCCATGGCCCGCAAGGAGCACCCCGGCCTCCCGCTCGTCGTGCTCGGCCACAGCATGGGTTCGTTCGCCCTGCAGCAGCACCTCCTCGACCACAGCGGCGACCTCGACGCCGCCGTGCTGTCCGGGACGTCGGCGATCGACGTCATCGCACCGGGCATCGATCCGGACGAGGAGGTCAACCTGGCCGCGTTCAACGCCCCGTTCACGCCGGCCCGCACGGACTTCGACTGGCTCAGCCGTGACCCCGACGAGGTCGACAAGTACCTCGCCGACGCGAGGTGCGGCTTCGGCCTGAAACCGGCGGCGACGGCCGGAATGCTCGAGGGGCTCGAAGGCACGGCCGATCCCGAGCGGCTGGCGGCGATCGCCGACGACTTGCCGATCTACCTCGTGTCCGGCGATGACGACCCGCTGGCCGGCGGCGGCGCGCTGATCGACCTCGTCGGCGACCGCTACCGAGAGGGCGGCGTCCGCGACGTCACGGTCGCCCGGTACGCCGGCGCCCGTCACGAAGTGTTCAACGAGACCAACCGCGACGAGATCACCGCCGATCTGCTGACCTGGCTCGACCGCGTGACGGCCCGCTGAGGGCCCCGTTCTGTCCGGAGCGAACGGCCGCATCCGGCCGGTCGTGGCGGACAGTTGGGGTCACTCGTTGCCCATCGCCCGATCGAGGTCGTCGCGGTCGCGCTGCACGAGGTCGAGCGCGTCGTCGGTGGAGATCGTCGTGCAGAACTCTCCGTGCAGCGTGGCGATCGACAGCTGGTGGACGAGCTCGGGATCGTGGTCGACGCCGTCGGGCCCGATGCGATTGCTCGTCGAGCAGGCGTCGGCGCACAGGTAGGTGTCGAACCCGAGGTTGCCGGCCGAGCGAACGGTGGTCTCGACACAGAAGTTCGTGAAGTAGCCGGCGGCGACGATCCGGCTGACGCCCGCCCGGCGCAGCCGGATCTCGAGGTCCGTGCCGAAGAACCCGCCGTTGACGTGCTTGACGACGACGATCTCGCCGTCGTGCGGTTCGAGCCCGGGCAGCGGCGCCCCGGTAGGCAGGGCGAGCTTGAGCGGCGAGTCGGCCTCCCAGGAGTCGTGCAGGGTGAACGCCACCGGCAGGCCGGCGGCCCGCCAACCGTCGAGCACCTGGCGCTGCTGCTTCTCGGCGTCAGGGTTGTTGCGTCGCCCGGTCGGCCCGCCCCAGTAGACCAGCTCGTCCACGCCGATCTGGGCGTCGATCATCAACAGCGCGGTCTCCGCCCCGAACCGCCCGATCACGAGCGCACCTCGTCACGTTCAGTCATGCCCGCAACGTAGCGAGCCGGACGGCCCACCGGAACTGGGCGTGATCTCACGCCCAGATCGGGCCGAAGACGCCGAACGCGGCGTGGCGCTTGAGGTGCTTCAGCTCACTGGTCACATCGAGCGCTCGGGGTCCTCCCAGGCCTGCGGATCCCGGTTGGCCGAGCCGAACATCATGTGCACCTTCGAGCCGACCGGGATGTCGACGCGGTGGACGGTGACCGGGCAGTTGTTCGTGCGGAACAGGCCGTGCACGGGGGCGTCGAAGCGCAGGCTCTCCCGGACGGCCGCCGGGATGAGGCTGCGGTCGTCCTTCACCAGCGCCAGCTGGTCCGGTCGCTCCATGAGCCGATGCACCAGGTTGCTGATCAGCAACGTCGTGGTGGCCGAGCCGGTGACGAGGAGGAACTGGCAGAAGCCGACGACCTGTTGCTCGGTCAGCCGCTGGCCGTCGCGCTCGACGGTCAGCAGGCGCGTCAGGAGGTCGTCGCGCACCGCCTCGCCGGCGGCGATCGCCGCCGCCCGGCCCTCGATGTGCGGCTCGAAGTCGGCGAGGTAGGCGGGCTTGAAAGCGCGCGCGATGGCCAGCCGCTCGGTGGTGTGCATCGGTGGAGACGAGGACGCCTGGCCCGATCTCGCCGAACGAGAGGCCCGGCCCGTACTTCGACGACCAGGTCTCGTCGTCGCGCAGCGCAGTGGCGACGTCGTCCTCTCGCGAGAAGCTGAAGTGCGGCGCCGGGCTCGTCGTGTGGTGCGCGGGGCACCGGTCGCGCAGCGGCGAACGTCGAGGCCATCGCGGCGACCGGCGCGGCCATCGCCGCCCGAACGGCGTCGGCGATGCGGATCTTCGGGTCGGGCGCGTCGACAACGAGGAAGTCCCACCCCTGGCTGTTGCCGGGGCTGGGCGCTCGGGTGGCCGCCCACAGCACGCGGTCGATCAGCTCGGCCGGCACCGGGTCGGGCTTGAGATGGCGGATCGCCCGACACGTCCCCATGGCCTCGAAGACATCTACGAGAGAAAGTCAAAAGACAAGGGGTATCCACTTAACCGGACCCGCTGGCACATACGTTCGCGTCATGGCGCGAGCACCCGTGGCCGGTCGTCACTATCCACCTTCGACCGGTGAGTTCATGGCGTGGTTCGCGGCCGACGGCGACTGCCTCGACTACCTCGAGTGGCTACGTTGGCCGAACGGCTTCGTGTGCGGGGGCCTGTGGCCATGCGGGCGGCTGGCGACTCGGCGACGGCAGGTTTCGGTGCATCGCCTGCGGCCGCCGGACGTCGGTGACTGCGGGCACGATCTTCGATCGGACCCGTACGCCGCTGACGGTGT
>JBPCJW010000107.1:0-8690 GCA_051004915.1 Ilumatobacteraceae bacterium
GACGAAGTTTCGTGCTGGAAACCCAGCACGATCGCGCCACGGAACCCGGCAGTCGCCGCCGGCGACGTCGGTCCGCAACCACGTGCACCGGGGACTGCGCAACCTGCGCCAACTGCTGGAGGGACCACGATGAGCCTCGACCTGGAGGAACGACTGGCCGCCTACGGCCCGATGTTGGAGTCGGCGATCGGGGACCGCGCCGCCGATGCGACGGCCGCTCGGCCGCCGTCGCGGAAGCGGACGTGGATCGTCACGGCGATGGCCGCCGCCGCTGTGGTTGCCGGCGTCGTCGGCCTGGTCGTCGTCCGGCCGGCTTCCACGCCGGACAGCCAGGCTCCGGCTGACGGCCCTGTTCCCGACCCGCCGGACGAGATCATCCCGACGACCATGGCACTCCCGCCACCGCCACCCGCTCCCACCGCATCGACGGTCGTAACGCCACCACCTGCGCCGAGCGGCTCGACACTGCCTGCGACGGCGCCGCCGCCTCCCACCGCCAACCCCGTGATCGCCATCGGTGACTCGGTCATGCTCGGCGCCGCGAGGCAACTGGCCGAGCGCGGGATCATCGTCGATGCCCACGAGAGCCGGCAGGTCATCGACGCGGTCGAGCTGGTCGAGCAGCTGCGCGACAATGATCAGCTCGGTGACGCCGTCGTCGTCCACGTCGGCACGAGCGGAACGCCGACCGACGCGACCCTCGACGCGTTCTTCGCCCCGCTCACCGACGTCCCGAAGGTGATCGTGCTCACCGCCTACGTCGACCGCAGCTGGACGGACGAGACCAACCTCCGCCTTCACGCTGCGGCGCAGCGGTTCCCCAACATCGAGATCCTCGACTGGGCCGTCCTCACCGAGCAGTGCCCCGGCGACTGCTTCTGGGATGACAGCTATCACCTCAACCCAGCCGGGCGCACGTACTACGCCGACCTGATCGTGAACGCCCTCCAACCCTGAACTGTCGGGACGGATCGGCCGGATCCGGCCGGTTGCTCCGGACAGAACGGGGATCAGGCGGCGATGGCGGCTGTGGGGTCGGCCAGCTCGCGGCGGTCGATGACGTGGTCGACGAGGCCGTAGGCGACAGCCGCCTCGCCGCGCACGATGTAGTCCCGGTCGATGTCGGCGGTGATCCGCTCGACCGACTGCTTGGTCGAGGCCACGAGGATCTCCACCATCAGCCGGCGCATCTCGACGACCTCGGCGATCTGCAGCTCCAGGTCGGTCGACTGACCCTGCGCGCCGCCGTGCGGCTGGTGGATCAGCACCCGGGAGTTGGGCAACGTGTACCGCTTGCCGGGCGCGCCAGCGGCCAGCAGCACCGCAGCCGCCGATGCCGCTTGGCCGACGCAGATCGTCGCCACGTCCGGCGCCACGTAGCGCATCGTGTCGTGGATCGCGAACAGCGCCGTCATGTCCCCGCCGGGCGAGTTGATGTACAGCGAGATGTCCTTGCTCGTCGACTCGGACTCGAGGTGCAGCAACTGGGCGACGATCAGGTTGGCGATGGTGTCGTCGATCGCCGTACCGAGGAAGACGATGCGGTTGGCGAGCAGTCGGGAGTAGATGTCGTAGGCCCGCTCTCCACGGTTGGACGTTTCGATGACGGTCGGCACGAGCACGGCGGTTCCTCCGGGGCGGGGTCATGAAGTGCAACTGATACGTTGCACATCACCCTACGCAGCGATCACCCGTCGTGCAACTCCCGAGTTGCGTCTACGCTGTCGCGATGAACGAGGCGCGGGTCACCCGAACAGTGGAGAGCGAGCTGACGACCGACCAACTGTGGGCGCTCGTCGGCGACGGCAGTGCGTGGTCGGACTGGATGGTCGACGAGGCCGACGTCGACGTGACCCCCGGTTCCGTGGGCACCGTCACGGACGCCGGCGAGGATCGCGCCGTGCGCATCGAGCAGGCCGGCGACGGCCGGATCGAGTTCACCTGGTGGCCGGTCGGCGACGAACGGCGTACCTCGATCGTCGAGCTCGTCGTGCTGCCGGCACGTTTCGGCAGCACGCTGCACATCACCGAGCGGTTCACCACTCGGGCCTCTCGGGCGTCTCGGGCGTCGGTCGGCGCATCCGCGCTCCAGGCGGCCGGGATCGCCTGGGACGTGCGCACGCTCCTGCTCGTGCTGGCGACTGCGCCGAGCCTGTCCGTCATGGCGTGACCCGACACCCGATCGACGAGCTGTTCTCGGCGCTCGCCGACCCGACCCGTCGGGACGTGCTGGAGCGCCTCGTCCACGATGGTCCGGCCACGGCGACCGAGCTCTCCGCGCACTACCCGACCACTCGCCAGGCGATCGTCAAGCACTTGCGCGCCCTCGGCGAGGCCGACCTCGTGGTCGCCGAGCGGGCCGGTCGCGAGGTCCGCTATCGCGCCACGACGCAGCGGCTGGCCGAGGCCGTCGCCTGGCTGATCGGCGCGAGCGAGGACTGGGACCGACGCACCGATCGCCTGCGCCGGCGGACCGGATCGTCCACCGCTTGACATATTCCCATATCGGTATATAATCTCCTTCGTGTCACGAGCGGCAACGACGACCGACGCCTTCAACGCCGTCGCCGAGACGAGCCGCCGTGACCTGCTCGACGCACTCGCCGGCGGGGAAGCCTCCGTCAACGAACTCGTCGAACGGCTCCAGCTCCCGCAGCCTCAGGTGTCCAAGCACCTGGCGGTGCTCCGGGCGGTCGACCTCGTCCGCTACCGCACGGTCGGCCGGCAACGGCTGTACCGGATCAATGCGGTGGCGCTGCAGCCGATCCACGAGTGGGTGAGCGCGTTCGAGCGCCAGTGGAACCAACGACTCGATCGGCTCGACGACCTGCTCGCCGAACTCCAACAAGAACAGGAACGACCAACATGAACACGACGACCGACCACACCGACCGCCACGGCAGCGCCACCGTCACGCTGCCCTCGGACACGGAGATCCTCATCACCCGCGTCTTCGACGCTCCCGCCGACCTCGTCTTCGAGGCGTGGACCACGCCCGCCCACGTCCGGCGCTGGTGGGGCTTCGAGTCGATGCCGCTCGACATCTGCGACATCGACCTGCGCGTCGATGGCGACTGGCGCTACGTCACCCATGACCCGGACGGCAACGAGCTCGGCTGGCACGGCACCTACCGGGAGATCGATGCGCCCGGGCGCCTGGTGTCGACCGAGGTGTTCGAGGGCTTCCCGGACGCCGAATCCGTCAACACCTTGACGCTGACCGAGCGCGACGGCACGACCGTCCTCGAGGTCACCGTCAGGCACACCAGCCAGGAGCACCGCGATGGCCACATCGCGTCCGGCATGGAAGCCGGGATGCAGCACACGTTCGACCGCCTCGAGGACCTGCTGTCCGAGGGTCTGCGTACCGGACGGGGCGCATGAAACCCTCGGGTGACGTCAAAGCCTCGGACCTGACGGTGCACGAGTGAGCGCGTCGACTGTCGCTGACCGCTACCGGCGGGTTGCCGGGCGGTTCAGCGACACCACCGCCGCCGTCCCCGCCGACGCCTGGGAGCGATCCGCACCCTGCGACGGATGGGTCGCTCGTGACGTGGTGCGCCACCTCGTCGAGTGGTTCCCGCCGTTCCTCCACGACGGTGCAGGGCTCGACCTGCCGACCGGCCCATCCGTCGACACGGACCCGGTGGCGGCATGGCGCACCTTGAGCGACGGGGTGCAGGCCGTGCTCGACGACCCGGCGACGCCAGGGCGTTCGTTCGACCACCCGCGCGCCGGCCAGCACCCGCTCGACCAGGCGATCGGCATGTTCTTCCTCGGCGACGTGCTCATCCACACGTGGGACCTGGCGCGGGCCACCGGGCTCGACGAGACACTCGACGCCGATGAGGTCCACGGCATGCTCGCCGGGCTGGAGCCGTTCGACGACATGCTGCGGGCCAGCGGGCAGTACGGCCCACGCGTCCACGTCGCCGACGACGCCGACGAGCAGACGAGGCTGATCGCCTTCGTCGGGCGGCAGCCCTGAGCGGAGCTCAGGAACCGGCCGACCGAGCGAGCCACGCACGACCACGTGGCGACAGCCGATAGCCGACCTCCAGGCTCTCCGTCAGCCCGAGTGCCTTGAGCTTGCGCACGTCCGTCTTGAAGGGCAGCCGTTCTCGCCCGAGCTCCTCGGCCAGGTCACCGGCTCGCACAGCCGGCCGCGCCTCGATCAACGCCAGCACGGCGGCCGTCCACGCGCCGTGCGTGCTCGCTCGATCCAGCCGGTCGAGCCGCGCCTGCAGCTCGGCGATCTCGTCGGCCGAGAGGTCCGACCGGGCGCGCCGAGCGACTCGCGGGTCCGGTCCGGCGAGGTGCAGCTCGACGCGGTACAGCTGGCGGTCGTCCTCGTCCGGCGCCCACCTCTTCGGCCGACGGAGGTCGGCGAGGAGCTCGACGCGTGATGCGTGCCCGGATCGTCGGGCATCGTCCTCGGTGATCTCGGCCTCGTCGACGACGCGCACATCGTCGATCGCGAACACGCCGATCGCCGTCGTCAACGTGCCGCCCACCCGTACCGTCGGCCGCCGCTGGCGCCGGAAGGCAAGCGTGATCGAGCCGTCCGCCAACCCGGAAAGGGTCGTCGCCCCGAACAGCACGTGGCGATCGTCCGGCTACCCGGCGAGCAGCCAGATGGCGACCCAGTGGCAGAGCGCGGCGGCGACCACCAGCGTGTGGAACACCTCGTGGTAGCCGAACACGGCCGGCCACGGGTTGGGTCGCTTGCAGGCGTAGATGATCGCGCCGACGGTGTACAGGCCGCCTCCGACGGCGAGCAGCGAGAGCTCGGCCGCCGTCAGCCCCGCTTCGTAAGCCGGCAGGTCGAACATCATCTGCCAGCCGGCGAACAGGTAGACCGCAGCCACCAACCCGGACGGGGCATCGAGCCAGCGCATGCGGATCGTCACGCCGACGATCGCCAGACCCCAGGCCACCGCCAGCAGCACGACCTGCTCGGCGCCGTCGAGGGCGAGCACGATCACGGCCGTGTACGTGCCCGAGATGCCGACGAGGATCATCGAGTGGTCGAGCCGGCGCAGGAACCGCCGGTCCCCGGCGGCGAAGCGCGCCGAGTGGTACACGCCGCTCGACGCCAGCATCGCCGTGACGCCCAGCCCGTAGACGAGGGCGGCCGCTCGATCTTCCGCCCCGCTCGCCCGCACGGACAACAGCACCGTCAGCGTGATCGCCACCGGCACCGACCATCGGTGCAGCGTGCCTCGCAGCGACGGTCGCAACAGGACCGGGACGTCCGACTCGTCCACGACGTCGGCCGCATCGAACACGTCGGCGTCGTCGGCGCTGGCCACGTCCATCCGCTCCGGCATCGAGCCAGTCAACCAGGATCACCTTGCTCCTGCTCGACACCGCGCCGCAGCCGCAGAGTGCGGCAGCGGCGCGTCTCAGCGAGCTGGGGCGGGTGCGGACGCCGCCTCCTGGGCCGGCAGGATCGGTCCGCCATTGCGCACGCCGTTCACCAAGACCTCGCGCACACCGTCGACGCTGCGCACCCGCAGGACCAACGACGGCAGCAGCGACCACCACTCGTCGGCCTCCAGGTTGACGATGCCGTCGATCATCGTGACGCGCCGCAGCTGCTTGGCGTCGCGGAACCGCTCGTCACCGGCAATGGCGAAGAGCACCTTCGCCGTACGGACAGCGGCCGCCGGATCAAGGTCACGGCGGGCGAGGTGCTCCCACAGCGAACGCCCCCACCGCAGCACCTCGTGGCGGTGGGCCCACAGGAACGTCACCATCGCGGTACGCGTCAACGGGTTGATGAAGAATCGGCCGGACAGCCGGCGGAGACCTCGCAGCACCACAATGCGGTCCCCGATCCAGTCGAACCCCAAACCGGGCTACGCGCCATGGCGACCGGCGCCGCTGGCGAAGCGGGCTGCGCCGGCCTGCGTCTCGCCGCTGTCGATCGTCGCCCGACCGAGTGCCGCTTCGTTGCGCATCGCGCCGTCCTCGGCAAGGTCCCACTGCTCGATCGCCGACCGTCGGTCGTTGCGCAAGCAGATCTGCGGCAACGCGGCCAGCTCCTGCGCCAACTCGATGGCCGCGGCGAGCGCCGTCCCCGGCGGGACGACGCGATTGACCAGTCCCAGCTGCTCGGCCTCGACACCGCTCACGCCGCGTCCGGTGAGGATCAGGTCCATCGCCCGGCTGTGACCGAGCAGGCGCGGCAGCCGGATCGTCCCGAGATCGACGAGCGGCACACCGAAGCGGCGGCAATAGACACCGAGCACAGCGTCCTCGGCGGCGACGCGCAGGTCGCACCAGACCGCCAGCTCCAACCCACCGGCGACGGCCGGCCCTTCGATCGCCGCGATCACCGGCTTCGAGAGGTGCAGCCGGGTCGGACCCATCGGACCCGGCCCGTCGTCGCCGACCGGTCGCCGATCACCCTCGGTCAGCGCCTTCAGGTCGGCACCGGCACAGAAGTGACCGCCGGCGCCGGTCAGCACGGCGACCGCCAGTGCATCGTCGCGGTCGAACGTCTCGAACGCTTCGAGCAGGAGTACGGCTGTCGCCGCATCGACGGCGTTGCGCCGATCCGGCCGGTCGATGGTGACGACGCGCACGGCGTCCCGATCCTCGACGATGACACCCATCCGGACGTTGTACCGGGTGTCACGTGTCGACACCCAGCGCAGGCAGCAGACTCCTCCCGTGCGGCGCTTGCACTGCCCGGTCTGCGGCCACGAGGTCTTCTTCGACTCGCTGCAGTGTCTGCGATGCGCCACGACGCTGGCGATGGCTCCCGGTGATGACGAGATCTCCGTCCTCGACCTCGGAACCACGACGCCCTGCCTCAACCGGGTGAACTGGGCGTGCAACTGGCCGGCCGACCCGGCAGGACCGTTTTGTCGGAGCTGTGTCCTGGTCGACGCCGCCGGTCACGAGCATGATCCGGCGATGCTTCCGTTCCAGCTCGCCCAGCGTCGTGCGCTGAACCAGCTGACGAAGTTGCGGGTGCCGTGGTCGGGCGCACCCCCCACGCCGGGCCAGCCGGCGCTGCGGCTGCGGTACCGCAGCAAGTCCAGTGATGCCGGCGTCGTCATCGGTCATCGCGGCGGCGTCATCACCCTCGACCTCGACGAGGCCGATGCGGCCGTCCAAGAGGGGATCCGCGCCCGGCTGGGCGAGCAGTACCGGACCCCGCTCGGCCACCTGCGCCACGAGCTCGGTCACTACGTGTGGCTGACGCTCGTCCGTCCGGCGCCTTTGCAGTTGGACGAGTTTCGGCAGTGCTTCGGCGACGAGCGCGCCGACTACCAGGGCGCGCTGCGCGCCCACTACCTGCGCTCCGACGACGGCACGTGGCGCGACCAGTACGCCTCGTACTACGCGTCGGCCCACCCGTGGGAGGACTTCGCCGAATCGTGGGCGCAGCTGATGCACATCCACGATGTCGTCGAGACGGGCGCCGGCTGGGGTGTCGTCCAAGCCCCGCCGGACGCCGAGGACGCCACCGCGTGGCTGGCCGCCTCGATCCAGGCGACGGTCGCCGCCAACGAACTGGCCAGGGCGATGGGCATGCGCGACCTGTACCCCTTCGCGCTCTCCGCCGGCGTCCTCGCCAAGGTCGCCTTCTGCTGGCGCCTCGTTCACCTCACCGCCGCCGCCAATTCGTCGGCGTGACCGAGAACGCCGGCAGGCCGCCGGATCTGCTCACCCAGACGCACGGCCGCGCGAGCGGCCCTGTCCTGCATCAGGTCGCATCGGTACTGTTGGCTCGATGGCGACCGCATCGCCACCTCCAATCATCGCAAAGGCGACCGTCGAGCGATCGACGATCGAGCACGTGGCTGCGGCCGCCGGCGTCTCGGTGGCAACGGTCAGCCGGGCGCTACGCGGGTTGCCGAACGTCGCCGTCACCACCCGGGCGCGCGTCGAGGAAGTGGCCCGCGAGCTCAGCTACCGGGCCGATCCGGCGGCCTCCCGGCTGGCCGCAGGTCGCAGCCGGACGATCGCCGTCGTCGTCCCGCTGATCAACTCGTGGTACTTCTCCAACGTCGTCGCCGGGGCGGAGGCCGTTTGCGCGGAGGACGGTTACGACTTGCTCGTGGTCACTGCGCCGCACACGACGTCGCGCGAGGACGTCATCGCCACGGCCGAGGCGCTGCACCGTCGCGTCGACGGCATGATCTTCGTCGAGGTCCCGCTCGGGTCAGGCGACGTCGACGGGCTGCGTCGCCGACGGATCGGCGTCGTCACGATCGGCCAGGACACCGGCGTCTACCCGGCCGTGCGCATCGACAACGTGCGGATCGGCGCGATCGCGGCGCAGCACCTCCTGGATCTCGGGCATCACCGCATCGGCGTCCTCGGCGCGCAAGCCGAGGACCCGGCGTGGTTCGACGTCCCAGGTCAACGCATCGAGGGTGCCCGCAAGGCGATGGCAGCGGTCGGGCTCGGCCTCGACGGCTCGTTGGTCGCCGAGGGCGAGTTCACCGTCGACGGCGGCCACGATGCGGCGCTGGCCCTGTTGCGCCGTCCCGAGCGCCCGTCGGCGATCTTCGCGCTGTCCGACGAGATGGCCTTCGGAGCCGTCATCGCCGCCCGCCAGCTCGGCCTTGACGTTCCTGGCGACCTCTCCCTCGTCGGCGTCGACGATCACGACCTGGCGGAGGTGGTCGGGTTGACGACCGTGCGCCAACGCGTCGTCGAGCACGGCGCCG
>JBPCJW010000108.1:0-9764 GCA_051004915.1 Ilumatobacteraceae bacterium
CTGCCGTCCTGGCCGTACTGGTTGCGGGCGTACAGCAGCATCCGCGCCGCCAGGATCACGCCGGCAGCCACGGCACCGACCGCCCTCGGTCCGCCGACGACGGGGATGGTCACCAGCGTCGCGGCGGAAGAACTCGACCTCGGGACCGCCGACGTTGAAGTTCGCCCACCACTTGGCGATCAACCCGTGGTGCCAGGTCACCACCTCCCCGTCCACGTTCCCGTCGCCCACGACCATCGAGCACACCGTAGGTCCGCGCCGCCGCACGATCACTCGAGGTTGATGGCGCGCCTTGCCAGCTCGCGATACGGGTCGAGCGGCCACGGTGTTGCGCCAATCGCTGCCCGCTCGTCGTCAGCGGTAGCCAGCAGTCGCACTGCGGCTTGGCGATCCGTCCCCGCGCGGATCGCCGCCGCCAGTTCCATGGCCTGGGCGTGGGCGTGGCGCTGCCCGATCCGCTCGGTGCTCACCAGCACGCCTGCGGTCACCTGCTCGGCCCGCTCGACCTCGTCAGTCGCCAGGTCGACCGCCGCGCTGGCCAGCCGACGACCGGCCATGTGGGTGACATGTCCATCCCGGTGCGCACGCTGTTGGTCACGGTGGCGTGCGGCTGCATCGTGATCGCCCCGCAGGACCGCCACCACGCACAGCCCGGAGAGAGCGTCGACGAGGTGCACCAGGTCGTGCTCGCGAGCGAGGCCCTCCATCCGACCGAACAGCTCGGATGCCAGCTCCAGCTCGCCCCGTGCCATGGCCGCAAAGGCCGCGCCCTCGATGGCGTGAGCGATGAGGTCGGGGTTCTCACTGCGCTCGGCGACATCCATCGTTGCGACGGCGAGGATCGTCGCGTCGTCGACCCGCCCCCGCAGCAGCGCGCACCAGGTTTGCACGAGTTGGACATGCACCCGCTGGTACCAATGCACCTCCCTGGCGAGAGTGCGGGCGATCACGTCCTCCGCCTCGTCGAAGCGCCCCAGCTCCACGTAGAGGTCGGCGAGCGACGTCAACGTGCTGGCGAGGTACTCGTCATCGGTCTCCTCGAGCACGGCGACGGCGTCCCACAGGTGACCCTCGAGTCCTCGAGCTGACCACCGTCGTAGTCGACTCCGCATCGGGTGCCCCGAACCCGACCGAGCAGCTGGCGATCGCCAAGTGCTTCGGCGTCGCGCTCTGCTGCGTCGAGGAGTGCGAGGGCACGAGGTCGATCGCCCTGCAGCTCCGACGCGATGATCGCTTGACGGCGCAGCACGCTGCCCCGCAGCCGGCTCGGTCCTTCCGACGCCGCCACCAGCGAGGACATCCATCGGTCGAGCATCCAGCGCTGGGTCGCACCCGGCCACGCGACGAAGAGGTCGTGGACGAGGCGCAAGCCGTCTTCGGTCTGCCCGGTGGACACGGCATGCTCCACCGCCGCTGCGTACAGCGCCCGATCCCGGATGATCTCGGCCTCGAGCCCGTCCTCGGGAAGCTCGATCGCCTCGACGGGAGCCACCTGGGCGAGGCAGTCCTGCAGCAGGCGGTCGAGCACGGCTCGACGTTCGGCAGGCGACAGCCCATCCCGCCCGATCGCTCGGATCATCTCCAGGAGCCGGAAACGGGTCGGGCCGGCCCGTTGCTCCGAGACGACCAACGACTGGTGGACGAGCGCGCCGAGCGCGGAGCCGACGTCGCCGCGGGCGGCGACGACTGCCTCAGCGGTCCGCAGGCGGAAGCTTCCGGGCAGCATCGCCAGCTGGCAAAGGGCCGAGCGCTCGGCGACATCGAGCATCCGCATGCTCCAATCGATGGCCGATCGCAACGTACGGTGACGGTCAGGCCCGTGCCGCCGGCGGTCACCGAGGTCAACCGCATTCGCCTTCAGCAGCCCGAGCACCTCGGCGACGGAGAATGCCGACGCGCGGGCGGCGGCGAGCTCGATCGCCAGGGGCACCCCGTCGAGCAGGGACGCCAGCTCGGCGATGTCGGCTCGGGCGTCGCCGTCGGTGACGAGGTCGGCCCGCACCGCCCGGGCCCGATCGATGAACAACGCGGCCGCCACGTCGGCAGGCAAGGGCGCGATCGGGATGACCTCTTCGCCGGCTACCCGCAGCGCCGCGCGGCTCGTCGCCAAGAACGACGATGTCGGACAGCGGATCAGCACGTGATCGAGCAATGTCGTCACGGCGTCCGCGACGTGCTCGCAGTTGTCGAGCACCACGAGCGCCGGTGCCACGGCCAGCAACTCCTCGATGCTCACCAGAGGAGGATCACTTGCATCGGCCCCGAGGAGTTCAGCGGCGAGACCGGCAACCTCGTCTCCATCGGTGGCTCGGGTCAGGTCGACGAAGCAGGCTCGGGGGCGTTCGATCGAAGCCGCTGCCGCAACGGCCAGCCGCGTTTTGCCGACGCCGCCCGCACCGACGAGAGTCACCAGTCGTCCTGGGCCGAGTCGTTCGGTCACGGTGGCCAGCTCGACCGACCGACCGACGAACGAGGTGCGCCAGACCGGCAGCGCCGACGGCGGCGGCGCCGAACGGGGGATGCGCCGGCGGCGCGGGCGCAGGGCGGGGTGGACCAGGCGCCACACCCGTTCGACGTGATCGAACCCGCGCAGCGTGACCTGCCCCTCGTCCGCCACCCGCGAGCCGGCCGGCAGCTGCGAGCCCGCCCGCCGGACTGTCTCTGCGGACAGGAAGACCTCACCGCCGTCGGCCAGCCCGCGCAAGCGAGCGCACCGATGGACCTCGAGTCCGAACAGCCCACCGGCATCGACCGTGACCTCGCCGACGTGCACGGCACTGCGGACAGCGAGCCGTGGTTCAGCTCCCCACGGTTCGTGCGCGATGACCTCGTTGAGGCGTAGGGCTGCGGCAACTGCGCTCGCCGCAGTGTCGAATACGGCGACTGCGCTGTCGCCTTCGCCCTGGCTCCGGGAGATCCAGCCGCCGTGCTCGGCGGTGACCTGAGCGACCAGCTCAGCGACCCGGGCCAGCGCGTCGACGCCGACCTGACCGCGCCTGACGAGCAACCCGGTCGAACCCTCGACGTCTGTGAGCAAGAGGGCGACCTCGCGGGCCTCCACCGACCCCAGGCTAGTGCCGCGCACGTGGGGCCCTCATCGCTCACCTCGGGTGGGACACGAGCGGTACCGTCGCCGAGCGTGACGGGGACGCTGACCGCTGACCACACCGCTGACGACACCGACTTCGACGTCCTGGTGATCGGGGCCGGGATCTCGGGGATCGACGCCGCCTACCACCTGCAGGTTCGCTGCGCGGACCGCACGTTCGCCGTCCTCGAGGCGCGGCCCGACCTGGGCGGTACGTGGGACCGACGTCCCGGTGCGCGGAACGATGCTCCTGTGTTGTCAAGGGACGGGCGCGGTGTGGACAAGACAGAGATCGGCCACTCGTGGTCGAGGGCAGGCTCCTGGTAGGTCACGGCCCGCGCGAAGGGTCGAGCGTTGGGTCGACAGGTCGTTCGTGGAACAGCCGGTGAGGGCGTTGGCCGAATCGTGAGGGTCAGGCCGCTGGTCCCCGGGGGGTCGGTCAGGTCGTGGCGGCGGCGGGCCGGAGGTGCTTGAAGGCTTCTCGGGCGACGTAGCCCTTGAGGATGCGGACGATCTCACCGGTCGACTTGCCGTCGGCGCGGCGCCGGGCGACGTAGTCGCGAGTCGCTGCGTGTGAGGCCATGCGGGTGATCACGAGCGGTAGAGGGCGCTGTTGGCCTGGCGGTTGCCGCCACGGTTGAGCCGGTGGCTGCGGGTCTTGCCCGATGACGCCTCGAGCGGGGCGACGCCGCACAGGTGGGCGAAGGCCGCTTCGGAGTGCAGCCGGTCGGGGTTGGCGCCGGCGGCGACGAGCAGCTTGGCGGCGACGTCGTAGCCGACGCCGTACATGGCGAGCAGTCCTGGCGCGCTGCGGTCGATGAGCGGGCGCATCACGGCGGTGAGTTCGTCCAGTTCGTCGTCGAGTGCGGCGACGCGGCGCGCGAGGGTGCGGATCGCCAACAGCGTTGAGCAGCGCACCGTGTCGCTCGGGCGGGGCCGCAGCGCCGCGGTCTCAGCCGTGGGCCGGACCACTGACAGGCCGTCGAAGCGGTTGCGGACCTGGTCATCGGCGTAGATCACGAGGTGGCGGGCTGGCACAACGTGGCGATCCGCCCGACCATCAGCGTGGCGGGACGGGATCCGTTGGGCGACGCTGGACCTGTCGGCGTCGTATCGGTCGGTGTTCGACACGATGCTGCCCGACGCCGTGCAGGTCGCTGACCCGTTCCACGTCGTGCGCGTCGCCAACACGGCACTTGAGTGCCGCCGGCGGGTGCAGAACGAGATCGTCGGGCATCGCGGCCGCAAGGATGATCCGCTACCGGTGCCGGCGGATGCTGCAGATGGCCGATGAACGCCTCAGCGACCGGGGGCGTGAACGGCTGCGTGGGCTGCTCGCTGCCGGCGACCCGGCCGGGGAGGTGCGCATGACCTGGCACGCCAAAGAAGTCGTCCGCCAGATCTACGACCACCACGACCTGAGCATCCAAGCGCGACGACGAGCTGGCTGTCGTACGCGGCCGTGTTCGCCATCGTGAGCAGGTCACGCAGCGCTTCGGTCAGTTGACACCGCTGCTCGTGCGTTACGACGACTTCACGATCGACATCGCCGAGAACCAACTCGTGAAGGCGGCTGCGGTCACGATGCAGCGGATCCCCGGCCTCGACCCACTGGTCGCCCGCCGGCTCCGGGCGATCATCCACCGCCTCGATGAAGTCGGTGACCTCGTGCCTGGCCGTGCGCTGCCGGCGTGGCGGTCGAGCCGGCGCACGGCCCACTACGAGACCACGCTGTGGTTCGCGTCGATCATCCTGCGCCACCGCTCCGTCGACCTACCCACCGGCGACGTCGTCGTGAACGGCTTCATGATCGACATGGCGACCGTGTTCGAGGACTTCGTCACCGCCGCGCTGGGCGACGCGTTGACCTCGCTCGGCGGGCGGGTCGCACCCCAGGATCACCGGACGCTGGACACCGGCGATGTCGTCGACATGCGCCCCGACCTCGTGTGGTACCGCCACGATCAGCCCGTCGCTGTCGTCGACGCCAAGTACAAGGCGGAGAAGCCGGCTGGCTACCCGAACGCCGACCTCTACCAGCTGCTCGCCTATTGCACCGCCCTCGGCCTCTCGTGCGGCCACCTCCTGTACGCCAAGGGAAACGAACCGGCGCAGCGCTACACCGTCCGCGGCAGCCTGACCCAGCTGCACGTGCACGCCGTCGACCTCGAGCTGCAGCCGACCGAGCTGCTTGTGCAGGTGGACGCCATCGCCGGAGCGATCCGGAACGTCTCGGTCCGGGAAGTTGCGCCGACGCAAGCGACTTCGGCCGACACACGGCGGCCAGGTTGACCTTCAAGCGATCGTTGGATCGCTTTACGATTGCGAGTTGACCGTGAAGCCGACGAAACGGTCCTCCGTCGTCAGTAGCGGCGGATGACGCGCCAGCGTCGCGCGTGTCTGCCCGACGGCTGATGACACCCGCAAGCGTCCCGCTCGACGCCGCGTGGTCCTTGCAGCCGGCTCACGGCCGAAAGCGGGCAGCCCGCCCACTCACATCAGCGGTGTGGGTTGTCATGCCGCGGTTGACCTCGTGGTACGACGGCAGTCGGCATGCGTGCGGGCGCGTGGCTCTGCGACTGCAGACGCTCGAGCTCCGCCTGAAGCTCGCGCGTCCTGGCGAGCGCGTCGAGCGCCTGGCGACGGTCGGCCTCGGACTTGCTGGCCAGCCAGTCGATGCGCGCTCGTAGGTCCTGTGCGACCTGCTCAGCTTCGTCGGTTCGTGCTCGCGCGGCGATGAGCTCGGCACGAAGGCGCCGGTTCTCCTGCTGGAGACCTGCGGTACGGCGGCGCTCGGTACGCAGCTCGCGCCGCACGCTGAGAGGCTCGTCGAGGTCAGCGGCGAGGCGGTCCCGATAGGCGCGCTTGCGCTCGGCTTCGGTCGCCCACTTGCGAGGCCGGCCAACGCCACGGCGATCGGGCGCCGCCGCCGGAGCGGGATTGGTGACCACCCGGCGACGATAACCGGACGGGACGAAACCCTGTACACCGCCGGCGGTAATACTCTGTGAAGGATCGCCCTCATCGCTGGTGGAGGTTCCCGAAGTTGGGCACGCGTGCGCGTGGGGATGGCCTCGCCAATCGGGCGACGCGACTAGCCAGGCGCGCGACGTAGGTCGTGCGTGGCTAGGCCGGCGAGTGGGAGGCGTCGCCTCCGGACTACAGACCTGCCCTTCGGCCACTGGCGCGTCGTGCGGATCCAGACACGGACGCGCAGACGATGACCAGCGCCGATCCCCGGATGGCGGGGTCAGACGGTGACGACCTCGACGAGGCCATCCAAGAGACGGAAGTCGTCAGGGTTGCGGGTGTAGAGCGGCAGATCGTTGGCGAGGGCGGTGGCGGCGATCAGGAGGTCGACCACTCGAGGTCCGCGTGCCTTCCGTCCCGCGGCCGTCACGGCGGCGTAGATGCGTCCGTAGGCGCGTGCGGCGTTCGCGTCGAGAGGCAGCGGGTCGAACATCACCTCGGCTCGCTGCAGCCGGTCCTGGCGGCGAGCCCGCTCGGCTGCGTCGTCGCTGGCGTGCGGTCCGGCGGCGAGCTCGGCCATGGTCAGGGCAGACACCGCAAGCTCGTTCGGCAGGACATCAGGATCGAGTCCGTCGAGGTCGATGACGACGGACGTGTCGATCAGCCCTCGAGCGAAGGTCTCAGCCACGCGGCTCGATGGCTTGGTCAACCCGTTCGTCCAGGTCGACGATCAGGCGGCGTCGATCGAGTGGCGGGGCGGTGTGGAACAGCTCGATGACGTGATCACGGTGGACGAATCGTCGGCGCCGGACGGGGATGAGCTCGCCGACGGGAACGCCGCGGCGGGTGACGATGAACGTCTCGCCGTCGTCAAGGCCGCGCATGATCGTGCCGCTGTCGTTGCGCAGCTCACGCTGCGTGATCGTTCGAGCCACGACGGCAATCGTAGCACCGGTGCTACGATGGCGCTGAACGCGATCGAGTCGGACCAATCAGGAACCTTGTCGGGAACCTTCCCGGGAACCTTTCCGGGAACGGATGACATCACTGCTGCTCCGACGGACTGGCGGTGGGGCTCCAACCGCGGCCCGCCCACGGGGCGTCTGGTCTGGTATCACAGCGATACCGTGCCGCCGTGGCGATGACGTTGCGCCTGACCGCGGACGAGCAGTCCGCCTTGCGCGAGCGGGCCGAGGCGGAGGGCATCTCGATGCAGGAGGCGGCTCGGCGTGCGGTGCGTGAGTTCGTTGCCCGCGGCAGCCACCGCGACCGCGTGTCCCTGGCAGCAGAGCGAGTGATCGCAACCCACCGGGAGGCGCTCGATCGACTCGGGCCGTGATCGACCCGGTCGCGTACCTCGATCTCGACGACGTCCTCGACCTCGCTGCACGGTTGCTCGGAGCTCCGGTGCCGATCCGCGACGTGGGTCTGCTCGGATCGGCGGTGGCGCGGCCGCAGACGACAATCGGCGGGGAGGAGGCCTATCCGGACCTGTGGTCGAAGGCCGCCGCCCTGCTGCAGTCCATCGTTGGCAACCATGCGCTCGTCGACGGGAACAATCGCCTCGGGTGGCTGGCGACTGCGGTGTTCCTCGAGGTCAATGACGAACCGGTCACGGACGCCAGCAACGACGACGTGTACGAGCTCGTGATGGCGGTGGCGGCCACCTCGATCACGGTGGGCGACCTCGCCGAGCGGCTGCGCGCTCTCGTTGGTCGCTGACGGCCGAGTGCGAGCTGCGCCGACATACGGCGGACGCGGCGTGCCGGTCGGTTGCGGTTTGAGGGTGGAGGTCAGCGATGAACAGCGAACAACGTCACCAACTCCCGCTCTTCGGCGAGGAGGAGACCGCCACGACGGAGCACACGACGAGGAGCCACCCACGGCGTGCTGCAGCTGCACCAAGTGGCGGCGGTGATGCACGAGGTCCGCGTCGGCGCGACCGCACGTTCGTCCCGCGCTCGCGGGATGCGCCGGCCGGCGATGCCGCTCGAAACGCGTACGCCCTCATCACGATCGAGGATGCCGCCGAGATGCTCGGCGTCGGACGGACGACCATGTACCGCGTCCTCAAGGAAGGGCAGATCCCACTCGTGCACATCGGGCGTTGTTCCCGAGTGGTCCGGTCCGACGTCGACGACTACATCGAGCGCCTGCGGCGCGAGGCGCACGATCGACGGAACAATCTGCGATCGACGCAGCGCCCTCTCGTCTGACTGCGCGCCCGTCGTCGTCGTTCGTCGAGGTTGGCTGGATGAGCTCAGCCGTCGAGCAGCGAGGCGGCGACGGCCGCCGCTTCGGCTTGCTGGCCGGGCATGACGTGGGCGTAGGTATCGAGGGTGAAGCCGACGGATGCGTGGCCGAGCCGTTCGCTGACGACCTTGATGTTGATGCCGGCCATCAGCAGCTGGCTGGCGTGCGTGTGGCGCAGGTCGTGCAGGCGGATCACTGGGACGCCGGCCTCCTTGACCAGTCGCCGGAAGGCCTGGCCGACCGAGTCCGGTTGCAGGGGTTCGCCGACGTCCGTGGTGAACACGCGGTCGCTCGCCGTCGCCGTGACGCCGACGCGCAGGTATCGCTCCCGCTGGCGGGCGCGGTGCTGCTGGAGCGTGGCGACGGTCGCCGCGTCGAGGTCGAGCACCCGGCGGCTGCGACGGGTCTTAGGGACGCTGGCCACCTCGACGTGGTCCACGACGGTGACCGACTGGTTGACCGTCAGCCGGCGGCGGGGCAGATCGACGTCGCTCCAGCGCAGCCCGACGAGCTCGCCTCGTCCCATGCCGGTGAGGGCGGCGAGGCGGAACATGGTTTCGTTGCGGTTGCCCTCGATTGCGCGGAGGAACGTGGCCAGCTCGTCAGGCGTCCACACGGTCATCTCCGGGGCCGACGCACGAGCCGCGGTCTGCGACGGGTGCGTGCTGAGGCGCACGACGTTCTTCGTCACGAGGCCCTTGCGCTCGGCGTCATTGAACAACTTGTTGAGCGCGGTGTGCACGTGATGCACGGTGCTCATCGACAGTCCCCCGCCGCCGCGTCGGCCGCTGCGCAAGAGGTGCGCGTACAGCGCGTCGATGTCGATGACGCGGATGTCCTGCAGCGCCATGCCACCGAGGCGAGGCAGGACGCAGCGCCGCAGGTCGCCCCGGTAGCCGCGCAGCGTCGACGGCCGGCGTCCCTGGTTCGCCAGGCCATCCAGCCAGACGTCGGCGAACTCGGCGAGCGTCAGCCGGTTCGGGGCGACGAAGGCGCCGGTCTGATGGGCGCCGAGGAAGCGGGTCAGCTCGTCCTTGGCGGCCTGCTTCGAGCGGTAGGAGCGCTTCGACTGCCGCCGTCGTCCGCCCTCGTTCCACGTCGTGTGGAGCACCCACGAGGGCACGCCGGAGGTCCTCGTGCGGCGGTAGATCGTGCCGCTGGCCACGCGCGAACTCTATCGCGGCGTTACCACGGCGTTACCACGTTCCGATTTCGTGAGAATCGATCTCACGCTGCAACTGATCTACCAGGAGATTTGCGGTGCCCCCGGCAGGATTCGAACCTGCGACGCACGGTTTAGGAAACCGATGCTCTATCCCCTGAGCTACGGGAGCCGGGAGCCGTGCGTGACGCTATCTGTGGTGACGTGGCTGGGAGCCCGCCAGCTCCCAGCCTCCGTCACCCTTGCCACGCACGGTGTGCGTGTTCGGTCCTGTCCGGTCGCCGCGGTGGC
>JBPCJW010000109.1:0-12564 GCA_051004915.1 Ilumatobacteraceae bacterium
CCGGCCGCCAACCCTCCGACCGCCCCCGGCGGCCATGGTCATCCGCCCAGCCTCGAACGTCCACCGGCGGGCAGACCATGGAGAGCGGCCTGAGCTGGACTGGTCCGGTCAGGTGGATACCCCTTCCACACCGATTGGAAGATCGATCCTGACAACTACACGGTCGAGGTGGTTGCCGAGCGATTCCGCCAGTTCATGTTCGACGAGCACTACGAGAGTGAGTTCGACACTGGCCCCCCGCCGCAGCCCGAGCTCGAGTTCCTTGTCGTCGGGTACTCGTCTGCCGGCGACATCGGCGAGGAGTTCTTCGTCTGCAGCCCCGAAGGCGGCGGTCCATGCCAGGCCATCGAGCAACTCCGGCCTGGCGATGAGGTCGGGGTGTCATGGTCGGGTCAGCCTGAGGCGATCTCTCGAGGTTGCTGCTGAGGCCTGACCCAGCGGGAGGGTGAAACGCTACGTCGGTGAGGCAACGGCATCCCTGGCGACCGCCCTCGCCCGCTTCGCCAGCGAGGGCGATAGCTGTTCGAGATGCCACGCGCCCGTCGCGACGAAACGCTCGGTGATCAGTGGTCCGCCCCGGAAACCCGGTGGACTTGGGGAGCTCAACCGGCCAGAAGCCCTGCCGCATCCGGGTTGTCAATGACGTACTTCCAACTGCCATCGCGTTGGCGACGGGCCACTTCGGCGCTGGTGGCTGAGATCTCCTCCCCACCGACGGAGGACGTCCACCGATTGCTCAACAACGCGATGTCGCCCTGCTCGATCACGTACTGCGTGACCAACCGGGTCTATTCGGCCATTCTCAGCATCTCGGTCCACGCCTGGCGAATCCCGTCCGTCCCTTGCACCGGGCCTGCAGGTCCGAGCCACGCATCCTCTTCGTAGAGCGCCACGAGCGCCTCTACGTCGCGGTCGTTGAAGGCTCCTTCGACAGCGTCGTGAAGCTCGCCCGGTGTCATGCCGGCGGATGCTAGAACGGCCACCCGAAGCGCCTGGATCCTGGCCATAGTCGAGTTGCACGAGCTCGGCTGGAACTGTCAGTCCGAGCTACGCCCTCGTCTCGCTGACATCATTCCGGGGACGTCCGCCGGAGACGTCGACCGGGGGCCGCTGACGAAGGGCCAAGCTAAACCGACCGCTCGCGCCAATCCGGTTGCCAACCTGATCCGAACAGCACACGGCGTGGCCGTCGGAGCATGGCGGACCTTGCTCCGGCGCGCCACGTCAACGCGCAACGCGACTGGCGCAAGATGTGGAGCCAAGGACGCGCAGCGACCCCCCGGACGTGCGGCGGACACCGTCAAGCTCCGTGCCGCGTCCTGACGACCCCGTCTCGCTCGACCAACGCATCGCCGCCGGTGCCAGCGTCCGCACCATCGCCGCCGAGCTGGGCGTCACGGACCGCACCGTCAGGAACAGGCTCCGCGGGCCGGCATCCCACTCCCGTCGACGCTCAGAGGCGCTCACGTCGACCTGGTCGCCCTGTTTGCCGACTACGGGAGCGGCACACCCGTCGCGCGCTCAGGGACCGCTACAGCGTCGGCGAGACGTGGAATAGACGGCGGATCGCCGAGCACCGCGTCGAGCGCGACATGCCGATGCGACGTGCATCACCGCCACCTCGCTACGCTCAAGCTCGCCGACGGACAATGGATCCTCGAGCAGATCGGCGTTCGCAGGCCGCCACGTGAGCCATCGCCAAAAAACTACGCACGGGCCAGCGCTGCCAGTTCACTTACGCGTTCCGCAGTTCGATCTCCTCGCGACCCGGTTGCGGGCAAGGGCTTTGCGCCGTTGCCGGTAGTTAGCTGGGTCACCAGTGTCGGGGTCCGACACGCATGAGGTCACGACCTTTGCGCCGCAGGCGAGAGGCGCGACACGAGTGTACACGACCCGGCCGTGACCACTTCCCACCACTCCTCGCCCGACGGCCCTTGGCCGCCGAAGCACAATTTGCGAGCTTCATAGAACATTCCCTGTTGTTGCCTCCGTGCGGCTGCCTTCTGTCGCTCGGCGCCGGCTCTGATGGCCAAGCACCACGAGCGTCGTGGTCACGCCGTGGTCACAGATTCCGCACAACGGGACGTCACGTGCCATCACGGAGGCTTGACCGCCGTATGCAGAAAGGCGCCTTTAGCAGGACAGATGCCTACGCGGCAGCACAGGGAATTACCGCCTCAGGCGGGTTCGATTCCCGTCCACCTCCGCTGAGAACTCCTGCGTCAGCACGGTCTGACGACGACGGACTTACGGGTGCTCACGGGTCTGGTCACACCCCCCCAAGGCGGGCCTTCGGTTACGCGTCGTTGGTGTCATCCCTGACGATGTCGAAGCACCGACGGTCCAGTCGACGACACCAGATCCGGCTCGGCTGCCTCGCTCGCAGCTGGCGGCGGACCCTTGATCGGGCCACCGCACCGCATCCTCAACTCGCTTGCCGAGACTCAGAACCTCATCGGGTGCCGGCCGGCTTGTACGGTCGCTGACGTGCATGCATCTCGCCACCGCCATTGGAACGTCCTGGTGGTTCTTGCCGGGTTGGCGGTTGCGTCCTGCAGTTCCGACTCTTCGTCGACGGCCACCACGGCGGCCCCTTCATCGGACTCGGCTGCGACGAGTGTAGCGACAACGGCCCCGGGGAGCGATGTGACCGAGCCGTCGTCGACGACGGAGGCCCCAGATGCGACCGATTCGAGCGCGTCAGAGTCGACCGCGGCAAGCGACTCGAGCCAGCCAGAGTCGACCGACGCCACCGACTTGAGTGTGCCAGGGTCAACCGACTTGACCGACTTGACCGACTTGACCGACTCGCCGGACGAGGCGTCGACGACGACCGTTGATCCGTCGTTCGATGCCTTCCAGTGGGATCGTGTGGGTGTTGGTCCCGTCGAGGAAGGGATTCTCGATGTGCCGTTGGATTACGACGATCCTGATGGCGACCAGATCTCGCTGTACGTCGTGCGGCGGCGAGCTCCGGCTGCCACGCGGATCGGGTCGCTGCTCGTCAACCCTGGCGGTCCCGGCTTTGGTGGCAGTTTCCTCGCCGAGATCGCGCAGAACGTCTACGGAGAGGAGCTGTTGGCCAGCTTCGACATCATCGGGTGGGATCCCCGAGGCACGGAAGAATCGGAACCGTTCATCGACTGCGTCGATGCCTACGACCCGTACTTCGGGATTGAGACCGGCCCAGATGATCCCGAAGCGGAAGCCCAGTTGCAGGAGGCCGCTCGCCAGTTCGCAGCCGGCTGTGCGGAACGGTCGGGCGACGCGTTGAATCACATCTCGACCGTGGACGCAGCACGCGACATGGACGCCATTCGCGCCGCGTTGAACGAAGACGAGATCTCGTACTTCGGGGCGAGCTATGGCACGCGGCTCGGTGCCACATGGGCAACGTTGTTCCCCGAGACGGTGAGGGCGGCCGTGCTCGACGCGGCGCTCGACCCAACGACAGGACGCGTCCAAGGGCTGATCGACCAAGCCGCCGGGTTCCGGCGCACGCTTTCGTTGTTCCTGGCCGATTGCGCCGCCAACCCGACGTGTTCGTTCCACAACGGCGGTGACCCAGAAGGCGCCTTCGCTGCGCTTGTCGCGTCGCTGGAGCAGAACCCGATCCCGACCGCCGAGGGACGACCGCCGTTGGTGGACGGTGTGTTCGAGGTGGGCGTGGCCGAAGCCCTGTACGCCGAGTCCCAGTGGCCTCAGCTCGCCGAATCGCTGGCCGCGGCGCAGCGCGGCGACGGGACGGGGCTGCTTGCGTTGTACGACCAGTACTACGTACGCCAGCCCGACGGCACCTACGGGAACAACCTCGAGGCGTACTTTGCGATCACGTGCGCCGATGACCCGGCTGTCGGCGGTGTCGAGACCGCCGTGGCGCAACGACCGCAATTCGTGGCGGCTTCGACTGTCGGCTACACCCAGGCCTACGAACTCGTCGTGTGCGCATCATTACCCGGCCAGCCGGTAGAGCCGTTCGAGATCACCGGCGCCGGGGCCGGCCCAATCATGGTCGTCGGCAACACGGGCGACCCGGCGACCCCGTACGAGGGGAGTCGCCTGATGGCCGAAACCCTCGAGGACGGCTTCTTCGTCAGCGTCGAGGCAGCCACTCACGGGGCCTACGGGCTCAACGACTGCATCGACTCAGCCATCGAGACGTACCTCGTCGACCTCACCATCCCTGAAGGTGAGCTGACCTGCTAACTCCTTCCCCCGCAAGGTCGCCGGCACGGCGAACGGGCCGGTTCTGCCTTCTGCGTGAGCGAAGACACCGGCAGGCCGGCGTTCGTGCTCACGTAGAGGTCCAGACCCACCGGACCCCCGTTCTTGTCCCTCTGCGTCCTTGAGTAGGGTCCGGCGACATGAAGAAACTGCTGCTCCTCGTCGTGCTGATCGCTCTCACCGGCGTCGCCGCCCGCCAGCTCTCGTCTTCGTGACCGGCCCGGCGGGACCGCCGGCCCTCCTGTGCACCGACACGATCCTCGCCCGGTACGGCGGCCGCCTCGCTGCGGCAGCACCGGAGCTGGAGCCTGTCGGACTGGTTGGGGCGGGTCTCGTCGCCGACCACGATCTGCGTCGCCTCCGGGTCGCGTTCTTCTCGGGTGACGCCTGGCCGGACCGGGCGGCGCATTTCATGGGCGCAGTCGCGCGGGCTCCGGACCTGCGCTGGCTGCACACGTTCTCGGCGGGCACCGACCATCCTGTCTTCACCGGCTTGCTCGAGAAGGGCGTTCGAGTCTCGTCGTCGTCCGGCGCGGCCGCCGGTCCGATCGCCCGCACGGTGCTCATGTACCTGCTGGCGTTGAGCCGCGACCTGCCGCGGCTCGTGCGCGCCCAAGCTGCGCACGAGTGGTCGCCGCAACGCTTCGACGATCTGGCGGGAAAGTCGATCGGTGTCGTCGGCATGGGTCCCATTGGATGCGAGGTGATCCGGTTGGTGAGCGCCTGCGGGATGCGCCCGATCGGGATGCGACGCAGGGTCGTGGGCGACGAACCGTGCGCCACGTGGCCGCTCGACCGTCTCGGCGAGCTGGCTTCGGCCGTCGACGTGCTGGTCATCGCCCTCCCCCTCACCGGCGACACCCGAGGCATAATTTCGGCCGACGTCATCGGTCGAATGCGGCCGGACGCCACGTTCGTCAACATCGGGCGTGGCGAGCTGGTCGACGAACCCGCGCTGACCGACGCACTCGTCGCCGGTCGGATCGGTGCCGCCGCACTCGACGTCTTCGCCACCGAACCGCTGCCAGCCGACAGCCCCCTGTGGAACCTGCCGAACGTCATCATCACGCCCCACAGCTCGGGGATCACGCTGGCCACCGAGGAAGGAGCGGCCGAGATCTTCCTCACCAACCTCGCCGCGTTCGCCCGCGGCGAGCCGCTTCTCAACGAGCGCTGAGAACCTCGTTCTGTCCGGAGCGACCGACCGGATCGAGCCGGTCTCTGCGAACAGTTCGCTGTGAGGTTGGCACGTCGGCCGACGACCGCTACCGTCCGCCGCCACCGACATCCCCCTGGAGCCATCGGCCCGTGCTGGCCGTTGACCCGGGAGGTCCATCGTGTCCGTCTCCGTCTGCTGGTCTGCCAAGGGTGGCAGCGGCACCACCGTCGTCGCCGCCAGCTTGGCGCTGCTCTCCTCGCTCGACTCGACGCTCGTCGATCTCGCTGGCGAGCTCCCGGCTGTCCTTGGGCTCCCTGAGCCAACCGGTCAGGGCGTCACCGACTGGCTGTCGTCCGATGCACCGGCGCCGGCGCTCGCCGACCTGACGGTCACCGTCGACCGGGCGACTCAGCTCGTGCCATTCGGTTCGGGACCTCTCGATCGAGCCTCGCCGCGATGGCCGGAGCTGCTCGCCTGGCTGCGCGGCCGAGCGAACGCCATCGTCGATGCCGGGACGGGCCCGCCGCCTGACGGGCTGGCCGGGGACGGAGTGCGCAGCATCCTCGTCACGCGCGCCTGCTTTCTGGCGCTGCGCCGCGCGGTCGCCGCACCACATCGGCCCGACGGCGTGGTGCTGGTCGCCGAGCCAGGCAGGTCGCTGCGCGCGTCCGACGTCACGCGCGCCGTCGGCGCGCCGGTCGTCGCGACGGTCAGCGTCGATCCGGCCGTCGCCCGCGTGGTCGACGCCGGCCTGCTCCTCGCCCGACTCCCGAGGGTGCTGCAACGCGAGCTTCGGGCGCTGACCGCCGCCAGCACGCCAACGTCCACCACACGCGGGGTGCGTGACCTTGGCGTTGGGCGGCAGGCGGTGGTGCGGACATGAGCCTCGCCGCGCTCGACGACGATCTCGTCGCCGCGCTGTGCCGGGCCGCCGAACACGACGCTGGTGACACGACCACGGTCGTACGCGCTCACGTGCGACGCGTCGCGCCGCTGGCCGGACCGGACACCACCGAGCAACTGGTGCGCGCCGCGGTGGCCCGCCTCGACGGGCTCGGCGCGCTCGACCACCTGCTGCGCGATCCGACCGTCGACGAAGTCCTCGTCAACGCCGGCGGCGACGTCTGGGTCGAGCGCGATGGCACCTTGTCGTCGGTCGGACACCTCGCCGCAGGTGACCTCGCCGTCGTCGTCGAGCGGATCCTCGCCCCGCTCGGTCGACGGCTCGATCGCTCGTCGCCGATCGTCGACGCTCGGCTGCCTGACGGCTCACGCGTGTGCGCTGTGATCCCACCCGTCGCCGTCGACGGGGCATGCCTGGCCGTGCGTCGGTTCCGCGATCGAGCCCTCCCGGTCGATGCCTTCTGCTCGCCGGCCATCGCCGCGTTGCTCGACGAGCTGGTCGCTCGCCGTTGCAACACGGTCGTCACCGGGTCGACGTCCTCTGGGAAGACGTCGCTGCTCAACACCATGCTGGGACGGACAGCTCCCGGCGAGCGCATCGTCACGATCGAGGACACCGCCGAGCTGCTCCCCGCCGGCGATCACGTCGTGCGGTTGGAGGCCCGCCCGCTGACACCCGACGGCCCGGCGCCCGTTACCCTCGAGCACCTGGTCCGCACGGCGATGCGACTGCGCCCGGATCGGCTGGTCGTCGGCGAGGTGCGGGGACCGGAGGTCCTCGCCCTCGTCCAAGCGTTGAACACCGGCCACGACGGGTCCTGGTCGACGTGCCACGCCAACAGCTCCCTCGACGCCCTGCACCGGTTGGAGTCCCTTGTGCTGCAAGCCGCGCCGGCGTGGCCGCTGACCGCTGCCCGCGAGCACCTCGAACGCTGCGTCGACGTGGTCGTGCACGTCGCCCGCACGGGCCGTTCGGGACGCCGCGTCGTCGAGGTCGCCGAGGTGGTCGGCGGAACCGATCGGCGACTGCGCACACTCGCCGCGGGCGAGCAGGTCGTCGCCGCGCTGGAACGGGGCCGACCGTGACCACCGCGATCGTCGGCGTCGCCGTCCTGACAGGCCTGGCCGTCGTGATGCTGGCGAGCCGCGGTAGGTCGAGACTGGCCACGGCCCGCGGCGTCCGGCCGTCGGCAGGCGCTACGGCTCGGCGATGGCCCGGCGCGCTTCGCCGGCGCCGCGCTGGCGGAGGAGGTCCCGAGCCCACCGACATCGAGGTCGCGGACTGGTGTGAGCACGTGGCGTCGGCGGTGCGAAGCGGGCAGTCGCTGACCCACGCCATCGTCACGACGGAGCGGTCGTGGGCGGGCTCGCCGGTCGTGCCGTCGGTCGCCCATGCGGTCAGCCGAGGCCGAAACCTGTCAGCGGCGCTCGACGAGGTGCCGGCCAGTCCCGCAACGCCGCGCGGGTTGGCGGTCGGCGTGCTCCGGGCGTGCGCACGCGTCGGAGGCCCAGCCGCGTCGGCGATCGAGCGCGTCGCCGACACCCTCCACGCACGCGGCGCAGAACGAGCCGAGCGCCAGGCGGCCAGCGCGCAGGCTCGACTGTCGGCTCGGGTGCTCACCGTCGTCCCGTTCGCCGTGGTCACGTTCCTCGCCCTCACCGATCCGTCGGTGCGCAGCGCCCTGTCATCACCAGCGGGCGCAGCCTGCCTCGGCACCGGCGCAGTCCTCAACCTGCTCGGGTGGTGGTGGATGCGGCGAATGATCGGCGTGGCGTCGTGAGCGTCACAGCGACCTCTTCGGCCACTGTGGGCGCGGGCTCGACGGCTGACGTGATCGCCGTTGCCGCCGGCGTGCTGGCGTTTGGCGCCGTCTTCGCCGTCGCCCTGGCAGCCCATCGACCCGCGGTGCGACGGCCGACACGACCGGCGTCGAGTGCGGTCCACGGCCGGACCGGACACCGCCGGATCGTCGTCGGCATCCTCACCTCGATCGTCGCCATCGTGGTCGCCGGTCCGATCGCTGCCGCGGTCGTCGGACTCGTCATCCTCACCGGTCGGGGCTGGCGACGGCTCTCCGCCGTCAACCGACGGCGACTCGCCGTCGAGCTGTCCATGCCCGATGCCGTCGAGCTGTTCGTCCTGTGCATCCACGCCGGCCTCTCGCCGACGCAGGCGATCACCGAACTGGCGGCCAGCGCGCCGGCACCGGTACGCCAGGCGTTCGCCTCCGTCGAACTGCAGCTCCATCGTGGTCGCACGCTCGCCGACGCGTTGACCGAGCTCCCCCGTCACGCCGGACCACCTGGACGGGAGCTGGCGGCGGCAGTCGCCACCGCCGATCGGGACGGCCTGGCGCTCGCTCCCGTGCTCGACCGACTCGCCGCTGCGGCTCAGGCCGATCGCCGCCGCGCAGGCGACGCGGCGGCGCGTCGACTGCCCGTGCGGCTGTCGTTCCCACTTGTCGCGTGCACGCTGCCGTCCTTCGTGCTGCTCGCCATCGCGCCGGCCGTGCTCGGCGCCCTCTCGACGCTGCGGGGCCGAGCCCCATGACGCGTCCGCACCACCCTCGAACACACCCCGGGAGCCCACATGTCCACGACCACGACCACCAGCACCACCTCGCCGACATCCCTGCACGGCGCCAGCTCGGTCGACCGCCGCGCGATGACCGGCGTGCACCTGCTGCTCATGGCCATCGCCTCCCCGCCGCCGACACGACATCGCGGACGGGGCGAGACAGGCCAAGCGACGACCGAGTACGCGCTGGTGCTCCTGGCCGCAGCACTCGTCGCGCTGCTGGTGGTCGCATGGGCGACCGCCGGGGGCGGAGCGGCGAAGATCGGCGGCCTCTTCGATCGGGTGATCGACAGCGTCTCCGACCGCATCTGAGCGGCCGCCGTGCCGACGGATCCGGCGGGCAAGCCGCTGTCGAACTGGCCCTCGTCCTGCCGGTGGTGGTGGTTTTCGTGCTCGGCCTGCTGCAGGTGGCGCTCGTGGCCCGCGACCAGTTGGCCGTCGAGCTGGCGGCGCGCGAGGCCGCCCGCGCCGCCGCCGTCTCGGCCCAGCCGGCGGGCGCCGCCACCGGCGCAGCGCGGCGAGCGACCTCACTGCAGCCGTTGGCCGTCGACGTGAGCGTTGGCTCAGCCACCGTCACCGTCACGGTGCGCCACCGCAACCCGACCGATGTGGCGATCGTCGGCCGATTCATCACCGATGTCGAGCTGCAAGCGGCGGCGACCATGGTGCTCGAGCCTCCGTAGGTCCCCGACCGCGCCGGTCTCACGTCGCTCCCATGGCGGCCGCACGGGGCGCAGCCGATCGTCGCGCCACACAGCAGGTCTCGGACCCCTCCGAGACGCGTCACCTGGAGGTCACGACGATGGGCTACGGACTGGACCGCTTCGCCAAAGCAGCTGCGCCGGTGCTCGCGCCAGGTGAACGCATCCTCGGCGGCACGTGGGCGCGGACACCCGGCGGCACTTCTGCAGAGCGAGTCCTGGGGCCGATCGCCGGGATCGCCACACAGTTCGGCTCGGCCTCGGCCGGCGATCTACGCCTGCCCAAGGCGTTCGAGGTGGCGGTCACCGATCGGCGACTGCTGTTCTTCAGCCGCAGCGCGGTGACGGCCCGACCGAGCGACCTGGTCGGTGAGCTCGCGCTGCGTGTAGTGCTGGCGTGCGAGCTGACCGGCGAGGTGCGCGGCATCCACGGTGCCACCATCCACCTCGCCGACGGCCGTTCGATCCAGCTCGAGGTGGCCAAGCTGGGCGCAGGAAAGCTGACCAGGAACTTTGTCGCAGCCGTCGAGCGCCAGCTGGCGAGCGACGCGACCACCTCGCAGCGCGCCGACTGACGGCTGAGCAGTTTGGCTGCAGGCCCGCCTTCTCGAACAGTTTCGTCGGCGAAGAGCTCCTGGGATGGAGGGGCGACCGTCTGCCACGCGTTCAGTCGGCGCGCAACGTCGACCTGGGCGCGAATCGTGTCATTCCGACTTCTGGGCGCGGATCGTTGCAGATCTGCGACGGTTCGCGCCCAGTCGGCACATTGGAACAGCGACCGAGGGGAACCAATCGGAGCAGGTCTCAGTTGTCGAAGCTGCTGTTGTTGTTGCTGCGGTCCGGGAGGTACGGCTGCAGCGCGTCGGCGAGCTTGGCCATCGTCATCGATTGCAGCCACACGTGGCCGGGGCCGTGCACCTCGGCCATCATCAGCGAGTCGCCGAAGAACTTGTTCTTGACGCCCTTCACCGAGGCGAAGTTGAGCTCCATCGTCCCGAGGTAGAGCGCGAGGTGGGCAGGGTGGACCATCAGCGACTGGCCCGGCTGGAGGTCGTACTCCACCACTTCGCCCATCAACGCGACCCAGGCTCGTCCAGACCCAGAAAGTTTCTGGAACACGAGCCCGGCGCCACCAAAGATCCCAGCGCCGAGCTTCTTCTGCAGCCCGACCGACACCTCCACGTCGCGAGTGCCGGCCATGAAGCCGCCCGACTGCACCATGAACTCGTCCTGCGCGTCGATGGTCAGCTCTTTGATCACACCGGGCATGTGGGCGGCGAGGGCGATGAAGCCGCCGGCCGCCGGGGCGGTGTACTCGGTCATGAAGATCTGCCCACCGCCGACGGCGCGCTTCAGGCTCTTCATGAACCCGCCGCCCTCGCCGGAGCCGAAGCGGGTCGAGGTCTCCAACGCCATGCCCTGCGTGTACCAGGCGACCTCACCTCCCTCGGTGACAAGAGTTTCGCCCGCCGTGAGGCTGACCTCGAGCACGGGCATGGTGGTACCGACGATCCTCGTCTCCATCGTCGGCACCGTAGTGCGGCAGGCTCACTACGGTCTCGGGCGTGGACGGACTCCCGCTGTACCACGTGGCGCTGGCGTCGGACTGGGAGGCGGCGCTGGCCGGCGGGCGGTACGAGGTCAGTACGCGCGGGCGCAGCCTGGCGGAGGAGGGTTTCATCCACTGCTCGTTCGCCGAGCAGGTCGAGGGGACCGCTGACCGGTACTACCGCGACGTCGATGACGTCGTGCTGCTGCGCATCGACCCGGGCCGCCTCAGTTGTGCGGTCGTCGTGGAGGACCTCGTCGGCTCCGGGGAATTCCTTCCTCACGTCTACGGGCCGATCGATCTCGACGCAGTGGTCGAGGTTCGATCGTGGCCGCGATCTGGCGACGGATCGCGGTCGTTCGCGTAGGTGTCCCGGGCTGCAGCTACTCCGTCGGGGGCGGGCGACCGCCTCGGCGGCGGTCACCAACGCGGACTCTGGCCCGTTGGTCGGCCTCGATCTGGGCTTCCTCTGCAATGAGGCGCTCAAGGTTCATCCAGCGCTCGGGTTCCAAGGAGCCGTCGTCGATCGCTGCCCTCACTGCACAGCCGGGTTCTTGGTCGTGCTTGCAGTCGCGAAAGCGGCACCGTTCGACCAGTTCGAAGACGTCGGCGAACGCCCGCTCGAGGCCCGTCCCGGAGAGCCACAGGCTGACGGCGCGCATTCCGGGCGTGTCGATCAACCACCCGCCGCCCGGCATTGCGAGGAGCTGCGCGGCGACGGTCGTGTGCCGACCCCGCTGATCGCCGGTGCGCACCGCGGTGGTCGGCTGCACCGATGAACCGAGCAGCGCGTTGATCAGTGTCGACTTGCCGACCCCGCTGGCGCCGAGGAAGGCCAACGTGCGGCCGCCGGCGGCGAACCCACGCAGCTCCTCGATCCCCTGGCCGGTCCGTCCGCTGGCCACCAGGACGGGGACGCCGAGCGCAACTCCGAGCAGCTCCTGGCGCGCCGGTTCCGGGTCGTCGACGAGATCGGACTTGGTCAGCACCACGGCGGGCTGGGCCCCGCTGTCGAACGCCAGGACCAGCTCTCGCTCGAGCCGCCGCCGGTTGGGCGGCGTATCCAGGGCGTGGGTGAGGAACGCCACGTCGACGTTGGCGGCCAGCGTGTCGGCCTGCGCCTTGGCGCCGTCGAACGACGCCCGGCGGACGAACGCGGACCGGCGCGGCAGCACCTGCTCGATGCGCTCCTCGGACGGTACGACCCAATCTCCGACGGCCACGTCGGCACCGATGTTGCGCACCCTGCGGGTCCCCGCCGGCGCAGGTCCGGGCAGCAGCGTGCTCCACCCGCGGTCGAGGCGGGACACTCGGCCGGGCACGCCCGGCGCGCCGAGACGACGCCACTGCGTGTCCCACTCGTCGTCCCAGCCGAGCTGGGCCAGATCGATCGGCACGCAGACACGATGCCACCAGCCGGGTCCTCCGTCGACGCCGGATGTGACGGATG
>JBPCJW010000110.1:0-22384 GCA_051004915.1 Ilumatobacteraceae bacterium
TCGACGGGACCCCGTGCACGTGGAGCTTCACCATCCACGGGTTCCAGGACTTCGCCGACGACCGGGTGACCCGCCTCGACCTCAAAGTGCAGTCGGCGAGCTTTGTCGCCTGCGTCAGCGACTTCACGCGCGCCCAGCTGTGCCGGGTCACCGACCCGTCGGCGTGGGACCGTTTCCACGTCGTGCGCTGCGGGATCGACGTGGACGCGTTCGCCTTTCGCGCACCCCCGCCACCCGGTCGGCGGGCCCGAATCGTCACGATCGCCCGGCTGTCACCTGAGAAAGGCCACGTCGTGCTGCTCGACGCCGTGCACGAGCTGACCGAACACGGCGTCGACGTCGAGCTGCACATCGTCGGCGACGGTCCGAACGCTTCGACCATCGAGCGGGCGGCTGCCGGCCTCGGCCTCTCCGATCGAGTCACGTTGGTCGGCGAGCTGGAGCCGTTGCGGGTGCGCGACGAACTGCGGAGCGCCGACGTGTTCTGCCTTGCCTCGTTCGCCGAGGGGATCCCGATCTCCATCATGGAGGCGATGGCCATCGGCGTGCCCGTCGTGACCACGTACGTCGGCGGCATCCCAGAACTGGCTGTCGACGAACGCACGGCGCTGGTCGTGCCGGCCAGCAACAGCCGGGCGCTGGCGACGGCCATTCGTCGGGCCGTCGTCGACGGCCCACTGCGCAAGCGCCTCGCTCACGCTGCTCGCCGCCTCGTGGAGGAGCGTCACGATGTGCGCCCCAACGTGGACGTGCTGCGCAGCCTGCTCGAGTCCGTGGCGGGGCACGATGACGGACGAGCGTGTCTCGAGGCGGCGACTTCGACCTCGCCCCCATGACCCCCACTCTCGGTGCACGGCTCCAGGCGTTCGACGGTCGGGTTAGGCGATACGCCCGTGACGTCGCCAACACGCTTTCCGCCGAGATCGTCTCGGTCGCGTCGCTGAGCATCACCTTCCCGGTGACCATCCGCGGGCTCGGCGCTGAACTCTACGGAAAGTACACAGTTCTTTACCTCGTCTTCGGGCTCGCCGGTCTTTGGGTGTACGCCGCGCCGTCGGCGGCGGCGGTGCAGCTCGTCCTGCAGTTGGAGCACGATCCACGGGCCGTGCTGCGGCTCGGCAGACGTCAGATGCTCGTCGCCGTCGTCCCGGTCTCCGTCGGCGGGACCGCCATCTGCGTCGCCATCCTCGGTGGGGGCATCCTGGCGCCGGCGCTTCTGGTGCTCGGGGTCGACTTCCTGTTCACCAGCGTGACCAACCTCAATCTGGCGATCGTTTTCTCCGTCGACGGCGTCGTGCGCAGCGCGAGGATCCGGATGCTGCAGCCGGTGCTGCGTGCCGCGGGCGTCGGAGCGCTTGCGCTCGGCGACCGGATCACGATCCTGACGCTCGTCGGCGTGAACGTACTGGCCTCGATCGCAGTCCTGGCGGTGTCGTCGCGGGCCGTGTGCCGCTGCGTCCCCGCCGGTGGCCACGGGACGGACCTCGGCGCCCGCCACCTGCTGCGCTACTCGTCGTACTACGCGACGTCGATGTCGACGAACGCCGTCGAGGACGAAGGCGAGAAGTTCGTCCTCGCCGCGACGCGCCCGGCGGCCGAGATCGGCCAATACGCCGCGGCCTATCGCGTCGTGTCGATGGCCTTCATCCCCCTGTCGGCGGTGATCACGGCCGCCAATCGCCGCTTCATGAAGCGGGACGCGCGACCAGGGGCACAGCTCCAGCGGACCGCCCGCTTGTCCGTCCCGACGGCCGCGTACGGCATCGTCGCCGGGATCGCCATCATCCTCGGCCGCGGCATCGTGCAGTGGGTCGCAGGGTCGAAGTTCCCTGACGCCGGGCTGATGTCCACCTGGCTGTGCCTCCTGCCGCTCGTTCACGGCCTCGCCGAGATCCCACCGATGGGTCTGCTCGGCCTGGGGAGAAACCGGGCCCGCGTGATGATGGGTTTCGTCAACTCGGCCATCGCGCTAGTGGCGTACTTGGCGCTCGTCCCGACGCTCGGATGGCGCGGTGGCGTGATCGGGACGTACATCTCCGAGGGCGTCGGCGTGGTCCTCGGTTGGTACCTGCTGCGCAGGTACCAACGCCGGGCGGACGGCTGAAGGACGCCCGACGCAACCGGGTTGTACGATCCCTCGATGGGCGAAGGTCGGGGAACGTTGTCTGCGCTGGCCGAGCCCGCGCGTCGAGCGAAGCGCTCCGTCGTCGAGTGGCGTGCGCTCCGGCAGGTCCCTGCGGGCGTTCGTCCGCTGGCGACGACCATCCGTCGTGAGCACCTCACCTACAGCACGCCCGCGCAGCTGGCTTCGCTCGTCGAGTTGTGCGAGCGCGGCGAGCGGGGCAACGCCGACGCCGCAATCGTCGAGGCGGGTTGTGCTCGCGGTGGGTCAGCACTCCTCATGTGCGCGACGAAGTCCAAGGGCCGACCGCTCGACGTGTACGACGTGTTCGGGATGATCCCGCCGCCCAGCGAGCAGGACGGTCCTGACATGCAGGAGCGCTACCGGGAGATCGCGTCAGGCCAAGCCGTCGCGCTGGACGGAGGGCGTTACTACGCGTACTCCGACGACCTCGCGGCCGAGGTGGCCCGCACGTTCGCCGAGCACGGGTACCCGATCGAAGAGAACAGCGTTCGCCTTATCAAGGGCAAGGTCCAGGACACCATGGCGATCGACGGACCGGTCTGCGTCGGCCACATCGACGTGGACTGGCACGATCCGGTCATGCACTGCCTCGAGCAGTTGACACCACACCTTGTCGAAGGCGGCTCGATCGTGCTTCGCGCGTACAACGACTGGTCCGGCTGCCGCAGTGCCGCCGAGGAGTACTTCGACCGCGTCGGACGGTCGGGCTTCGACTTCGACGACTCGGCCGGGCACCTCGTCGTCACCCGGCGCGGCTGAGAAACCTCGTTCGTGCACCGCCGGCAGGCGCGACGAGCTGCGCTTCGCACCTGCGCAGCGCTCCTCACCGTCGGCCTGATCGGCGCGTGTGGATCGGGCGACAGTCAATCGCGCCCGTCCGTCGCACCATTCACCTCGGCGGCCGACCCGTCTCGGGCCGTGGTCGGTCATGCCCCCCGAGTCCCCCCAGGCGTGATCGCCGGCTTCGGGGTGGACGGTCAGCCGCGCAGCTGGGGGAAGGACGGCGCGGCGCTGCGCCCGGGCGTGAAGCTGTTGGTCGACGGCCTCGGCGCCACGATGTTCCGGCTCGAAGTCGATCGTGGGAACACGGCCTGGGAGGCGGCGAACGACGATGCCGACCCGTTTCACCTCAACTGGGACGCCTTCGACGGAGACTTCAGTACCGACGACTTCTCCGACCTGTACGCGTACATGCGCTACCTCAACGACCTGGGCGTCACCGACATCCAGCTGTCCCTGGAGGGTTTGCTGCCGGATTGGATGGGACGCACCGCCATCGGTCCCGGCATGGAGGACGAGTACGTCGAGACCGTGGTCGCCTTCCTGCTCTATGTACGCGACCGCGCGCCCGAACCTCGGCCGGTGTTCACCCGCGTCAATCCGTGGACCGAGGCCGACCTCGGCAAGCTCGAGAGCTTCCTGCTCGGATTGGACGGGCAGGTCCAGCTGGCTCGACGGCTGGTCGACCGGATGAACCAGTTCCCGCAGCTCGACGACATCGAGCTGGTCCTGCCGGAGGCCTCGAACGAGGAGTGGGCCGCCGACTTCCGCTCTGCGATCAAGGACGATCCTGCGATCGTGGCTCGACTCGCCGCCACGTCGTTCCACCGCTACGGCGGCTACCGCAAGACTGGCGACTGGGTCGACGCCTCACCGCCGATGTGGCTCACGGAGTTCAACAGCTCGGGGCCGTTCCAGCAGGACCCGTTCTGCTACCAGGTCGACTGGCCCGATGCGATGGACGCCGTCGGGAACCTGCTCGGCGCGCTGCAGTCCGGCGTAACGGCCGGACTCTTCTACAGCGACGTCGACGCACCGCACATCCACTCCGACGAGAAGTGGGAGTCGTTCGGGCTGCTGGCGACGACGGCGGAGGGCGACGGTGACCAGTGCGGTCGCGCCGGGCAACCGTCCGATGCTGAGCTGGACTCGTTCGAATACGTGCCCAAGCCATCGTTCTACGCGCTGGCGCACGTGATGCGCTACGTGCGACCCGGTGCCGTGCCGGTGCCGGTGGACGGGGGCGGCGACGACGTCACGGTGATCGCCTTCCGGAACCCGGACGGATCGGTGGCCGTGGTGGCGCAGGACCGCGGCGATGCTCGGTCCGTCGACGTCCAGCTGGACCTCGACGCAGACGGTGCAGGCGACCGCACCTGGACGCCGACGGTGTCGACCGACGGGTCGTACCTGGTCGAGGGGTCGAGCCTCGCGGCGACCGGCGGCGCCGTGACGATCACGATGCCGCCACGCAGCGTGGTCACGCTCCTGTCGCCGCCCCCCGGCCCGGCTGGCAGCTGACGCGACACCGCACGGGTCGGGGCACTCGGTGACCACGTCGGGAAGCACCGCTACGGTGGCGCGGATGTCTGGGGACGATGCCCAACCTGAGCCGGACCGATCAGGTGTCAGGGTGCACCCGACGGCCGACATCTCGCCGACGGCGCGCATCGGACCGGGCACCACGGTGTGGTCGCATGCGCAGATCCGCGACGGCGCTCGCATCGGCCGCGAGTGCGTGCTCGGCCGCAACACGTTCGTCGACGTCGACGTGCACGTCGGTGATCGGGTGAAGATCCAGAACGGTGCCTCGTTGTTCGAAGGCGTCTCCCTGGCCGACGGGGTGTTCGTGGGACCCCACGTCGTGTTCACCAACGATCTCGTCCCTCGCGCCGTCAACCCCGATGGTTCTCTCAAGACCGCCGACGACTGGCGGCGCGACACGACGACGGTCGGCACGGGCGCCGCGATCGGCGCCGGGGCGGTCATTATCACCGGCCTGCACATCGGCGAGTGGTCCATGGTCGGTGCGGGCGCGGTGGTCACCCGTGACGTTCCGGACCACGCCCTGGTCGTCGGCAACCCGGCTCGTCCGATCGGTTGGGTCGACCGGGCGGGAATGCGCTGCGCCGCGGCCGATGTGGCACGCCGCCGGCCCGCAGCGAGCGCGGCCAGGGACGACGGATGACCGGGATCGCGGTGATCGGCTACGGGTACTGGGGGCCGAACCTGGTCCGCAACTTCGCCCAGGTCGACGGCGCCTCGGTGGTCGCGGTGTGCGACCGCAGCGAGTCAAGGCGGACGGTCGTGGAGAAGCTGTACCCGGCCGTCCGAACCTTCGCCGAGGTCGACGAACTGCTCGACGGTGACGTCGACATCGACGCCGTCGTCGTCGCCACGCCAGTGTCGACGCACCACGACCTCGCCATGGCCTGCCTGCGCGCGGGCAAGCACGTGCTCGTCGAGAAGCCGTTCACGTCAACGGTCGCCGAAGCCGAAGCGCTCGTCGCCGAAGCGGCCGAACGCGACCTCGTGCTGATGGTCGACCACACCTTCGTCTACACCAGTGCCGTGCGCCGGATCTCCGAGCTCGTGCGCGCCGGCGAGATCGGCCACCTGCAGTACTACGACTCGGTGCGCGTCAACCTCGGCCTGTTCCAGCACGACGTCAGCGTGCTGTGGGACCTCGCCGTCCACGACCTTTCGATCATGGACCATGTCACCGGCCGCACCCCGACCAGGGTCGCCGCGACGGGCATGTCGCACGTGACCGGCCAGCCGGCGAACATGGCCTACCTGACGTGCTTCTTCGACGACGACTTCCTCGCTCACTTCCATGTCAACTGGCTAGCGCCGGTCAAGGTCCGCCAGACCATGATCTGCGGCTCCGAGAAGATGATCGTCTGGGACGACATCGAGATGAGCGAGAAGCTGCGCGTGTACGACAAGGGGCTCATCTTCTCCGAGGAGGGCCCCGAGGTGTACCAGCGCCACGTCGGCTACCGCACGGGCGACATGTGGGCACCGCGCATCGACAACATCGAGGCCTTGCGGATCGAGGCCGAGCACTTCGTCGAGTGCGCTCGCGAACGCCGGACACCGCTGACGGACGGCGTGGCCGGGCTGCGAATCGTCCGGATCCTCGAAGCGGCGACCCGGTCGCTCGACCAGCGCGGCCTGCCGGTTGACGTCTGACACCGCCGATCCGGCGGCGGCCGCCAGTACTACACTCGCATGCTCGGGTCGGACGCCCAGCGGGAGGTCATGCGTGCGCGAATCGACGTGGCGATATGTCAACGCAGCGGGAAACAAGTTCCTCAGTCCACCGCGCAGGTGCTTCGGCCACTACCTCAATCACGGCGACCGGACTGAGCGCCGCCTGGCCCTCACGTTCGACGACGGACCGAGTGTCCCGTCGACCCCGCTGTTGCTGGACGTCCTCGACCGGTTGGACGTGCGAGCCACGTTCTTCTGCGTCGGCGAGATGGTCGCGCACCACCCGAACGTCGTGCAGCGCGCATTCGACGAGGGACACGTCATCGGGAACCACTCCATGTCCCATCACCGTCGCCCTGCGCTCACCCCGTTCGACGCGCGCCACGTCGACGATGCCGACGACGCGATCTACGACGCCATCGGCGTGTTGCCCGCCCTGTACCGCCCGCCGTGGGGTTGGCTCACGCCGTGGGCGGCGCGCCGGGCGCAGCGGAGGGGCTTGCACTGTGTCGGCTGGGACGTCTACCCCGACGACTGGATGGTGCCCGAGACCCCCGCAGAGGTCACGGCCGAACAGGTGCGCTGCGGCGTACGAAACGGGTCGATCGTCCTGATGCACGACGGTCGGGCGGTCTACGTCGACTGTGACAAGACGCAGACGGCCGCAGCCGTCGAACGGTTCGTTCCCCGACTGCGCGACGCCGGCTTCGAGTTCGTCACCGTGCCGGAGCTGCTGGGCGTCGAGGCGTACCGCACGTCGGCGTTGGTGCTGGCGCGCGCCGGCTGAGTGCGCCGAAAGCCGCCCCGACCTTCGGGGTACCTCACGCCCGAAGACCGCGATCGACTGACCACCATCCGCCGAGAGATCGACGACGTCTTCGACGACGTGATCGGTACGCCCGCACGCGTCGCGCTCGTCGGCTACCCGTACGACGGCAACGTCGGCAACCACATGATGTGGCTGGCGATCGCCAGCTACCTGCGCGAGCGCCGCATCCGCATCGCCTATGCGGCGAACCTGCACCCGGATCCGCGGCGCACCGGTCTGCACCTCGACGGCCTGGCATCGGCGATCGGGACGGATCCCATCTTGTTCGTCGGTGGCGTGTCGATGTCGCGCCTCTGGCCCCACCACGCCGACGCGAAGCGTGTGATCGCCGAGCGATTCAACGCGAACCGGCTGATCTCGCTCACGTCGACGATGCTGTTCGCCGACGACGAGGAACGCCACGCCGCCTCGACGATGTTCGCCGGTCACCCGGACGTCACGCTCTTGGCGCGCGACTCGCGCAGCGCGGCGGAGGCCCGCCAGGTCTTCGGCGACTGCGTCAGCGTGCGCGCCATCCACGACAGCGCCCTTCGGCTGCAGCTCGAGCCGTCTCGGCCGCAGGGTGGCCGCCTGCTGTGGCTGCGCCGTGACGACGTCGAGTCGACCGCTGCGGCCGTCGACAGCGAGGTGGTCACCTTCGACTGGTCCAACGACCTGCGCGCCGTCGACCCGGTCGCCTACTACGCCATGCGCTCGGCGCGGGCATGCTCGCAGCTGCGCTCGACACGGCCGGGTCGCATCGTGCGCCGGCCGTTGAACCGGTACATTGTCGGCGCGTTCGGGTTCGGCACCAGGCGGATCGTCGCCTTCGGCCAGCGGACCCTCGACCAAGGCCCCGTCCTGGTCACGGACCGCATGCACCCGCACCTCCTCGCCGTGTTGCGCGGGCAGGATGTCGTGCTGCTGCCCGACCGCTTCGGCAAGAACCGGGCCACCTACGAGTCGTCCACGTCCGGCTTCTCCGTCGTCCAGTGGGCCGAGGAGCCGACCGAGGCGCTGCGCCTGGCCACCGAACGTCTCGCCGATCGCGGCGCGCCCATCGATGCTCGCTGACGGACGGCCTTGGTCAGGCGCCGCGCACGGCGTGGCTGCGGTTGCGCAGCGCGCGCCGCACGGCGCGCACGGCACGGGCGGCCAGGAACGGCGGGAACAGCAGCGACGGCAGGGGACCGAGCCGGCGTCGTAGCCGCAGCCCCCAGTACGCCATGCGGCGCTCGACGTGCGGATCAGCACGACGAGCGAGATCGACGTACTGCGTCTGGTCGAGGTCCGAGCTGCGACCGCCGTGCTGGAAGGACTTGCTCGCCTCCCACAGCGTGCGCTTGGCGATCGATGCTCCGGCGATCCGCTCGTCGCGCACGAACGTCCGACCGGGCGACCACTCGAAGAACGCCGCGAACGCGCGGTGCCACTGCTCGATCTGGTCGAGCTGGGCGGCGAACGCGGTGCGGGACATGTTGGCGCCGTGAACGCGGTAGTACGCCTGGATCGTCCCTGGCAGGAAGGCCACGTCGCTCACCGCAGCGGCGCGCAACCACGTGTTGAGGTCACTGGTGTGACGGCAGCGGGCGTCGTAGTGACCGATCTGGCGCTGCACGTCCGTGCGCAGCACGATCTCGGGAGAGTACGTGGGGTTCTCACCGAGACGGCAGAGACGCCCGATCCAACGGCGGCCGTCCCAGACGTACGGATGCGGAGTCGCCATGTCGACCGGGGCGAGCTCGTCGGGCTCGGTGAACGGGACGACGGAGCCATAGCACATCCCGACGTGTGGTGCGGCGGACATGACCTCGCCGGCGCGCCGCAACGCACCCGGAGCGAGGAGGTCGTCGGCCGAGATCAGCACGAAGTAGTCGCCCGTCGCCCAGTCGACGCCGTCGTTGAACGTAACGATGTGGCCCTGGTTGACGCGATGACGGAGCACCTGGACGTTGGTCCACTGGGTGCACAGCCGGTCGGCGACCTCCGCCGAGTCGTCCGTCGAGCAGTCGTCGATCACGAGCACCCCGACGTCGACGCCGTCTTGGGTGGCGATCGACTCGACGCACTCACCAAGGAAGCGGCCGTAGTTGTAGCAGGGGACGGCGACGCTGAAGGTGGGCCGGTGGGTCACGACGCCACGGGGGAGCCGGCGACCTCGCGCACCGCCTCCATCAGGGTGGTGGCGACCCGCTCGACATCGTGCCCCGACATCTGGACGTACAGCGGCAGGATGATCGTGTGGTCCTGGCACCACTCCGAGTTGGGCAGGCCGGCCGACTCGTCGAGGTAGGGCTGTTCGCGGTGAGCGCACATGATCCCCCGCCGGGTGGCGATCCCACGGTCCAGCATGAACTGCATCACGGCGCGCTGGTCGCACTGCTCGCCCAGCGCGACGCAGTAGCTCTGCCAGTTGCTCCGGCGGTCGGCCGGCTCCTCCGGCGCGGTCACCGAGGTGTCGGCGAGAAGCTGCCGGTAGCCGTCGGCGAGCTCGCGTCGTTTCGACACGATTCCGGGAAGGCGCCCCAGCTGCACTCGTCCGACGGCAGCCTGGATGTCCGTCATCCGGTAGTTGAAGCCGAGCACACGGTGCTCCTCGAACACCACGGTGTCGGAACCGTGGCGCTGGCGGTCGCTGACGGTCATCCCGTGCTGGCGGAGCAGCCGAAACATCGATGCCAACGACTCGTCGTCGGTGGTCAACATCCCACCGTCGCCGGTGCTCATCACCTTGCGCGGGTGGAACGAGAAGCATGCCACTCGACTGTGGGGTCGGCCGATCCGCTCCCAGCGGTCGCTGACCCGAACCTCGCTGCCGACGGCGCACGCGGCGTCCTCGATCACGTCGAGACCGTGGCGCTGCGCAACCTCGGCGATGGCGCCGAGATCGCACGGCATGCCCATCTGGTGGACGCACAGGATGGCCCGCGTCCGATCGGTGATCGCCGACTCGAGCAGGATGGGGTCCAGGTTCCGCGTCGTGCGGTCGACGTCGACGAACACCGGGCGAGCACCGCAGTACGCGATGGCATTGGCGGTGGCGATGTAGGAGTGGCTGACCGTGATGATCTCGTCGCCAGGCCCGACGCCCAACCCGACCAGCGCGAGGTGCAGCGCGGTCGTGCAACTGGACGCCGCGACGGCGTGCGCTGCGCCGGTGAAGGCGGCGAACTCCTCCTCGAACGCGGCGACCTCCGGCCCCTGGGTGACCCAGCCCGACCGGATGACGCGGCCAGCCGCCTCGGCCTCCTCGTCGCCCATCACTGGACGAACGATGGGGATCTCGACGGCGGTCACGCTCCCGACCTGCGCTCGGCCTCCCACCACTCCACGAGCGAGCGCAGGCCCTCGTCGAGGCCGATCTCGGGTTCCCACGCGAGCACCTCACGCGCCGCCGTGATGTCGGCCAGCCGCCGCGGCACCGGGTTCACCGAACGCTCGGCGAGGTACTCCGGCTCCATCGTCGAGCCCATCACCTGGCTCAACCGGTGGGCAAGGTCGTCGAGGCTTGTCTCGGTCTGGGTGGCCACGTTGAACACCCGGTCGGTGGCGTCCGAGTGGGCCGCAGCCAGGTTCGCGCTGGCGATGTCGCGAACGTGGACGAAGTCCATGGTCTGCTTCCCGTCGCCGAAGATCAGCGGTGCCTCACCGGCGGCGATCCGCTCCATCCACCTGATCAGCACCTCGGTGTACTTGCCGTGGGCGTCCATGCGGGGCCCGTACACGTTGAAGTATCGCAACGCGACGTAGTCGAACCCGTACATGTCGTGGTATGCGCGCAAGACCCCTTCGTTGAAGGTCTTGATGGCGCCGTACATCGTGCGGTTGTTGTACGGGTGGTGGAGCTCGTCGGTCGGGAACGTGTCGGCCAAGCCGTACACCGAGGCCGTCGATGACGCCACCATGCGCCCGACGCCGGCGCGGTGCGCCGCATCGATCACGTTGAACGTCCCCATGCCCAGGACGTCGACGGCCAGGCGCGGGTCCTCAGCGCACCGGGTGATCCGCAGCGCGGCGAGGTGGAAGACGAGATCGGCGCTGCGCATCACCGAGTCCAGCATCGGGCGATCGAGGATGTCCCCCTCGATGAGGTCCACATCGCCCCGTCTCGTCGCATCGGCGAGGTTCTCGGGTCGCCCGCGCGTCAGGTTGTCGAGCACCACGATCTCGCCGACGGTGCCCGCAGCCTGCCCATCGACCAGCAGGTCGACCACGTGCGAGCCAATGAGCCCAGCGCCTCCGGTTACGACGACCTTGGCGAAGCCCGTCATGTCACACCTCCGGCGCGTTCGGCGATCCATCCGGCGATCGAGCTGGCGACCCAGTCGATGTGGTCGTCGGGCAGCTCCGGGTACATGGGCAGCGACAGCAACTCGTCGGCCGCCCGCTCGGCCTCGGGGAAATCGCCCCTGGTGTGCCCGAGCTCGGCGAAGCAGCGCTGCAGGTGGATTGGGATCGGGTAGTGGATCCCGGTGCCGATGCCTTGGGCGGTGAGGTGCTCCTGCAACTCGGTGCGATGCGGGGTGCGCACGGCGTACACATGGTACACGTGGCGGCGGTCGGCGGGCCGCGCCGGCAGCACCAAGTCGGTCGTTCCGAGCAGCTCGTCGTAGCGCGCGGCGTGGGCTCGGCGCGACTCGGTCCAGTCCTCGAGGTGTCGCAACTTGACGCCGAGGACGGCGCCTTGAACCCCTTCCATCCGGAAGTTGAAGCCCTTGAGATTGTGCTCGTACCGTCGTTCGGCACCCCAGTCGCGCAGCATCCGCACGGTGTGCGCCACGGCGTCGTCGGCCGTCACGACTGCGCCGGCCTCGCCGTAGGCACCGAGATTCTTGCCGGGGTAGAAGCTGAAGCACCCGACCCGACCGAGCGTTCCGACGGGGCGGTCCTGCCAGCGTGCACTGTGGGCCTGGGCGGCGTCCTCGACGACCGTGACACCGTGGCGGTCGGCGATGCCGAGGATGGGGCCCATGTCGGCAGGCAAGCCGTGCAGGTGCACGGGGAGGATCGCCTTCGTGCGGGCCGTGATGGCGGCCTCCATGCGGTTGGGGTCGATGTTCAGCGTGACCGGATCGACGTCGACGAAGACGGGACGGGCCCCGCAGTAGTCGATGGCCGCCGCCGTGGCGACGAAGGTGAGCGGCGTGGTGATGACTTCGTCCCCCGGACCCACACCGGCGGCGAGCAGGGCGAGGTGCAGGGCACTCGTGCCCGAGTTGACGCCAATGACGTGACGCGCACCGCATTGCTCCCCGAAGTCGCGTTCGAAGGCCTGGACGGCCGGCCCGAGCACGAACTCGGCTCCGGCGAAGACATCGAGGACCGCCGGATCGATCTCGTACTTGATGGCGCGGTACTGCGCCTTGAGGTCGACGAACGGGATCACGTCGCTCGGGGGCCCTGCGCCGCGACAATCGGCGGAACCGGCCACGGTCTCTGCTGACATCGTCTTCCCACCCTCCTCGCCTGGGCGCCCGGCAACCTAACCGATCGATCCGCCGCAGTCTCGGGGTTGCGGCCTCAACGCCGCTCGCGCACCGCGGTGTACAACTCGACATACTGCTCCACCATGCGACCGGCTGAATGGTTCGACGCAGTTCGCGCCGCCGACTCCCCCAAGCGACGGCGCAGCGCGGCGTCGGCGAGGACCTGGCGCAGGAGCTGCGCAGCGCGGCCCACGTCACCAATCGGGAACGTCAGGGCGTTGGCCCCGTCGACGAGCACCTCGTCGTTCCCCGGGCACATCGTGGCCACGACCGCGCAGCCGGCGGCCATCGCCTCGAGCAGCGCAACGCTGAAGTTCTCCCGCTCGGTCGGGAAGATCCACGCCGTGGAAGCCGCCAGCCAGGCCGCCACGTCGAGCTGATAACCCACCATCCGCAGGCGGTCGTCGACGCCCAGGCGGCGGGCCTCCCCCACGATCGCCGCCTCCTCGTCGCCCGAGCCGACGAACGCCAGCACGGCAGGTGATGGGTCGGGGGCGGCGAGCGCGAAGGCGCGCACGGCGTCGACCGGCCGCTTCTGCGCGTCGAGCCGGGAGCTGAACAGCACGACGGGCGTGCCGGCGTCCACCCCGAGCACGGCTCGAGGGTGCGCCGGGTCACGGGATGCGAAGGCCAGGTGATCGATGGAGTTGCGGATGGTGACGGCAAGGCGAGCGGGGATCCCGCACGCCCGCTGGAACCGCGTCCCGTGGTCGCTCGGCGACACGACGGCGCACAGGGCGCGCCGCGCCGTCAGCGCCCAGAACCGTGCCCGCCCACTGCGCGGACCGAAGAACGGGTACGGGCTCTGCAGCGTGGCCACCACGGCCCGCCGGCGAGTCAGCAGCAGTGCCAGCATCATCGTCCGAGGGAGGCAGACGTCACCGGCGTGGACGTGCACCACGTCGGCGTCCAGCGTTCTGACGAAGCGCACGAGGGGACGCAGCCGTTGACGGCTTCCCGGGCCGGTGATGACGATCGAGCCGGTGGTGGCCGCCCACACGCCGAGTGCACCACATCGCTGGGCGAACCGTGCGTTCTCCGGAGTATCGGGGACGTGCACCTCGACCTCCCACCCGGATCCCTGCACGCCGTGGGCCAGCGTGAGCATCTGCAACGCGTCGCCACCGTCTCCGGTGACGAACCCGACGTAGGCCACGCGGCCACCACCGGTGGGTGTCATGCGGACCCGCTCGGCACCTCGGCCGGTCGAGCGGACCGGATCACGTCGAGGTAGCGCACGACGGCCGTCGCGAGGCTGCGCTCCTCCACGACCGTCGCTCGCGCCCGCCGCCCCATCCTCGCCCGCAGCTCCGGCGACTCCACCAGCTCGCGCAGGCGCTCGGCGAACGAGCCGGCGTCGCCGATGGCGACGACGAACCCGTCCTCGCCATCGGCCACGAGCTCGGAGATGGCACCGACGTCCGTGGTCACCACCGGCAGCTCCATCGCCATCGCCTCTGTGAGCACGATGGGCGACAGATCGGCGAGCGTCGGCAGCGCGAAGACTGACGCCGACTCGAACAGCTCGAACAGGCGGCTCGAGCCCGGCGTCACGTCGAGGTGGACCACCACGTTCGGCGGCGCGTCCGGGACGGGGTGGCGCGTGACCACATGGAACTCGCACGTGCGGAGTGCCGGGTGGCGAGCCGCGGCGAGGAGCACGTCGCCGCCCTTGCGCGCCCAGTCGGCACCGACGAACAGGACCCGCAGCCGGCCCGCGCGTGCCTCGTCGCCGACGCGCCGTGTCCACCACTCGGTGTCGACGGGATACGGGATCACCGTCACCAGGCTGGTGTCGACCCCGTAGTCGTCCACCAGCGAATCACGGACGAGCTCGGAGACGGCGATGATGCGACGGGGAACCGCGAACGCCCAGCGGTACAGGCGCCGCTTGACCTGCTCGATGGCGGCGTGTCGAGCGTGCCGCTGCAGGTAGTGGATGCCCATGGACGACGTGATCAGGGGGGTCGTGTCGAGGTGCAAGACCACGGGCGGCAGGCGACGCCGACGGCGCCGCAGCCACACCGGGTTGACGTAGTTGAGCATGGCCACGTCGGGATCGAACCCGCACCGTCGACACTCCGCGATGCTGCGCGACGTCGACCACGCAGCGGCGGCAAGCCAGTTCCACCGCAGCGGCGACCAGCGCCAACGGATCGGCTCGTGGTCCAGCCAGATCGCCTCGACCCGAACGTCGGGAAGCCGCGCCAGCTCACCGGCCAGCAGGCGGAAGTGCACCTCGATGCCGCTGAACGGGGCGCTCACGAGCACGACGTCGGTCATGACCTCGGTGGCCTGGCGGTGCGGTACGAGCGACACCGGCGCCTCACGACGGGCGAGTGTAGGCACCCCTTCGAGCGCGACGGCCGGGCAACGCGGTGCGGCGGTACTCTCCCGTTTCGTGCGACCCGGCCCGGTTGTCGGTGACGAGGCCACAGGTGTCGCAGCAACGGCCACCCGGGTCGTCGTGGCGGTCTGCACCTTCCGGCGCAATGACGCCCTCGATCGCCTCCTGCATGCCGTGCGACGCAACGCTGCCACCGTGGCGCCCGGAGTCCAGGTTGGTGTGGTAGTCGTCGACGACAACCCCGACGGTCGCGCCCGCGAGGTGTGTGACCGCCACGCCCGCAGCTACCCGCTCGGGTTGCACTACCGGTCCTGCGGGCACGGGAACATCTCGTTGGCCCGCAATGCCGGGCTGGACGCAGCATTGCCGATGAGTGACTGGATCGCCATGACCGATGACGACTGCGAGCCCGCCGACACGTGGATCGCCTCGTACCTGGAGACCCAGCGGGCGACAGGTGCCTCAGCGCTCACCGGGCCGTGCTACCTCGACCTCGGACCGGATGCCCCGTCGTGGCTGCGGCAGCAACCGTTCCAGGACGACGGTCAGCTGCGCTTCGCTGATTGCGAGCGGCTGCGGACCGCGGCGACGAACAACTCGTTCGTCCGTTCGGCCTTCTTGTGTGAGCGTCCGTGGTTGCGGTTCGAGCCGGACCTCGGTGTGACGGGCGGCGAGGACATGGTGTTCTTCCGCACCGCACACGCCGCCGGGCTCGACATCGCGTTCTCGGCGGGCGCGCGGGTCATCGGCCACGAACCACGAGTGCGCGCCACGTTCGGCTACCAGGTGCGATCCCGATTCTGGCTTGGCAACACCGAGTACGTCACGAACGCCTACCTCGGCGACGCGTCTCCCGGGCGGTGGCTGCTGCTCAGCGTGAAGCGACTCGTCGCGGCGCTCAGTCGTCCCGTTGGCCGCCTGATGCTGGGGCGACGGCCGCAGTTCCGCTACGCGCTCGCCAGCGCGGCGCGGGCCATGGGCAACGCCACGGGCGTGTTCGGCCTACGCGCCAGGCACCACTGAGCCGGTCAGCGAGCGTGACGCGCGGTGCGGATCAACGTCGCCCTCCCCGGGTTCCACCGCGTCGAGCGCGGCGCCGAGCTGGCGCTGGAGGCGGTCGCTGGCGGACTGGTGGGCCTCGGCCATGACGTGACGCTGTACGGCGGCGGACACCCGCGGCCCGGCCGGCCGTACGACTACCACCAGCGCGGTCTCGTCGACCGGCGCCGGTTCGAGCGGTTCCCTCGCGTCGCGCCACTGCGGTCGGCGGAGACGTACGAGGAGCTCACTTTCGCCCTCGGCGGGGCGAGACACTCGGCGATGTTCGATGCCGATGTCACGATCACGTGTGGGTATCCCTTCACAAACTGGTTGCTGACGAGGTCGGTGGTCGGTCGCCGCCGGCCGGCTCACGTGTTTGTGACGGAGAACGGGGACCACCCGGCCACGTCGACGAGAGGTGAGTTCGGTCGGTTCCGCTGCGACGGTCTCGTGTGCACCAACCCGCAATACGCCGACCGCAACCGCTACCGGTGGAACACGGCCCTGATCCCCAACGGCATCGACCCGGACCGCTTTGCGCCCGGGGCCGCCCAGCGGTCGCGGTTCAACCTACCGGATGGCGTTCCGGTCGTGTTGATCGCCAGCGCGCTCATCGAATCCAAGCGCGTGGTCGCCGCGGTTCGCGCCGTTGCCGCCATCCCCGATGCTTACTTGGTGATCGCCGGCGACGGACCGCTGCGCGACGACGTGGACGAGCTGTGCGCACAACTCGTGCCCAGCCGGCACCGCCGCATCGTCGTGCCCGCCGCGCAGATGCCGGATCTCTACCGATCCGTGGACGTGCTCGTGCACATGTCGGGCACCGAGTCGTTCGGCAACGTCTACCTAGAAGCCCTGTGCTGCGGGCTGCCGATCATCGCCGACGACTACGGCGTCACGCGCTGGATCCTCGGTGCCGACTATCCCGGTCTCGTCGACACCAACGACCTTGGTGCGGTGAGCGTCGCCGCTGCCAAGGCATTGCGGGCCGGGCGCGAACCAGTCGCGGAGCACAGTGCATCGGCGCGCCGGCGGTTCTCGTGGTCGTCCGTCGCCACGCAATACGACGGGTTCCTGCACGCCGTGGTCGGGCCACGATCCCGGCGCTGGCGTTAGCACGAGCCGCGGTACGCCAATAGCCTGCTGGCGTGGTGGGCGATGGACGGTTCCGCTCGGCGGTCGTCGGATGCGGCGCCATCTCCGACGAGCATCTGCGTTTCCTCGACGCCACGACGTTGACCAACCTCGAGGCGGTGTGCGACCTCTCTCCCGCGCTCGCCGGCCTGACGGCCGACCGCTTCGGAGCTCGGGTCGCCTGCACGGACGTCGACACGCTGCTAGCCGACGTGGCGCCCGACGTGGTGCACGTTCTGACACCGCCCCGGACCCATCCGTCGCTGATCCGCAGGTGCCTCGCCGCAGGCAGCCACGTCATCTGTGAAAAGCCTCTGGCGCCGTCGGCCGATGAGACGGCCGCCGTCCTGGCCGCCGCCGACTCCGCCGGTCGTCGACTGATCGAGACTCGCAACCTCCTCTACAACGACGTAGTGAATGCGATGGACCACGCCATCGCCAGCGATCGCTTCGGCGAGGTGCGCGAGGTCGACGTGTCGCTGGCCCTCGACCTATCGGGTGCCGACATCCCGCAGGAAGGGCTGGGGCTTCCGGGCGGGCTCGCCCACGACTACCTGCCCCACCTCGCCTACTTGCTACTGCACGTCACCGGCACGTCCGATGTGCCCGACGCGGCGCTGGGCGTCGTGCGCAACCTAAGCGGGCGGGCCGAGATCGGCTTCGACCACGTTGACGCCATGCTATCGCTCGGCCGCGTGCGCGCCCGTGTGCGCATCTCCCCCGACGTCGCGCCTAGCTCCCTACGCCTGGTGGCGCGCGGCACGCGTGGCTCCGTAGAAGCCGACGTCTACCAGCCGTATCTGCGCCTCGAGGGCCCGCCGTGGGTCGGCAAGCTTGCGCCTTTCGGGCTGGTCGTGCAAGGCATCGGCCTGGCGCGAGCCGGCGGGCGCAACCTGCGGCACCGCCTACTGCAGCATGGAACCTACCACGGCATGGCTCGCATGCTTGACGCCACCTACCGGGCGCTGCTGGATCGCCGGTCGCCGCCAGTGTCAGCCGGCGACATGATCGCCTCGGCGCTGCTCATCGACCGCATCGTGGAGCTTACTGGCCGGGACCCGCTCGCCGTCGCCGTCGTCGCTCCACCGCGCGGTGCTCCGATCGCGGGCCCGACGGACGCACCGGCCCGGAGCGCGCCGTGAAGGTGCTCGTGACGGGAGCAGGAGGGTTCCTCGGCCGCGCCGTGGTCGAGCGGGCCGCAGCCGTTGGCTACGAGGTCACGGCACTGGTCAGGCGTCCGGGCGGCGTTCTTCAGACGGGTAGTGGATCCGCAACGACCGTTGTTGCCGGCGACCTACGCATCCCCGGACAGTGGACGGAGTCGCTGCCCACCGTTGACGCCGTGATTCACGCCGCCGCAGCCGCTGGCGGCGCTCGGGCCCACCAGCTAGCCAACACCGTGGTCGCCACCGAGCGCCTCCTCACTGCGCTCAGTGAGATCCGGTTGCGGTGCTTCGTGCACATCAGCTCGCTCTCGGTCTACGACTACGACGGCCTCGCCGTCGGCGCCAATCTCGACGAGCGCTCGCCGCTGGTGACTCCGGCGCTCGCCGGCGACGCGTACACCGAGGCGAAGCTGGTTCAGGAGCACCTCGTGCGCCACTGGTGCGCTCAGACCTCCACGCCGTGCGTGGTGGTGCGACCCGGTGCGATCGTCGGGCCGGGCAAGACCTGGGGCGACGGCGCCGCCCTGTCCGTCGGCCGATGGGCACTCGTGATCGCGCCCAGGGCACGGTTCCGGATGATCTCGCTCGGCAACTGCGCAGAGGCGATCGTCGACGCCCTTGAGGTGCAGCCGGCCGGGACGGAGACGATCAACCTGGTCGACGACGATCTACCCAGCCACGCCGAGTACTTCCGGGCCTGCCGGCGCGCTGGCGCACCGGCCCGGGTCATGGTCCCAGTGCCCTGGCGGGCGCTCGATGCGGTGGGCCGGTTGCTGCACGGCATCGACGCCCGGTTCCTGGGTAACCGCTTGCGCACGCCCGAGCTGTTGGATCACCGCCGACAGGCGGCGCGCTGGAAGCCGTTGCGCTACCCCAACGACCGGGCCCACCGTGTGCTCGACTGGCGCTCACGCCAGCCCCTCGACCAGGCGGTGCGGGCGGCCATCCGCGAGGGCGGGTACTGACGTGGCTGACAGCAACGCTCCTCTTGGCTCCGTGGTGATCCCGGCCCACGACGAGGCCGCCGTGATCGGCCGCACGCTGCGCCGGCTGACCACCGGGGTCGAGCCGGGACAGCTGGAGGTGGTGGTCGCATGCAACGGCTGCACCGACGACACCGTTGGCGCGGCGACGTCTAGCGGGGTCCCGGTCACGATCGTCGACCTGCCGGAGGCGGGGAAGGCGCGGGCCATCCGAGCTGCCGAAGCGATGGTGACCACGCTCCCCCGGCTGTACCTGGACGCCGACGTCGGTCTCGACGGTCAGTCGGCGCTTGCCGTAGTGCGCGCCCTTCGTGGCGGTGCCGTCGCAGCGCGACCGCCGTTCGTCTACGACACCGGGCGTGCCAGCCGGTTGGTCCGCCGCTACTACCGGCAGCGCGGGCGGCTACCCGGTGTCGGGGCCGACCTGTGTGGCGCCGGCGTGTACGGGCTGAGCGCCTCGGCACGGGCGCGGTTCGGACCGTTTCCCGACGTGATCGCCGACGATCTGTTCGCCGCCCGCGTCGTCACCGCCAGCGAAGTGACGATCGTGGACTGCGCGCCGGCGGAAGTGGTCGTGCCGGCCGACGTGTGGTCGCTCGTACGCACACTGGCCCGTGCCCATCGCGGCAACCGCCAGCTCTTCGTGAGGTCGCCCGACTTCGCCCGTGGCACGACCGGGCCAATCGTCAGCTCCCTCCTTCACTCGCTGGCCCGGCCCAACGAGACGTTGGACGCCGTCGTCTACGCTGGGGTCGCCGTCGCTGGGCGCATCGCCGCGCGGGGCAACGCCACCACGTGGGCCCGCGACCACACGAGCCGGGTGGTACCTGCGTGACGGTGTCGGTCGATCGCAGCCGCCCCGACCCCGCACCGAGCGTCTCGACGGCCAGCCGGAGCCTGCTGCAACGCCCGCTGTGGATCCTGTCCGGCCAGCTCGGCATCGTCCTGTCCGTCTTCATCGGCTTCGGTGCCCGCGCCGGCTTCAAGCCCAAGCTCACGCTGGCGATGCTGTCGTGCTGCGTGGTCGGCATGGTCGGCCTCGGCCCACCACGTGGCGTCAACCGCATCGTCGTCACCCTGCCGGTGGTCGCCGCGTCGGGCTGGTGGATGGCGTCGTACCTGTGGACGTTCAACGTCTTCGGATGGTGGACCGACACGCAGCTGTTCATGCCCTTCGTCGTCGTCGCCGTCGTGTTCGTCGGCATGCTGCCCGCCGATGACTTCCGAGCCGCACTCGTCGCCGGGTGCTACATCGCCATCGCCTACACGCTGGTGGAGATCGCCGTGCACCCCGGTGCCGCCACGGTCAACCCGGACGGCGTCGTCGGCTGGCGGGGAGGGTTCATCCACAAGAACAGCATGGGACCGTTCATGGTCTTCGCCGTGCTCGTGCTGATGACGTTCGACCGACCCTCGCTGCGGCGGCGCGCCGCAGTCATCGTCGCCGTCGGCCTGATCATCGCCTCGCAGTCGACCACGGCCCTCGCCGCTGGCGTGGTCACGCTGTTCGTTGCCGTCCTCCTGCACCGGCTCGCCAGGGGCACGCGACCGGCACGCGCCTCGCTGGTCGCCGGCGCGCTGTGCACGGCCGTGCTCGGCGGGGTGCTGGCGTCGAACGTGTTCCCCGCGGTGCTCGGCATCTCCGGCAAGGACCCCACGCTGACCGGCCGTACCGACATCTGGCGCGGCGTGTGGAGTGCGATCGAGCGGCGCCCGTGGCAGGGCTACGGCGTCGGCGGAGTGTGGCGCGACCCGTCCGTCGACCCCGCCCGCTCCATCTTGCGCGGCCTGGGGTTCACCGTGTTCCACTCGCACAATGGGTTCCTCGAGGTGATGCTGGTGCTCGGCGCTATCGGGCTCGGTCTATTCGTGTGGCTCCTCGTGTCCACCGTCCGCCTGGGGTTGACCAACCTGCGCACGGACACTCCCGGCGCCGTCTGCGCGGTCGGCTTGGTGGTGGTCATCGTCATGGTGTCCATCTCAGAGGTCGCCGTGTTCGGCATCTGGCTCGGCCTGATCAGCGCGTTCCAGTGCGCCTTGACGCGCACCGATGCGCACCGCAGGGGGCTGCCGAGCATCACCGGCTGACCCGCGCTGGCCAGCGCATGCTGGACGACATCTCGCTGACTCGCCGGGTGGCGCCGCCAGCGCATTCAGGGACCGACCGGCGGGACACCCGTCCCCGCGCGTCGTCTCGACTTCCCGGTGCCCGCTGTGGCTCGTTACCCTCTCCGCTGGTGCTGCGCGTGGCCACCGACCGCAGCTGCTGGCCACGAGACCTGCCGCTGACGCCTCTGCTGCAGCCGCTCTTCGGTGAGCGCGATGCCCGGGCCGGCGTCGCCAGCTGGGACGGTCGGTTCGACGAGTACGCATCGCGTGCCCAGGGTCTCTTCGACCTGGTGCCGGTCGCCGAAGCCGACGTGGTGGTCCTTCCCGGCGACTGGTACTGGGTGCGGGGAACGTCGTGGCGCAGCCGGCCCGACCGAGACCTGGTCGTAGGAGTCCGACCGCTATACGAACGCGCGCTGGCCGCCGGGCGGCCGGTGGTCGCGTTCTTCTCCGGCGACCGGTCCTGCGACCACTTTCCGCTGCAGCACGTCCACGTGTTTCGCGAGGGAGGTTTCCGCACACGCAACGGTCCGCTCGACCACGCACTCCCGGCCTTCGTCGAGGATGTCGTGGCCAGCCACGGCGACGGCCGCTTCGCCGAGCGGCCGTGGCGGCCGGTGCCCACGGTGGGGTTCTGTGGGCTGGCCCGGTCCAAGCCCCGCTGGCGCCGGGCGGCTGGGCTGGTGGCGTACCGTCTCGCCGTGGCGGCGCGCGAGCGGCGCATCGACCCGTCCCCATATCTCGGCGAGGTGCTTCGTGCGGCGGCGCTCGAGGTGCTCGAGCAGTCGCCCGAAGTCACGACGAACTTCGTGCTGCGCGACGAGAAGGTGTTCTTTCGTGACGCTGGCACGGGTGATCTCGACGGCGTGCGGCGCGCGTACATGGACAACCTGCGCGACAGTGACTACGTGCTCTGCGTGCGGGGGTCGGGCAACTACTCCTACCGCCTGTACGAGGCGATGTGCATGGGCCGTGTCCCTGTGGTGGTCGATACCGATTTGGCGCTGCCGTGTGGAGACGTGATCGACTGGTCGGAACTCACCGTGTGGGTTGAACAGGGCAGCCTCAGGTCCTTGGCGGAAAGCGTGGCCGCTTTCCACGCCCGCCTCGGCCGGGGCGGCTTCTCTGCGCTGCAACGACGGCTGCGCCAGGTGTGGCTCGACACGTT
>JBPCJW010000111.1:0-4167 GCA_051004915.1 Ilumatobacteraceae bacterium
CACGCAGGTCTTGAGCGACCGCTACCACGCGTCCCAGTGGAGGACGTTGGCGAGGGGTTCGCGCTTGGCCAGCTTGAAGTCGGTGCCGATGGTGTAGGCGATCGGAAAGAGCCCGGCCTGGGTCACCTTGTCGTACGGGATGCCGAGCAGCTCGGCGACCTGCTGCTCGCCGTCGTTCATCAGGTGGATGGTCGTCCAGGCCGACCCCATGCCCCGCTCCCGAAGGGCGAGCATGAAGCTCCACACCGCCGGCAGCAGCGAACCCCACGCACCGGCACCCTGGACCACCGAGGCGTTGTCGAGCCGACCCCACAGGCAGGGGATGAGCAGCATCGGCACGCGGTGGAAGTTGTCGGAGAGGTAGCCGGCCGAGTCGCGGATCAGGTCCATCCGTTCGCCGCGGCTGTCGCCCTCCTTGTACTCGGCGCCCGGGAGGTTGCGGTACTGCTCGAAGTTGGTGCGGTAGACGTCGGCGACCGCCTTGCGCTTGTCGGCATCCTCGACCACCACCCAATGCCAGCCCTGGCGGTTGGATCCCGTCGGCGCCTGCATCGCGACGTCGAGGCACTCCTCGACGATCTCCCGCTCGACGGGACGATCGAAGTCGAGTCGCTTGCGTACCGACCGGGTGGTCGTGAGGACTTCGTCGGCCGTGAGGTTGAGGTGCATCGACGGAGTGTGTCATCGGCGAGAATGCCGGGCATGACCGAGCGAGTCACCATCAGCATCGACGACCGGGGCATCGCCGACGTGCGCATGGCCCGGGCGGACAAGCGCAACGCGCTGGACGGGGCGATGTTCGCCGGGCTGCGCGACGCGGGGGAGCGCCTGAAGACCGAGCGGGGGCTACGCGTCGTCGTGCTGTCCGGGGACGGTCAGTCGTTCTGCGCCGGGCTCGACTTCTCGTCGTTCCAATCGATGGCCAGCGGCGACGGTGTCGGCGGTGGCGATCGTGGCGCCGAATTCGACGCCAGCCCGGCGGGGCTGACGCCTGGCGGGGTCACCCACCTCGGCCAGCAGGTGGCCTGGGTGTGGCAGGAGATCCCGGTGCCGGTGATCGCCGCAGTGCACGGGCACGCCCTCGGCGGCGGCATCCAGATCGCGCTCGGCGCCGACATCCGCTTCGTCCACCCCGAGACCAAGCTGTCGGTGCGCGAGGTGCACTGGGGGCTCGTGCCGGACATGACCGGCACGCTGTTCCTCTCGCGGCTGGTCGGGCCGGACGTGGCCAAGGAGTTGACGTTCACCGCCCGCACGTTCTCCGGGAGCGAGGCCGGCGAGATGGGCCTGGCGACGCACGTCACCGAGACGCCCCTGGACGATGCGATGGCGCTGGCGGCTGAGATCGCCGGGCGCAGCCCGGACGCCGTGCGCGGATCGAAGGCGCTGTTCAACCTGCTCGCCAACGCCGGCGCCGCCGAGCAGTTCGCCGAGGAGCGCCGGGTCATCGGCGGGCTCGTCGGCTCGCCCAACCAGGTTGAGTCCGTGCTCGCCAACTTCGAGAACCGCCCCCCGAAGTTCCAGGAGGCTTGATCCGATCCGAGGCTTTCAGCGTATCCGAGGGTTTGCGTACCGGGAGGGGCGTCGGAAACCCTCGGATGACGTGAAAGCCTCGGATTGTGGGTCAGTGGGTTGATCCCGGACCGTCGTTTCCGGGTGGGCCGGATGGCCTCTACACTGCGCGAGCCGTTCGGGCCAGCGTCGTCCCGAACGTCCACCCAAGCCGACGACGACTTCCGTGGATGTGGAGACGATGCGAACTGCCCCAGGCCCCGTGGGCCTCTACGACCCGCGACTCGAACACGATTCCTGCGGTGTGTCCTTCGTGGCCCACCTCAAGGGCGTGGTCAGTCGCGAGCTGGTGACGACGGGTCTCGTCGCGCTCACCAACCTGGCCCACCGCGGCGCCACGGGTGCCGAGCCCGATACTGGCGACGGCGCCGGCATCATCGTCCAGGTCCCCGATCGGTTCCTGCGTGCCGCCCTGCGCGAGGAGCACGGCGTCGATCTGCCGCCTGCCGGCTCGTACGCCGTCGGCCTGGCCTTCTTCCCCACCGACCCTGTCGCCGCCGAGAAGGCGCAGGCGGCGATCGAGACGATCGTCGCCGACGAGTCGCTGGCCGTCGTCGCATGGCGTGAGGTCCCCGTCGAGCCGAACTGCCTCGGCGCCACCGCACGCGCCGTCATGCCGACGTTCCGGCAGCTCTTCGTCACCGACCCGGCCGGATCGTCCGGCTTGCCACTCGACCGCAAGGTGTACCTCGCCCGCAAGCGCATCGAGCACGAGCTGGAACCAGAGATCGCCACGTACTTCGCGTCGCTCTCGGCGCGCACCCTCGTCTACAAGGGGATGCTCACCACTCCGCAACTGGCGCAGTTCTTCCCCGACCTCATGGACGAGCGGTTCGAGAGCGCGCTGCTCATCGTCCACAGCCGCTTCTCCACGAACACCTTCCCGTCGTGGCCGCTCGCCCACCCGTACCGCTACGTCGCCCACAACGGCGAGATCAACACCGTGCAGGGCAACCAGAACTGGATGCGTGCACGCGAGGCGATGCTCGACGGTTCGGTCTTCCCGCGCATCGACAAGGCCTTTCCGATCTGCACGCCAGGCGCTTCCGACACGGCCCGCTTCGACGAAGTCCTCGAGCTGCTCCACCTGGGCGGCAGGCCGCTGCACCACGCCATGCTGATGATGATCCCGGAGGCCTGGGAGAACAACCACGAGCTCGACGCAGCGCAACGCGACTTCTACCGCTTCCACTCGTGCGTGATGGAGCCGTGGGACGGCCCGGCCAGCGTGGCGTTCACCGATGGCAGCGTGATCGGCGCCGTGTTCGACCGCAACGGCCTGCGCCCGAGCCGCTATTGGGTCACCGACGACGACCTCGTGGTGATGGCCTCCGAGGTCGGGGTGATCGATGTCGACCCGGCGAAGGTGATCACCAAGGGCCGCCTGCAGCCCGGCCGCATGTTTCTCATCGACACCGCCGAGGGCCGCATCGTCGACGACGAGGAGATCAAGACGACGTTGGCCGCCGAGCATCCCTACGGCGAGTGGCTGAAGCAGAGCCTCTGCGATCTCGCCGACCTCCCGGCCCGTGAGCACGTCGTGTTCAGCCACGACAGCGTGTTGCGCCGCCAGCAGCTGTTCGGCTACACGCACGAGGAGCTGAAGGTCCTCCTCGCCCCGATGGCGGCGAAGGGTGCCGAGCCGATCGGCTCGATGGGGACCGACACCCCGATCGCCGTGCTCTCGACGCGGTCCCGGCTGCTGTTCGACTACTTCTCGCAGCTCTTCGCCCAGGTCACCAACCCGCCCCTCGACGCGATCCGCGAGGAGGTCGTCACGTCGGTCTCCTCGACCGTCGGTCCGGAGGACAACCTGCTCCGACCGAGCGCCAACAGCTGTCGCCAGCTCGTCCTGCCGTTCCCGATCATCGACAACGACGAGCTCGCCAAGATCGTCCACGCCAACGACGGCGGGGAGTTCCCGGGACTGCGCTCATACGTGGTGCCCGGCCTGTACCGCGTCGCCGGCGGCGGGCTCGCGCTGGAACGGGCGCTGACCGCGATCTGCGCCGAGGTGTCGGCGGCGATCGACGACGGCGCCCGGATCATCGTGCTGTCCGACCGCAACGCCGATGCGGTCGAGGCCCCGATCCCGTCGCTCCTGCTGACCGCCGCCGTGCACCACCACCTCGTGCGCACGAAGCAGCGCACGATGGTCGGGATGCTCGTCGAGTGCGGCGACGCCCGCGAGGTCCACCACATGGCGCTCCTCGTCGGGTACGGCGCCGGCGCGATCAACCCGTACCTCGCCTTCGAGTCGATCGAGGACCTCATCGCCAGCGACAGGGGCCGCGGACTGCACGGCCTCGGGCAGATCGAGCCGGACAAGGCGGTGCGCAACTACATCAAGGCGTGCGGCAAGGGCGTCCTCAAGGTGATGTCGAAGATGGGCGTGTCGACCGTCGCCAGCTACACCGGCGCCCAGATCTTCGAAGCGATCGGTCTCGGCAGTGAGCTCGTCGATCGCTACTTCACCGGCACGGTGAGCCGAATCGGCGGCATCGGGCTCACCGAGATCGCCGCCGAAGTCGCCGCACGTCACGCCACGGCCCACCCCGCTCGGCCAGAGGAGCGGGCGCAAAGCAGGCTCGAAGC
>JBPCJW010000112.1:0-6836 GCA_051004915.1 Ilumatobacteraceae bacterium
TGATCGTGATCCACTCGAAGTCGTCGATCGTCCACCCGAAGGAATGTTGCAGTTGCAACATCTCCTTGGTCATCGATGTGTCGCTCATCAACCGGTTGTCCGTGTTGACGGTGACCCGGAACCGCAGACGCCGCAGCATCTCGATCGGGTGCTCGGCGATCGACCCGACGACACCCGTGTTGACGTTCGACGTCGGGCACAGCTCGAGCGGGATGCGCGTATCCCGGATGTAGGCGGCCAGCCGACCGAGCTGCTCGTTGCCGATCGGCCCGGTGATGTCGTCGACGATCCGCACCCCGTGGCCGAGCCGCTCGGCGCCGCACCACTGCACCGCCTCCCAGATCGACGGCAGACCGAACGCTTCGCCGGCATGGATCGTGGTGTGGAAGTTGGCCCGCATGACGTACTGGAACGCGTCGAGATGGCGGGTCGGCGGATACCCGGCCTCGGCCCCGGCGATGTCGAACCCGACCACCCCTGCATCGCGCCACCGCACGGCTAGCTCGGCGATCTCCTGGCTGCGGGCGGCGGTGCGCATCGCCGTGGCGATGGCGTAGATCGCCAGGTCGGTCCCCGCCGCGCCCTTGGCGAAACCGTCGAGGATCGCCTGCATCACCTCGTCCAGCGTCAGCCCGGCAGCCGTGCACAGCTCGGGCGCCATGCGCACCTCGGCGTACACGACACCGTCGTTGGCGAGGTCTTGAGCGCACTCCATCGCCACCCGCTCGATGGCGTCACGGTGCTGCATCACGCCGACCGTGTGGGCGAACGTCTCGAGGTACAGCACGAGGTCGTTGCGCTTGGCGCCCCGGTTGAACCAGTGGGCGATCTCGTCCGGATCGGTGGTCGGCAGGCCCGGATAGCCGTACTCCCGAGCCAGCTCGATCACCGTCGATGGCCGCAGACCGCCGTCGAGGTGGTCGTGGAGGACGGCCTTCGGCGCCCGGCCGAGGATTTCGGGCGTCAGGTGGCCGGCCATCACGGCGAGGTTAGACGGGCTGGGTGGGCGCCGGAGCGGCGCCGTGCCTCGCTGGCGCTCGGCGGGATCGTGTCACCCTCGCTGCGTCACCGGCCGAAGCGGTCACGGTCGTGCTGGGTGGGCCCCGAAGCGGCGCCGTGCCTCGCTGGCGCTCGGCGGGACGTGTCACCCTCGCTGCGTCACCGGCCGAAGCGGTCACGGTCCACCCGTCTAGCGTGGCGACATGTCGGACGGCTTGACGGTCCTCGGCAGCACCGTTCGCGAGCCGATCGAGCACGTCGAGGTGTTCGCCGCACCGGACCACGTGACCGAGGTCCGGCTGTCCACCGACGAGGTGGCGTCGCTGTGCCCCGTGACCAGCCAGCCGGACCTGTCGACGGTCGAGCTGACCTACGCCCCCGACCGCTGGTGCGTCGAGACGAAAAGCCTCAAGCTGTACCTGTGGGGCTTCCGTGACCGCCAGGTGTTCGCCGAGGCCCTCGTCGCCGAGATCGCCGCCGAGATCATGGAGACCGCCCAACCCCACCGGGTGACGGTCAACCTCGCGCAGCGCCCGCGCGGCGGCATCACCGTGTCGGCGACCGCCGAGCGGTCTCGCTGACCAACACCCTTTCCAGCTAGCCCACAGCTAGCCCGGGTCGCCGGCCATGAGCAGGCCGATGCGTTCACGGGTCGCCTCGGCGACGGGCATGACGGCCTGGATGCGGCCCTCGTAGATCACGGCCACGCGATCGGACAGCGAGAGGATCTCGTCCAGCTCGGCCGACACCAGCAGCACGGCCACGCCGCGATCGCGCTGCTCGACCAGTTGGTTGTGGATGAACTCGATCGACCCGACGTCGACACCTCGCGTCGGCTGGGCGGCGATCACCAGCTCGGCATCCTGCGTCAGCTCGCGGGCCACGATGGCCTTCTGCTTGTTGCCCCCCGACAGCGAGTCCATCGGCAGGGTGATGTTGCGCGGGCGGACGTCGAACCGCTCGACCATCTCGGTGGCGTGAGCTTCGACGGCGGCGAAGTCGCGCACGATGCCGCGGGCGTATGGCCGCTCGTCGAACCGCTCGAGCACGAAGTTGCTGGCCACCGAGTAGCTGCCGACGAACCCATGCTTCTCCCGATCCTCCGGGATGTGCGAGACGCCCATCCGGTTGACGGCGTGCGCCCGCTGGCCGTCGAGCCGCTGCCCCTTGAACGTGATCGAACCACCGCGGATCTTGCGCATCCCGGCGATCGCCTCGACCAGCTCGCGCTGGCCGTTGCCCTCGACACCTGCCACTCCGACGATCTCGCCCGCCCGCACGTCGAGGTCGAGCCCGGCCACCGCACGGTGGCCGCGGTCGTCGTCGACCTCCAACCCGACGACGTCGAGCACCACGTCGCCCGGGTGGGCCTCGCCCTTGTCCACCTGCAGCACGACGCTGCGCCCGACCATCATGTTGGCCAGCCCTGCCCGATCGGTCTCCACCGGCGTTGTGGTCCCGACGACCTGGCCGGCGCGCAGCACGGTGATCGTGTCGCACGCCGCGATCGCCTCGCGCAGCTTGTGGGTGATGAAGATGATCGCCGCGCCCTGCTCGGCCAGTTCGCGCAGCACCTTGAGCAGTTCGTCGGTCTCCGTCGGGGTGAGCACCGCCGTCGGTTCGTCGAGGATGAGGATGTCGGCGCGGCGATACAGGGTCTTGAGGATCTCGACCCGCTGCTGGGTGCCGACCGGCAGGTCCTCGACGAGTGCCTCCGGGTCGACCTGCAGCCCGAACTGGCTCGATAGCGAGCGGATCCGCTTCTCTGCCGCCCGCTCGTCGAGCAGACCGGCGCGGGTGGATTCGTCGCCGAGCATGATGTTCTCGGCCACCGTGAACACCGGCACGAGCTGGAAGTGCTGGTGGACCATCCCAACCCCGCGCCGAATGGCGTCACCGGAGTCGTGCAGGTGGACGACTTCGTCGCTGATCAGGATCTCGCCCTCGTCCGGCTGGTACAGCCCGAACAGCATCTTGACGAGCGTGCTCTTGCCGGCGCCGTTCTCGCCGAGCAGGCCGAGGATCTCCCCCCGGCGGACCTGGATCGACACGTCGTGGTTGGCGTACAGGTGGCCGAACCGCTTGGTGAGGTGGCGGGCCTCCAAGACGATCGATGCGTGTTCGGTCATGCTCGTCATTCTCGGACGAACGGCTTGCCGGCCGCCGCCGGTGGGCGCACTCGGCCAGCGAACAGCGCCAGCACGACGATGACCAACACGAACGGCAGGATGTTGATGAACTGCGGCGGGACGTCGATCACCTGGTCGAACTGCAGCTGCGCGGCCAGGCGGGACGTGAAGGCGAAGAAGAGCGCGCCGGCCCACGCCAGCAGCGGGTTCCAGCGCCCGAAGATCATGATCGCCAGGGCGGTGAAGCCGCGCCCGGCGCTCATGCCCCGTTCGAAGGTGCCGACGGCCTCGAGGCTGAGGAACGCGCCGCCGAGCCCGGCCAGCCCGCCGGCCAGGGCGGTGTTCACGTAGCGCTTCAGGCCGACGTCGATGCCGACGCTGTCGGCGGCGTTCGGCCGCTCGCCGACGGCCCGGCTGCGCAGTCCCCACCTGGTGTGGAACAGCCCGACGTACAGGACGAACACGAGGACGATGGCGATGTACGCGATCGGGGTGTTCTCGAAGATCATCGGCCCGATGAGGGGGATCTCGTGGAGGATCGGGACGTGCAGTTCGGGCAGGTTGCCCGTCAGCGTCTTGCCCTGCGTGTACAGGAACGACGTGAGGCCGGCGACGAAGATGTTGATCACCGTGCCGGCGATGATCTGGTCGATCTTCCACGTGACGGCGCAGAGGGCGAGGAACAGCCCGAGGAGGGCCCCCGAGAGCATGCCGGCCAGCACACCGGTCCAGATGCTGCCGGTGGCGGCGGCGACGTAGTACCCGGTGAACGCCGACATCAGGAGCTGGCCCTCGATGCCGATGTTGACGATCCCGGTGCGTTCGCCGAGCAAGCCGCACATGGCCGCCAGGACCAACGGCGTGGCTTGGCGGAACGTGCCGTTGAGCACGGCGGCCGTCTTGATCTCGGAGTTGAAGAAGTAGAAGAGGTAGGCGATGACGATGACCGCCACGACGGGCGCCAGCGCCAGCACGACCTTGCGCGTCCTGGCGTTCACGTAGCTGCCCGTTCGCTCGCGCGACCGCCTTGTCGTTCGGTGGTACACCTGGAACGCTCGCTCACGACGCTGCCCGTTCGCTCGCGCGGTCGCCTCGTCGATCGGTGCTGCACCTGGAACGCTCGTTCACACTGAGCCTCCCCACCCGGACGTGATCTCGATCTGTTCGACGGCGTCCTTGGGGCCGCGGACGCGCATGATCCAGCGCACGACGACCGGCGCGCAGACGAGCAGCAGGATGATGGCCAGGATCACGTCGATGATCTCCTGCGGCACGTCAGCCCGGAACGACATCGCCGGCTGACCGGCGCGCATGATGCCGATGAGCAGGGCGGCCGGCACCGCCAGCAGCGGCTGGACCCGGGCGAGCAGGGCGACGGTGATCCCGTCGAATCCCAGCCCGACGTTGAACCCGGCCTCGTAGCGGTCGAACACACCCTGCGTCTCGATCGCGCCGCCGAGACCGGCGAGGAAGCCGCTGAGCGCCATCGCCAGCACGATGATCCGCTTCGCCGAGATGCCGGCGTACTCCGCCGCCGGCGCGCTCTGGCCGACGGTCGTGATGCGGAAGCCGATCGTCGTGCGGGAGAGGAGGAACCAGATGAGCACGGCGACCGCGACGCCGATGAAGAACCCGAGTGGGAGGCCGAGCACGTCGGGGATCTCGGCCGAGGGTTGGATGCGAGGTGTGCGCGAGATGGCGCCGCCCTCGGGGTCGTGGAACGGCCCGCGCGCCCCGACCAGGTACTCCGTCATGTTGACGAGGATGAAGTTGAGCATGATCGTGGTGATCACCTCGTGCGCCCCCCGGTAGGCCTTGAGCGCACCGGCCAGCGCCGCCGGGAGCAGGCCGAAGATGCCGCCAACGAGCAGGGCGAAGGGTACGTGCAGGGCACTCGGCAGGCCCGTCATGTCGTAGCCGATCCACGCCGCGAACGTGGCCCCGAGCAGCAGTTGGCCCTGGGCCCCGATGTTGAAGAGCCCAGCCTTGAGCCCGACGATGACGGCGAGGCCGGTGAAGATCAACGGGGTGGCCCGCGCCAGCGTCCTGGCCAGCTCCTCGTTGTTCTCGAACGGGTTCCCGATGGCGCCGTCAACGAGTGCGCTGTACGCCGTCCACGGGTTGGAGCCGTAGAGCCGGATCATCACGGCACCGATCAGCAGCGCGAGCACGATGGCGCCCAACGGCAGCACGATGTTCTCGGCCCGCTGGTTCAGACGCATCGAGGCTCCGCTCGTCCGGAGGCGAAAAAGGCGACGAGGTGCGGCAGAGTTTGCCGCACCCCGTCGCCACGACGGTGGATCGGGGCGTTCAGCCCCTCACGGCCTACGGCTCGTAGCCCGTGGGGATGTCGCCTGCCAGCACGCCGGTGGTGATCTCGTCCATCTGTGCCTGCACGTCTGCGGACACCCGGTCGGCCAGGTCGTGGTAGTCGGCGAGGGCGACCTCACCGAGGAAGTTCCCGGGCTCGATGGAGCCGTCCGCGATGAAGCCGACGAGTTCGACGACGTTGTCGTTGATCTGCTTGACGGCGCTCGTGACGAGGCACGGGTGGGCTTCCGGCACCGTCTCCCACTGATCGGTGTCGACGCCGATGCACAGCGCCTCGCCTGCTTCCTTGGCGACCTCGATCAGCGCTCCGTTGCCGGTCTCGCCACCGGCGCCGAAGATGATGTCCGCCCCGTTGTCGAGCGCTTGGCGGGCCGTGGTGGCCCCGAACTCGGGGTCGAGGAAGGCGACGTCCAGCCCGCCCGGGTGGTACGTCGAGAAAATTTCGACGTCCGGGTTGGTGTACTCGGCGCCGTTCTCGAAGCCCTCCTTGAAGGCGACCACCGGCGGCACCTGGTCGGTGCCGAGCACGGCGCCGAGGGTGTTCGTGTCGGTGAGCAGGCCGGCGAGGGCTCCGGCGAGGAACCCCGACTGATCCTCCGCGAAGATCAGGCCGGTCACGTTGCAGGTGGTCGCGGCCTGGAACTGGTCGACGCCGATGAAGGCGATGTCCGGGTTCTCCATTGCTGCCGCCGCCGTGGCCTCACCGAGGGCGAAGCCGACGGTGATGATGACGTTGGCGCCGCTGTCGATGAACTGGTTGATGTTCGTGGCGTAGTCGGTCGCCGCGGCGGTCTCGATGTAGTCGACAGCGGTGGCGCCAACCTCCTCGGCGGCGGCCTGGGCGCCTTCCCACGCCGACTGGTTGAACGAGCCGTCGTCGACCCGTCCGACGTCGGTGACCAGCCCGATGTCGATCTCCTCGAGTGGCTCGCGCGCCTCGCACTCGCTCGCCGTGGTGTCGCCGGTCGTGGTCTCGCTGCCGGCGGTGGTCTCGCTGCCGGCGGTGGTCTCGCTGCCCGCAGTCGTCTCGGTGCCGCCGGCGGTGGTGCCGCCGCTCGCCGTGGTCGCGCTGCCCTCGTCGTCATCGCTGCCGCACGCTGCGAGCGCAAGGCCGGCGACGGCGAGCGCGGCGACGAACTTGGTCGTCTTCATGCTCCCCCTCGGTTTTTCTTCCTGTCGTGGGTTGGTGGCGGGAGCCTAGTCGGGCATGGATCGGGGTGCCCGGCGTCTCGTCAGCGCCTCGATCGACGCCCGCTCGGCGGGCCACCCGGCGATCAGCACATCGGCGTCCGCCCCCTCGTACGCGTCGTTCGTGAAGCCCGGCGCCATCGTGTTGCCGAACAGGCTCCAGCTTCTGGTGGTGCGGGCCGCCATCCA
>JBPCJW010000113.1:0-6602 GCA_051004915.1 Ilumatobacteraceae bacterium
CATCAGCAGCGCAGCGACATCGCCGTGGGCCAGCTCCCGCTCCAGCGCCGACACGTCGTTGTACTCGACGACCCGGCTGGTGATCGACACGTCGCACGGCGCGCCGACGTTGCCAGGTCGAGGTTGCCCACCGTCGCCGTCGGCGACGATCAGCGACTTGTCGACGCTGCCGTGGTAGCAGTAGCTGTTGACCAGGACGCGTGGCCGGTCCGTACCGCCCTGGCGAGGCGCAGCGCCCAACGATTGGCGTCGGTCGCGGTCAGGGCAAGCTCCATTGCGCCAGCCCGAACCGTCGGGCCGACTGGGCGGCCACCACCGCGCCGTCCTCGGTCGGCATCATCGTCGTCGCCCCGCCGAGCTCGGCGAAACGTCGAGCCACCGCGGCGACCGTTGCCGGCGGCGAGTGCCCCGCCATGGCGCCCGTATCGCCGAGACAGAAGTCGGCCAGCTCATGGCCGTCGACATCCGTCACCCTGGCCCCCACGCGCCGTCGAGGTACAGCGGGAACCCGCCGGCGTTCTTCGCCATCCACGTCATCGGGACGCGACCGAACAGGTTGGCGCTCGTCAGGCCGGCGGCGTGGGAACGAGGGTTGCGGTCGGCGTAGGTCGTGCGCTCGGCGTTGAGCAGCGCCATCACGCGGTGCCGCTCGATGACGGCTGGCCCGGAGCTCACGCCGCGCAGCAGATCACGTTCGATGCCGGGATCAGTGCGGGACGAAGTTCCTGCGCGCCTCTTCGATCTCCCGCCACGCCGCCTCGCGGTTGCCGATGCCTTCGGTCGAGGAGTACTTGTTCGGCTCGAGCGCCTTGTACACCTCGAAGAAGTGCTGGATCTCGGCCATCAGCTGCGGCGTGAGGTGGCTGACGTCGTCGACGTCGATCCACCTCGGCTCGCCCGGCGGCACGCAGATCAGCTTGGCGTCCTCGCCTGCCTCGTCCTGCATGTAGAGCACGCCAACCGGTCGCGCCTCGACCCACACCCCGGGGTAGACGGGGTCGTCGAGCAGCACGAGCGCGTCGAGCGGATCGCCGTCGCCGCCGAGTGTGTCCGGCACGAACCCGTAGTCGGCGGGGTACGTCGTCGCCGTGAACAGCCGGCGGTCGAGGTAGACGCGGTTGTCGACGTGATCGATCTCGTACTTGTTGCGACTGCCGCGCGGGATCTCGATGACCACCCAGATGCATCCCGGCCGGTTCGGTTTGGCCACGGCTCAACCACCCCCCTTCGATCGGTCCATGTTGCCAGAGGGACGCGCGGGGCGAGGGCGAGTAACGTCGTGGCGATGGAGTTCCGGCGCATCACCGACCTGCCTCCCTACGTCTTCACGATCATCGACGGTCTGAAGATCGAAGCCCGCAAGGCCGGGCGCGACGTCGTCGACCTCGGCTTCGGCAACCCCGACATCGCATCGCCCGACGTTGCCGTGCGGACGTTGGGCGAGACGGCAAAGGACCCGGCCAACCACCGCTATTCGCTGTCGCGTGGCCTGCCCGGGCTGCGCCAAGCGATCGCCGGCTACTACCAGAGCACGTGGGGCGTGGAGCTGGATCCCGAGTTGGAGATCACCAACACGATCGGGGCCAAGGAGGGCTTCAGCCACCTGATGTGGGTGCTCCTCGACAGGGGCGACTCCTGCATCGTGCCGACCCCGAGCTACCCGATCCACATCTTCGGGCCGCTGTTCGCCGGGGCCGATCTGCGCCAGGTGCCGATGCGTTCGCTCGCCAACCCCGACGAGACGGAGTTCGCCGAGGAGTACTTCGATCGCCTGCACACGGCGTATGACGTCGGGTGGCCGAAGCCGCGCGTTCTCGTCACGTCGTTCCCGCACAACCCGACGGGCGCCTGTGTCGACCTCGCCTTCATGCAGCGCGTCGTCGACTTCTGCCGGCAGCGGGAGATGGTCGTCGTCCACGACTTCGCCTACGCCGACGTCGGCTTCGACGGTTACCAGCCGCCCAGCATCCTGCAGGCCGAGGGTGCGAAGGATGTCGCCGTCGAGCTGTACTCGATGACCAAGAGCTTCTCGATGGCCGGCTGGCGCACCGCCTTCCTGCTCGGCCGGGCCGAGGTCGTGCAAGCGCTCGTGAAGCTGAAGAGCTACCTCGACTACGGCATGTTCCAACCGGTCCAGCTTGCTGCGACGGCGACGATCAACGAGGTCCCCGACTTCCCGAAGGAGGTCTGCGCCACGTATGAGCGGCGGCGCAACGCGTTGATCTCCGGGCTCGACAGCATCGGCTGGCACATCCCCGCGCCGCCCGGATCGATGTTCGTGTGGGCGCCGATCCCCGAGCCGTACGCCGAGATGACCTCGGTCGAGTTCTGCTCGATGGTCGTCAAGGATTGCGACGTCGCGCTCTCGCCGGGTGTCGGCTTCGGGGCCGGCGGCGAGGGCTACATCCGCTTCGCGCTCATCGAGGACGAGGAGCGCATCGCGCAGGGCGTGCGCAACCTGAAGCGCGGTCTGACCAAGCTCGGTTAGCGCCCGGATCCCGCCCGCGCCGGTCAGACGGCGGCGGCGGGGGTGCGCTGCGTCGCCGAGCGGCGCTCGAGGACCGTCACCGCACCAGCGTCGGCGTCGACCTCGATCAGGTCGCCGTCGCCGATCAGCTCCATCGCCCGGTGGCACCCGACCACGGCGGGGATGCCGAGCTCGCGAGCCATCACGGCGGCATGGCAGAGCAACGCTCCCTCCTGCACCACGACGCCTCCGGCGATCGCCAAGACGGCGTTGAACGTCGGTGCCGTCCACGCCGCCACGAGCACGTCGTCCGGCTCCATCTCCTCGAGCACCCGCTCAGGATCGGTGGCGACCCGGGCGATGCCCCGCACCCGTCCTGTCCCGATGCCAAGCCCGCGCAGGGCGTGGCGCTCTCCCATGGGGTCGGGTTCGAGGTTGGAGACGGCGGCCAAGATGATCTCCATCGTCCGACGGATGCCAGGCGGGAACGCCGACGTGTCGGGCGGCGGGAGCGCCGGACCGAGCAGCGCCGGGGACGAAGCCGTCGCCTGCCGGGCCCGGGTCGCAGCGCGTTGCGTGACGTCGGCCGCCGTCGGCGTCGGCGCGCCGCGCAGCACGCCGCCCAGCTCGTCGACGTCCAGCTCGAACACGTCGTTCGCCTCGTCCAGCCGGTTCTTGCCGGTGAGCCGTGCGGCGGCCTCCAGGTATGCCCGGCGGAGCAGGCCCATCGGCCATTCCGCCGTCAACGGCCCGTTGTCGTCGCGCACCCCGTAGGCCTTGCGGGCGTCGTCGAGCAACTCGTCGAAGCGCGCCCGGTCGGCTGCCGGCACACTGCTCCGCAATGGCCCGGGATCAGCGGGCGGCGATTCGTCGTCCGGCCCCCCGCCAGCGGCGCAAGACCGGATGAGCGCACACGTGGCGGCCGACAGCTCGCCGATCGTCAGACCCTCCAGGTCGTAGGACGTGACGACGCGCCAGCCGTACTCGCGGAGATAGCCGTCGAGCGCTTCGGCCGCAGCTGGCACGGAGCGCACCTCAGCAAGGTTTGTCGCAGTTGCGGGGTCGACACCGCCGGCGCGCAGGGCATCGGCGATGCGCCGGCCGTGCAGCCGCACCTCGAGCGTCGCCGGCGACGCCCCCCGGGGCAGCGTCATCACCTGCACGGGGTCGAGCCCCCACTTCGAGGCGTGGGCGAGCAGATCGCCAATCGGCCCGAGGTCGCTGCCGTGCAATCGATGGTGACGATCCCAGCCCGCCCGCAGGTGGCGCCCCACGGCATCGATGTGATCGGCGAGCTCTTCATCCGTCAGCGGGGCGGGGTCGACGGCCTGCACGGCGAGGTTGCGTTCGATCCATTCCGCGCGCTCGCCCTCGACCCAGCGGTCGATCACGGCGAGGTACGGGCGCTCGGCCAACGTTCGCCGGGCCGCCCGCTCGCGGCGGCGGAACGCCGGGTGCAGGCGCGTTGCCGCCCACAGCACCGGGCGCGGGGGCGGGGGAGCGCTGCGGCCGGCGCCGATCAGCGGGACCAGCCGGCGGTACATCTTCCCGTTGACGAAGCGCACCTCCATCGTCTGCAGCGGGGCGCCCCACTCGGCGAACACCTCGCGATACGCCTCGGTCATCGACTCCGCAGCCAGGCGCTGGAACAGCGGTGTCGCCGCCGGGGGGCAGTGCGACGTGTCGTTCTCCCACGTGCCGGGGCCCGGCGGCGTGAAGGTCGGGTTGGCGGTGTTCGTGCTCATGGTGTGTCCTCCTGTCGTCCGGCCCCCCGGCCGGACTCTGTGGTGATGATCAGTTCGACGAGGTCGGAGACCAGGTCAGCGGCCCGCCGAGGGTCGTGGCCCATGCGATCGACAAGCTCGAGGAGCATCGACGACGACGAGATGGCCACGATGAGATCGACGATCTCCGCCCGCCGCGCACCGGTCAGCTCGGGCGGCAACTCGTGGTCGACGGCCCGGCGTGCGCTGTCGAGACGGGCCGCTCGCATCGCCCGCCCATCCGGCGAGACGTGCTGCACGCGGACGGCAGCCAGGCGGCCGGCCATCTCGACCCACAGCAACTGCATGTACTCCCGCATCGTCGACTGCGACAGGTCGTTGTTGAGCCGGCGCCGGGTCCAGTCGTCGAACCACGTAGCGGCGGCGCGCTGCAGCTCCTGCCTGGTCGGGAAGTAGCGGTAGAGCGTGCGTACGGAGATGCCGGCGCGTGCGGCGATCGCCGGCATCGACACGGTGGTCGGGCTCTGCGTCTCAAGCAGCTCGAGAAAGGCGTTGACGATGCGCTCCTCGACGTCGGCCCGGTGGTGAGCCCACGCACCGGTGGTCGTTGCGGCCACGTCAGACATGGCAGGGATCATGCCAACGTGGCATGGCTCATGTCAAGAGGTTGGGGACCGAGATTCTGTGGCGCGATCGTGCTGGATTTCCAGCATGAAGCTTCGTCAGAACCTCAATCCGTCGCCCAGGCGCGGGAGCGGGTGACGGCGCGCAGCCAGGTGTTGTGCAGGGCGTCGGCGGCGGACCGGTCGGCGGCCGGGGCGAACGATCGCTCCAGCTCCCACCGCGCCGAGATCGCGTCCAGTTCGGGCCAGACTCCCTCGGCCAGGCCGGCCAGGAGTGCGGCCCCGAGCGCCGTCGTCTCCCGGTCGACCGGACGCAGCACCGTGACGCCGAGCTGGTCAGCCTGCAACTGCAACAGCAGGTCCATCACCGACGCCCCGCCATCGACGCGCAGCTCGTCCAGCGCTGTCCCGCTCGCCGCCACCATGGCGTCGACGACGTCTCTCGTCTGCAGCGCCATCGATTCCACGACCGCTCGTGTCAGGTGGGCGGCGGTCGTGCCACGCGTGATCCCGATGATCGTGCCCCTGGCGTACGGGTCCCACCACGGCGAGCCCAGGCCGGTGAACGCCGGGACGACGAACGCCCCGCCGCTGTCGGCGACGCTCGCCGCCACCGCCTGGGTCTCGGATGCCTGCCCGATGATGCCGAGCCCGTCGCGCAGCCACTGGATCGCCGAGCCGGTCGAGAAGATCGCGCCCTCCAGCGCGTAGGCCACCGTGCCGTCGGCGAGCATCCAGGCGACGGTCGTCAGCATCCCCTCGGTCGGCTCGGGGCATGACGAGCCGACATTGAGCAGCACGAAGCTGCCGGTGCCGTAGGTGTTCTTGGCCATGCCAGGGCGCAGGCAGGCCTGCCCGAAGAGCGCCGCCTGCTGATCGCCGGCGATGCCACTGATGGGGATGCCGGGCGCCACGCCGCACCGCGTCGATGTCACCCCGACCCGGCCGCTCGACGGCACGATCGCCGGGAGGGCGGCGCGAGGGACGTGGAGCAGCGTGCACAGCTCGTCGTCCCAGTCGAGACGGCGGATGTCGAACAGCATCGTGCGACTGGCGTTGGTGGCGTCGGTGGCGTGGACCTCCCCACCCGTCAGGTTCCAGATGACCCACGAGTCGACGGTGCCGAGAGCCAGATCATCGCTGACCGGGACCGCGCCGTGTCGCAGCTGCCACTCCCACTTCGTGCCCGTGAAGTACGGGTCGAGGACGAGGCCGGTGCGCTGGCGCACGAGCGGGAGCGACGGCGCCAGCTCGGCACAGCGCACCGCCGTGCGGCGGTCCTGCCACACGATCGCCCGGCCGTACGACCGCCCGGTCGAGCGATCCCACGCCACGGCGGTCTCCCGCTGGTTGGTGATGCCGATGGCCGCGACGTTGTCGCGTCCGACGCGCTCCACGACCTCCGTCAGCGTCGCTTGCACGGCCTCCCAGATCTCCGCCGGGTCGTGCTCGACCCATCCTGGCTGCGGGAAGTGCTGCGTCAGCTCTCGATACGAGGTGACTGGCGAATGGTCGTCGTCGAACACGGCCCGGCTGCGGATGCCGGTCGTACCGGCGTCGATGGCGATGACGGCGGTCACCGTCGACTCCGGCCCGGCGCGCCCGCGCTGCTCATGTGAGAACCTCACCGTGGGCGGTGACGCCGGGAAGGAGCGCAACAAATGCTCGGCCATGAGCAAGAGGACCGGGATGCTGATTCGTTCGCTCGAAGACTCGCTCGCTCATTGGTGCACCATCGCCGCAGCGAGATGTTGCACCACCGTGATCTCCGCCGGGCACCAGTGAGCA
>JBPCJW010000114.1:0-9361 GCA_051004915.1 Ilumatobacteraceae bacterium
CGCGTCCCCGAGCAGGGAGGAACGCCACCATGGACGAGTTCATCGTCGGGGTCGACGGCACGGAGACGGCCCACCGCGCAGCGGTCGCCGCCGCTGACCTGGCAACGAAGTGCGGCGTGCCCCTGCACATCGTCACCGGGATGTCCCAGCGCGGCGGGCGGGAGGTGAGTGCCGGCTCCGACACGTGGCACCTCGACCCGCTGACGCAGTCCGAGCAGCTGCTCGCCGGCTTGCGCACCGAGCTGTCCGCACCCGCCATCACGACGGCGGTGGTCCACGGCGATCCGGCCAAGTCCCTCTGCGAGGAGGCGGTACGGCTGGAGGCTGGGATGATCATCGTCGGGAACCGTCGCGTCCAGGGCGCCGGTCGGCTGCTCGGGTCGGTCGCCACGGATGTCCTACGCATCGCCCCGTGCAACGTCTTGATCGTCCACACGACCTGACACCGCCAACGCCTGAAATCGGCACGCCAGAACGGCTCGACCGCCGTTGCGGCCGACGGCAGGCCCCTACTGGCGGCCGATGCGCAGCGGGGGGAACCTCCTCGGCAGGCCGTCGGCGCCCACCTGGTACAGCGCCACGTCATGGGGCAGGCCGCGCAGGCGGTACGTGCCGAGGCTCGTGAACCGCAGCCCCGCCGCGTCGGTGTCCTTGACGGCCTCTCGCGTGTTCGCCGTGACGACGATCTGCTGACCGTGTCCGGCGGCGCACACACGCGACGTGGTGTTGACGTCGAGGCCGAGGTAGTTGCTCCCGGTCGCCGTCGGATAGCCGCTGTGGATGCCGACGCGTACGCGCACGTCCGCCACGCCGACCGGCGCCGGGTCGCCCAGCTCGCGCTGCACTCGGATGGCCGCGTCGACGGCGGGCCGCGGCGTGTCGAACACGGCGAAGAACTCGTCGGCCCTCGCCTCGACCTCGAACCCACCGGCGTCGCCCACACTGCGGCGCAGGATCGCGCAGACCTCGTCGAGGACGGTGCCGAAGCCGTCGCCGAGCGCGCTGACGAGGCCGGTCGATCCCTCGATGTCGGTCATCAGCATCGTGACGAACCCGTCGGGCAGCTGGCGGGCGCGCGCACCGGTCGCCGGACGTTCGCCGCGGATCTCGCTGGTGATGAACCCGACCGGCACGATGCGGAAGCGCTTGGCCGCCCGCAGCAGCCGACCACGGGCTCGATCGCGAGCGGCATCATCGTCGAACTCGACCTGCCCGAACCGCGCCAGGGCGTTGCGGACATGGCCGGCATCGTGGATCGGTAGGCGCCGCCGCCCCGTGGCATCGATGTAGGCGAACGCGCGGTCGGGGAGATCGGCGCGCTGCTGCGGTCTCAACCGGGCCACGTCGCCGACGTTAACGACGGGGTGTCACCGTCAGACCCGTGATCCGGGTGCGCCTGCCGCCGGCGAGTCGCTGAAGATCTCCGGCGCGAGGTCGGCCTGCGTGCCGGCTCGCCGCCGGACCCCAGCCTCGCTGAGCAGGTCGTCCGGACAGCGCTGGGCCGCCAACACGCGGCGGTCGTGAAGGGCGGGGCCGACCCACAGCAGGGCGAGGGCGAGGATCCCGACGCTGGTCCAGGCGATCGTGGCCCGCGCCCCGATGACCTCCAGCATGACGCCCGCCGCGCCATAGCCGGCCGCCATGCCGAGCATCGTCAGCACGGCCATCGCGGCGAACGCCCGGCCGCGCACCTCCTCCGGCACCGACTCCACGACGAGCAGCTCGCCGAGCACGAGCTCTGGCCCCATCGCGATGCCCCACACCAGCCAACCGGCCGGCAACAGCCATGGCTCCAGCGCGACGACACCGATGACGCTGCACACGGCGTAGATCGGCGCCGAGATGACGAGGATCGCGGCCAGCGACATCCGGAACGTCCGCCCGCCGGCCAACGCCAAGCCGAGCGTCGCCCCGATCCCGTAGGCCGCCACCGAGAGCCCGTACCACGCGTCGCCGACCTCGAGATCCTCCGCGAACCACACGATCGCAGCAGCCATCACGATGGCGACGGTGGCCATGACGATCGTCCAGTACGCCATCAGCCGGCGCACCGTCCTGGTCGCCAACAGGACCCGCACGCCCTCGAACATCGATCGCAGGCGGGTGCGCAGGTCGTCGCCGGCGTGGGCCGCCCGCCGCTCGGCCACGCTCCGGTCGAGGTCGCGGATCGGCGCCAGCAATGCCATGGCGACGAGGAAGGTCGCGCTGTCGAGCAGCAGTGCGCTACGCGGTCCGATCAGCGTGACGGCGAGAGCACCGACCGCCGGGCCCACGGTGTAGGAGATCGACTGCACGATGCGGCGCAGCGCGAGCACCTGCTGCAGGTCGTCGTCGGCGTGTTCGGGGACCATGGCGTCGAACGACGGGTTGTCGAGCTGACCGCCGGCCCTCGCCATCACCCCGAGCAGGATGGCCAGCCACAGCGGCCCTGCGAGGACGGCACCGACGAGCAGCAGGCAGCGCACGAGGTACGAGGCGATGAGCACCCGCTGCCGATCGAAGGCGTCGGCCAGCACGCCGCCGACCACACCGAGCACGACGCCGGCCAGCAGCTCGGCCATGAACGTGAGCGATGTCGCCAGCGGCGACTGGGTGCGGGCGTACACGTACAGCGGGAGGGCCACGGTCGTGATGCCGTCGCCGAGCTCGGACGCGAACTGCGCGGTGACCATCCGCCGGAACCTCGGCCGCCGCAGCGGCCCGAGCACCGCCCAGCGGGGCAACGAGGGCTTGCTCGTCGCGGTCACGCCACGGACGGTACGACCTCAGGTGCGGTCGAGGTCAACCACCTCTGCCTAGCCTCCGTCGCCGATGTCGTCGTCCGACGCCCGCCAGCAGGAGGCGTCGCGCGTGCGTGTCCGGGCGCCGGGGAGGGTCAACCTGATCGGCGACCACACGGACTACACCGGCGGGCTCGTCCTGCCAGCGGCGATCGACCGCTTCGTCGACATCGACGGGGCGCCCGGCGGCGACGTCGTCGTGCTGACCTCCGACGAGTTCGACGAGCCGGCGCGCGTGTCGGTGACGTCGACCGCCGCCGAGGTCGCGTCCGTGCAGCCACCGTGGGCGCGCTTCGTCGCCGGGGTGGTCGCCGAGCTGCGCCCGGTGACCGGGTTCACCGGAACCGTCACCTCGTCCGTGCCGGCCGGGGCCGGGTTGTCGTCGTCGGCGGCGCTCGAGCTGGCTGTCGCGGTGGCTCTCGGCGCGCCCACGGAAGACCCGGTGGCCCTGGCCCGTCTCGCCCAGCGCGCCGAGCACCTGGCGCGAGGCGTGCCGACGGGCATCATGGACCAGCTCGCGTGTGCTGCTGGCCGGGATGCTCACGCCCTGCTCATCGACTGCGCCACGCCCTCCGTGACGCCGGTGCCCTTGCCACTCGATGTCCAGTTGGTCGTGTTCCACTCCGGCCAGGCCCGAGACCTCGCCGCATCGGCGTACGCGCAGCGAGTCGCAGAGTGCGCCGCAGCGGAAGTCGAGCTCGGTCCGCTGCGGACCGCGTCCGTCGACGACGTCGAGCGTCTCACCGATCCGCTCCTGCGCCGCCGAGCCCGCCACGTCGTCACGGAGAACGCTCGGGTGCGCGCCGCGGCCGCCGCACTCACCCGTGGCGACAGCGCGACCTTCGGGCGGCTGATGCTGGAGAGCCACGCCAGCCTGCGTGACGACTACGAGGTCTCGACGCCGGCCGTCGACGAACTCGTGGTCGGGCTCGCGGCGACCCCCGGTGTGCTCGGCGCGCGGCTCACCGGCGCCGGGTTCGGCGGTTGCGTCGTGGCGCTCACCCGACCCGGGACCAACCTCTCGGGCGGCTGGCCGGTGCGGGCGGTCGACGGTGTGCGCCGGCTCGTTCGATGAACGCTGCCGCCGGCCATGATCAGTTGGTGTTCTCCGACCGGCCGCGCAACGCCGTCGTCGTCCTGCTCGACAGCCTCAACCGGCAGATGGTCGGTGACTACGGCGGTGCGGAGTTCACGACCCCCAACATCGACCGGGTCGCGGCGCGCGCCGTGCGCTTCGATCGCCACTACGCCGGGTCGCTGCCGTGCATGCCAGCGCGCCACGACCTGTTGACGGGTGCCCTCGACTTCCTGTGGCGCCCGTGGGGCTCGGTCGAGCTGTGGGAGGACCCGTTGACGTACGACCTGCGCCGACGGGACGTCACGACGATGCTCGTGTCGGACCATCCGCACCTGTTCGAGACGGGCGGCGAGAACTACCACACCGACTTCGGCGCGTGGGACTACGTCCGCGGCCACGAGGACGACCCGTGGCGCACCGCGCCCGACCCGAGCGCGATCGGCGCGCCCGACGTGGTGCCGCCGCCCTTTCCTCGCCACTACGACGTGTCGCGCACGTGGTTCCGCGCCGAAGAGGACTTCCCGGGACCGCGCGTCATGGCGGCGGCGGCGAGGTGGTTGCGCGAGCTGGCCCCAGCGCACGAGCGCTTCTTGCTCGTCGTCGACGAGTTCGACCCGCACGAACCGTTTGACACGCCGGAGCCGTGGGCCACCCGCTACGACCCGACGTGGAGCGGGCCTCGGATGATCTGGCCGCCGTACGCCCGCAACGCGGTGGCCGACGGCGTGTTGTCCGAGCGCGAGGTCGCCCACCTGCGCGCCAACTACGGCGCCAAGCTGTCGATGATCGATCACTGGCTCGGTCGCGTGCTCGACGTCTTCGACGCCCGCAGCTTGTGGGACGACACGGTGCTCATCGTGTGCACCGATCACGGTCATTACCTCGGCGAGCACGACATCGTCGGCAAGCCGGGCGTCCCGATCTACGAGACGATGGGGCACCTCCCGCTGTTCGTGGCTTGGCCTGGCGTGGCGCCCGGTCGTCGCAACGCGCTGACCACGACCGTCGACCTGCACGCCACGTTGTGCGACCTGTTCGGTGTCGTGTCCGAGCACCGCACGCACGGTCGGTCCATCGTCCCGCTGTTGCACGACGAGACGACGAGGCTGCGTGACTGGGCCGTCATGGGGGTGTGGGGTCGCGAGGTGCACGTCACCGACGGCCATCGCACCTACGCCCGCGCGCCGGTCGGTGCCAACGCGCCGCTGTCCATGTGGTCCAACCGCTGGTCGACGATGCCGGTGCACGCGTTTCCGCAGCTGCGCCTCCCGCGGCCGGACGATCGGGCCGTGCTCGACCGCATGCCGGGTTCCACCGTGCCAGTGATCCGCCAGCCGTTCGCTGCCGGCGACGACGTACCGTTCTGGGCGCGCACGTCGCGCTTCGACGGCCACCACCTGTACGACCTGGATGTCGACCCGGGCGAACGGGAGAACCGCGTCGGCGAGCCGCTGGAGAAGGAGCTCACCGACCTGCTGCGCACCGCGCTGGTCGAGCTGGAGGCGCCCGATGATCAGCTCCAGAGGATCGGCCTGGCGTGACACCGTCGATCGGTCATCGCGGCGATCGCAGGTAGGTTCGCCGTGATGGACGGGCGCAGGCTGCCTCGGCGTGACCTCGACGACGACGTGCAGGCGCGGCTCGCCGAGGGCGACCACCGCTACACGTCAGGGCGACGGTCGCTGGTCGACGCGCTGACCCGGGCGGATGGTCCGGTCACCTTGCCGGCGCTCCTGGCGATGGATCCGACGCTGGCCCTCAGCTCGACGTACCGCAACCTGGCGGTGCTCGTCGAGGCGGGCGTCGTGAGGCGGCTGGTCCACGGCGCCGACCATGCCCATTACGAGCTGGCGGAGGAGCTGACCCGTCACCATCACCACCTGATCTGCGAATCGTGTGGATCCGTCAGCGACGTGACGTTCGACGATCGCATCGAGCGCACGCTCGGCAAGACCTTCCAGCGCGTCGCCGACGAGACCGGCTTCGTGCCGCACCACCACGCCATCGACCTCTTCGGTCGCTGCCGCGACTGCGCCGCCTGAACGTCAGCGCGAGCCGGCGCCGTCCACGTCGTGGTGGTCGTGACCGTGGTGAGCGCCGTCGTCCAGCACGACGAGGTCACCATCGAGGGCGAGCAGGCTCGCGCCGTAGGCGGCGCGCAGGTGCTCGGTCGTCAGGACCCTGGCCGGCGGGCCGGCGGCGACGACGCGCCCTGCCAGCAGCACAACGTGGTCGGCGCGCGACGCCTCGTCGAGGTCGTGGGTGGCGATCACGATGGTCCGTCCGGCGGTGCGCTCCTCGGCGACGACGGTGCGGATGCGCTCGGCTGACGGCAGGTCGAGACCGGCCACCGGCTCATCCAGCAACAGCACCTCGGCCTCCTGCGCCAACCCCTGGGCGACGAACACCCGCTGACGTTGGCCGCCCGACAGCTCGGCCAGTTGCCGTCGGCGCAGGGCGTCGACGTCGAGGCGGTGCATCGACTGGCGGACCACCTCACGATCGTGCGACCGCAAGCGGCGGATCGGACCAAGTTCCGCCGCCCGCGCCAGCGCGACGGTCTCCCCGACGGTGACCAGGAGATGGGTTGACACGGATGATGTCTGCAGCACGTAGGCGACCCGCCCCCGCGCAGCTGCCGGACTGCGGCCGAGCACGGTCATCGTGCCCTCTGCGACGGGCAGCAGTCCGGCGATGGCGTGCAGCAACGTCGACTTCCCCGATCCGTTGGCACCGACGAGAGCCGTGACGCCCGGTCCGATGGCCAGCTCGGTGACGGTGAGCACCGGCCGTCGACCTCGCACCACCGTCACGTCGGTGATCACGATCGTTGCTGCCGCAGTCGGGGAGATCGGGTCGATCCTGGTACGTTAACCAGTAATGAGACGCAATCTCAATATGTCTCCGGGTGCCGTCGGGCTCCTCGTCGCCCTCGCCGCCGGCTGTGGCGGTGAGTCGGCCGGATCGTCGGACCGACCGACGATCGTGGTCACCACCAACATCCTCGGGCAGGTCGTCGGCGAGGTCGTGGGCGATCTGGCCGACGTGGAAGTGGTCATGCCGCTCGGGGCCGATCCGCACGAGTTCGCACCATCGGCGCGCCAGGCCGAGGCGATGGCCTCGGCCGATCTCCTGGTGGTCAACGGCGCAGGGTTCGAGGAGGGCATGGGTGACGTGATCGACCGAGCGGCTGAGGCCGACGTCCCCACGTTCGCGGCTGCCGATCACGTCGCATTGCTGGAGGAGTCACCGGGGGCGATCGATCCGCACCTGTGGATGGACCCGACGCAGATGGTCGCCGCGACCGAGGCGCTCGGCGCTCGGCTGGCCGAGTTGGACGGCATCGACAGCGGCGCGCTGGCGACGCAGGTCGAGGCCTACGCCGATTCGCTGCGGGTGCTCGATGCCGAGATCGAGTCGACCCTCGCCGGCATCCCGGCCGAGCGGCGTGTGCTCGTGACGAACCACGAGGTGCTCGGGTACTTCGCCGATCGCTACGACTTCGAGGTGCTCGGCGCGGTCGTCCCGTCGTTGACCACGGGCGCCCAGGCGGCAGCGGCCGATCTCGAGCAGTTGGCCGCGCTGATCGAAGGCGCTGGCGTGCGCACGATCTTCGCCGAGACGACGCAGTCGGCGGAGCTGGCGGCGGCACTCGCGGCGGAGGTCGGCGACGACGTGCAGGTGGTCGAGCTGTTCACCGAGAGCCTGGACGAGGCAGGCTCAGGCGCCGAGACGTACGTCGACCTGATGCGCACCAACGCGCTGCTCGTCGCGACCGGCTTGACATGAGCTCGACCCGCCCGTCGCGGCGGGTCGATCTGGGCGCCATCTCCACCATCGGCGCTTCTGGGCGCCATCTCCGCCACCTGGCGTCAGAGATCGCACCTACATCGGATCCAGGCAGCTGATGTGAACCCGGTCGACTTCTTCGCCGACGCCTTCTCCTCGGACCTGACGCAGCGCGCCCTGCTCGGCGGGTTGCTCGCCGCCGCGACGACGGCGCTGGTCGGCACGTGGGTGGTGGTGCGCGGCCTCGCCTTCTTCGCTGACGCGCTGGCCCACGGGTTGTTGCCTGGCATCGCGCTGGCCGCCGTGTGGGGCTTCGACCTCTCGCTCGGCGCGCTGGCGAGCGCCGTGGTCATGGTCGGCGGGGTCAACCTGGTGCACCGCACGACCCGGCTGCCCGCCGACACCGGCATCGGGCTGCTGTTCGTCGCAATGCTCGCGCTCGGCGTGATCATCATCAGTCGCGAGGACACGTACGCCGGCGATCTGACGTCGTTCTTGTTCGGCGACGTGCTCGGCGTGAGCAGCGCCGATCTGTGGCTGTCGGCGGTCGTGCTCGCCGTCACCGTCGTGGCGATGGTCGTCGGCCACCGCTCGTTCCTCGCCGTGTCGATCGACTCGGCGAAGGCCCTGACGCTCGGTCTCCGCCCGGGGTTTGCCCACGCTGCGCTGCTCGCTTTGCTCGCCTTCTCTGTTGTCGCCAGCTTCCGCGCCGTCGGCACATTGCTCGTGTTCGGGCTGCTCGTCGCCCCGCCGGCGACGGCCGTGCTGATCGTCCGCCGATTGCCCGTCGCGATGGTCACCGCCGTCCTGCTCGGGTCGCTCGCCGTGGTCGTCGGCCTCGCCGTCAGCTACCACGCCGAGACGGCCGCGTCAGCCACCGTGGCCGGAGTCGCCGTCGTCCAGTTCTTCGTCGTCCTCTGCGTCACGGAGGCCCGGTCGCGCCTTGGTCGTCCTGCCCGGGCGCGTCCGAGTGTCTCGTGAGGGCACGCCCCGCCCGGAGCACTCGGATCAGGTCAGCACGGTGGCGAGGTGGGCGAGGATCGGCCAGGCGCCCGCCGACGTGTTCGACAGGACCGTGTAGGTGGTGCGTGTGCTCGGGCGGTGGACCGAGCGGAACGAGGCGCCCGCATCGCAGCCCTCCAGCTGGACGGCGTCAGTCGTGCCACCGAGCCAGAACCCCATCCCGTACCGGTCCCGTCCCGACGGCGACTGGGAACGAGGCCGGATCATCTCGACGACCGACGACGGCGACACGATGCGACCGGCGAAGAACGCGGCCCACAGCGCGTGGACGTCGGCGGCGGTCGTGAAGGCACCGCCGTCGCCGGTGGCCCGCACGGGCAGGTGCAGCGCGTTCGTCCGCAGGCCCGTCGCGTCGAGGTAGCCGAGGGCTGCGCGACCCGGCAGCTCGTCCATGCGCAGGAACTCGGTGTCGCCCAGTCCGGCGGGATCAATGACGTGCTCGTGCACGAGGTCGTGGAACGGCCGGCCGGTGGCCCGCTCGGCGAGCAGCGCCACGACCACGTATCCGCCGTTGCAGTACGAGAAGTCCCGACCCGGGGCGATCTTCGTGGCGTGCCCATCGAGCATCGGGAGGAACGCCTCGGTCGTCGCCAACTCGTGCACTGGCCGGGTCAGCACGTAGTCGTTGACCTCGCCCGGCGCGTCCTCGTCGAGGTAGTCGCCGATCCCCGAGCGGTGGGCGAGCAGCTGC
>JBPCJW010000115.1:0-9162 GCA_051004915.1 Ilumatobacteraceae bacterium
CCGTCGGCCGCGAACCACGCCATGAACTCACCGGTCGAAGGTGGATAGTGACGACCGGCCACGGGTGCTCGCGCCATGACGCGAACGTATGTGCCAGCGGGTCCGGTTAAGTGGATACCCCTTCAGATATGTATCAATTCGACGTGCACCGGGCCGTGTTCCGGCGTCCGCCAGCGTCCGGCCATTCGGCATCGAACCTGCTCATCAACATCGTGCGGACGAGTCGCGACGAGACGGACCGGTTCCGGCCAGATTTGGGAGCAGGAGGTCGGGGGTTCGAATCCCCTCTCCCCGACCCGATCGAGGTTCCATTTCGTCAGACCAAACCACCTCGACGTTGTGAGGCTGCTCGCTGCCGCACAGGACCTCGCCGCCATCCTCACTGAGTTCAGCGACGTGTAGCAGCAGACCCGGCGGTCCCGGACGCGCTGTCTCGATGTGACTCGCTGGGATACTCGGACACGATGTCTTCGGACGGTGGTTAGCCGCCAGCGCTGCTGATGGCTTTGCTCGGTGCGGGGCCCGGGCGGGTGGTCGAGCGCACGAACACCCGCGTCTCCGTTGAGGACGGACCTCGATCGGACCGTCAGCTTCCCATCCGGTTCCCTTGGCGTACGCATCGCCCGTGTGGACGGTGGCGAAGTGGATGATGACCAGTCATGCGTCGCCGCCGAAGTCGGGCACCTAGCCCGCCGCCGACTGCCAGGGCGCACCTGGCGTTCAGCGCGGCCGGACGAGCTCCAGCTCGAGCCAAGCGGCGAGGGCCGCAAGCTCGGCGTCGATCGCCGCCGTCATCGCCTTGGTGAAGCGGACGTCGGCGTGCACGGCGTTGACCTGGAGCACGCCGGCACGGCGATCGGCGACGGCGTCCGTCTTGCCGACGAGCCGATCGTGGTGCAGGATCGGGAGCGCGAAGTACCCCCACCGACGGTGCGCAGCGGGTTTGTACATCTCCAGCGTGTACTCGAAGTCGAACAGCTCCAACGCCCGCTTGCGATCATGGACGAGCCGATCGAACGGCGACAGCAGCGTCGTGCGACCGACGAACCCGGCGGCAGTGGCGCCCGGGTCGACGCGCCACGCGCCGCCGGTCCCCTCGATCTCTGCGGGCGCGCCAACGTCCCCGACCACCTGCTCCCGCGCGACGCCAAGCGCACGCAGCAGCCGTTCATGGCGAATCGTGCGGGCCTCCTCCACCGGCACCACGCCGACACCCGCCGGGTAGACCCGCGCGGCAAGGGCCCACAGCCGCTCACGTCCCCTCCGCCCGGCGACGGCGACCTCACCGCTCGATCCCAGGAACTCGAGCATCTGGGTGACGTTGCGTTCGTTCGTCCACCCCGTCGACGCCCACGGGACGGCGGCCGTGTCAGGGATGTCGCGCGAGGAGAGCGGACCGGACGCACCGAGCAACTCGAGGACGTCGCGGCGGAAGGTGTCGTTGTCGTCGAGCCATCGACGCACCTGCCCGCGACCCGACGGCCACATGGCCATCTCGGCGAGGAACAACCCGAGGTCCGCCATCGGGCGCACCATCACCACCACCGGCTCCTTCGGCACCGGCTGGGCGCGGTGCTCGAACAGCGCGCGCTCGTGCTCGAGGGCCTGGCGCAGCTGGCCCGGACGGTACCCGTCGCCCAGCCGGCTCCACGCCACCAGATCGGCGCTCGGCGCCACGGCCGCCGTCGGGTCGAGCTGCAAGAACGTCAGCCGCGCGACGACGTCGAGCAGGCCGGTCGGGCGCTCGGCGTCCAAGAGCTGCGCCCGCACAGCGATCCGGCGGGCCTCCTCGCGGGTCAGCCGACGCACCTCCACCCGTGCCACGATGGCACGGACGGAGAGCGCAGGACGAGAGCACTTCCGGTTGCGGCACCGGCGGCGGAACGGCCCGCACGAACTTGCCCGGCGGTGCGGCGCTGCGCTCATCGCACGGCGCCGCCGGCCGCACCAATGGGCGGCGGCCGACTCGGAGCGCTCGAGCTGTTCGGTCGTCGATGGTGTGTGTCTCCGCCGATCTTGGGTACTGGTCGCGCCATGGCCAAACAGGAGAACATCACCGCACAGCAGCGCATGGGCGAGGCGATCAACTCCGGTGACCTCGACGCGCTCGACGACGTGATGAGCCCAGACGTCGTCGATCACGATCCGGCGCCCGATCAAGGCGCCGGCCCCGAGGGGTTCAAGCAGTTCTTCACGATGATGCGCTCGGCGTTCCCCGACCTCCACGTGGAGGTCGAACACCTCGTCGCCGACGACGAGAACGTTGCGTTCGCCTACCGCGTCACGGGCACCCACGAGGGTGACTTCCAAGGCATCGCCCCGACTGGCAAGCGCATCGACGCCCGCGGTCTCCAGATCTCCCGTTTTGCCGACGGCAGGATCACGGAACGCTGGGGAAGCTCGGACGAGGCGGGCATCATGAAGCAGCTCGGCGGCTGACGCGACACCTCGCTCGGAGCCACCGGCGGACCGCTCGTGACGCTGCGCCACCACCGGCGAGTGAACACGCACAACTGATCAGCCGCCTTGTGACCGCGACCGACACGACACTTCTGCATGCCGCGATCACCGCCGCGCAGCAGCGCACGACGGACCAGATCGCAGCGTTGGAGCGGAGCTTCGCCGGCATCGTCGACGCAGCCGAGCTCTCCTCCACCGACGACGAACACGACCCCGAGGGAGCCACCATCGCCTACGAGCGGGCTCAGGTGTCCGCCCTGCTCCGTCAGGCCCGGGACCACCTCGTTGCCCTCGATGCGGCCGGGCAACGCGTCGACGAGGGCACGATCACGACCTGCGACGAGTGCGCCGGCCCGATCGCCCTGGAACGCGTGCTCGCGCTGCCGACGGTGCGCACGTGCATCCGCTGCGCGGACTGACTTCACCATCGTCGACACGCTGCGGCACCGCGTTGGCGGCACCGACGTCGTGGTGACTCGACGCGAGGCGGCGGGGATGGGACGATGCCAGCACGTTGATCTCTCCCATTCGGTGGTTCGCGCTCGCCGGTGTGCTCGGCGCTTGCGCGATCGGCTCGACCACGGCAGTCCGTTGCGCGCCGAGCCCGTGGATGTCGACCCCACCGCTGGTGATCGCCCACGGCGGCGGCGAGGGGCTCGGACCGTCGAACACGATCGAGGCGATGGAGCGGTCGGTGGCCGCCGGCGCGGACATCCTCGATGTCGATCTGTGGATGACACGTGACGGGGTGATCGTCGCCCGTCACGATCGTGACGTCGCGACGACCACGGACGGCACGGGCAACATCGACGAGCTGACCTTTGCCGAGCTCCAACAGTTGGACGCGGCGGCGCGGTCGACCGGTGAGCCGTTCGCCACGCCGGTCAAGGTGCCGTCGCTGGAACAGATCCTCGTGCAGTTCCCGGACGAGCGCATCTCGCTCGAGCTGAAGCAGGTCGAGCCGTCGATAGCTGACACGCTGTGCGCCGTGCTGCAGCGCACCGGACGGGCCGACGACGTGTACCTCAGCGCCAACGACGACCGGGCCGTGTACGACGCCCGAGACGTGTGCCCCGAAGTGCTGCTGGTCACGACCACCTATGCCGACCTCGACCGGATGCGGTCCGCCGATGAAGGCGATGCGCAGTGGTGCGCGGCCTCGCCGATCGGCCAGCCGCCGTACCGGGCAGGTCGGTTCGATCGCGAGCAGGTCGTGAACTCCCACCGACGCGGCATGGCGCTGTTCACCTGGACGGTCGACGACCCCGAGGTCATGCGGTCGCTCGCCGAGGTCGGCGTCGACGGCATCTACACGAGCCGGCCCGACATCGCTCGCCAGGTGTTCGATGCGTGGGCCGCCGCTGCGAACTGACGACGCCGAGCACGTTGGCCTCCCTCGATCGATCATCAACGCTGACGAAACAGCACCCTGCGATCCTGGACGCACGGAAGCGGCCTTCGTACGCTGCGCACGGATGACATCGACGGTGGACTCCGGGCTGGGTCCGCTGGCGACGGTGCCGGATTGGCGGTCGACGCGCGTCGACACGTGGCGACCTGTGCGGTGGACGCTGCTGGCCATCGTGGTCGTCACCGCCGTCACCTGGTTCAAGCACAACGGCGTGCTCGTGGACCGCCTGTGGATCCTCGCCGTCGTGGCTCTCGTCCTTGCCATCGCCAGCATCGGCCGCCCGTGGCGGCAGTGGGTCCGGTTGGCATCCGACCTCGGCGTCTACTCCGCCATCTGGCTGGCCTACGAGGAGAGCCGCGCCATCGCCGATGGCCTCGGATCGCCGCTGCAGGTGGAGTCGGTGCGCGACATCGACCGGTTCCTGTTCCTCGGCAACGACCCGACCGTGTGGCTGCAGGAGCACTTCTACTCGCCCGACGCCGTGCAGTGGTTCGACGTGATGGCGTCGATCCTCTATGCGACGCACTACCCCCTTCCGGCGGCGATCGTCATCGTGTTGTGGATCCGCAACCGCCACCAGTGGGTACGCTTCATGCGACGGTTGGCCACCGTCCTGTTCCTCGGCTGCGTCGGTTTCGTGCTCCTGCCCACCGCGCCGCCGTGGATGGCGGCCGGTGGCGACGCGACGATCCGCCTCGACGCCCTCCCCCCGCTCGACCGGCCGGTTGGTCGCTTCTGGCAGCACATCGGGCTGGACGTGCTGACCGACGCCTGGGACACCGGGCGCGGCTGGCTGAACAACGTCGCCGCGATGCCGTCGCTGCACGCCGCCTTCTCCCTCCTGGTCGTGGTGTTCTTCCTCCCGTCGATCCACCAACGCTGGCTGCGCATCGTGTTGCTCGCCTTCCCGGTCGCGATGGCCGTCTCGGTCGTCTACCTCGCCGAGCACTACGTCGTCGACGTGCTCGCCGGTTGGGCGATCGTCGGCGTGGCCTTCCTCGTGTGGAACCGCCTCGAGCGGTCGGCGGCGCGAACGATGCCGGATGATGCAAGTGCAACGACGTCGCGGGCGCCCATCCTTGCCGGCAGCACCGTGAATCGATGACCCGGCGCACCGTCGCCGTCGGATGGACCCTGTGGGCGGCGGCAGCCTTGGTCGTCCTTGTTAGTGTCATCTGGGGCCGAGACTTCGTGCCCGCCATCAACCTCGGTGCCGCGCCGCTGGTCGGCCGGGACCGGCTCGACGGCTGGGACTGGCGGTTTCGGCTGGAGCTTGGTCGGAGCCGCCGCCGTCGCGGCTGGGGTGGTGATCGCCGTTGCCCGGGGCTGGTGGTGGAGGGTCCGACTGCGCTGGGTGGTCGTCACGTCATCGATCGGCGCCGCCGCCTTCGCCGTGTTGCTGGCGCTGACCGACGGTGCCGACGGCGTGCTGCGCGGTGCCGCGCACGAGACGGAGTTCCTGGTCAACCTCCCGGTGACCCCGCCGGCCGCCGAGTTCCTGCGCACCTTCGTCGACCGCATCGGCGACTACTCGGTCCACGTGCGTGGCCACCCACCCGGGTTCGTTCTGGCGCTCAAGGCGCTCGATGCCGTGCACCTCGGTGGCGACTGGGCGACCGCCGCGCTGTCGATCGTGGCGACCGCCGCTGCGCCGGCTGGCGTGCTCGTCGCCGTGTGGGCTGTCGCCGGGGCGCCGTGGGTGCGCCGGACCGCGCCGGTGCTCATCGTCACCCCGTACGCGCTCTGGATGGTCACATCGGCCGACGCCGTGTACACCGCCGTCGGCGCCTGGGCGGTCGCGCTGCTCGCCGTCGGCCTGCGCCCGCGCGGGCCGATACGCATCGTCACGGCTGCGGCGGCAGGGCTGCTCCTCGGTGACCGCCGCCCCCCTCTCGCAGTCCAGCAAGGGCGGGCAGCTTCCGACGACCTCGTCTGCTTCATGGACTGCGACGCTTCGCTCGACCCGCTGGCGCTGCCGCTGCTGACCGAGTACGTCGAGCGTGACGAGGCCGATCTCGTGCTCGGGCAGCGCATCGCGTCACGCGGCGCGTGGGCACCGCACGCGCGCGTGGCCAACCGCGTGCTGTCTGCCGAGGTGCGCCGCCGGACGGGGCTGGCCCTGCCGGACCTCGGCCCGATGCGGGTCGCCCGGCGGCTCCCACTGCTCGATCTCGGGTTGCGCGATCGGCGCTTCGGGTGGCCCCTGGAGATGGTGCTGCGGGCCTCGGCGGCTGGATGGCGGCTGCGCGTCGTGCCGGTCGAGTACCGCCAGCGGGCCGGGCGCTCGAAGGTCACCGGGCACCGTGCGCGGCACGATGCGGGCGATGTCGGACATGGGACGCCTGCTGCGCGACCCGTCCATGCCCGGAGGTGGGCGGTGCACCTGACGGTCATCGCCAAGGGCCCCGAGCCCGGCCGGGTGAAGGTGACGACCACGCCGCGGGCACCGGCGCCCTGGTGCCCTTCCAAACCGTCCGGGCCAGGGAGCCTCGAGCGGTTCAGAGGGCGAGGTGCAACCGGATCGCCTCGTCGAGTGCCAGAGACGTGTCGTTGCCGATGACACCGACGCGAGCCCCGACGCGCTCGACGGCGACCGAGCGGATCTGTTCGGCCTGGGCGTTGGAGTCCACCTGTAGTCCGGTGTCGGCTGCGCCGAGGGCAACCTGGAACGGGTAGATCCGCTCGACGTTCGAGGTGATCGGGACGACGGTGATCACGCCTCGGCCAAGTCGCTGAGCGGTCGTGTTGGCCCCGTCATTGCTCACGATCACCGCCGGCCGGCGTTTGCTGGCCTCGGCGCCACGGACTGGCTCGAGCTCCACCCATCGGATCTCGCCGCGACGCATCATCCGAGCCCGTCTGCCGCAGCCACTTCCCACGCCTCGGCGTTACCGCTCGACGACCACTTGTCCCACGCCTGCTCGTACGCCGCGCCGAGCTCGACGGTGCGCAGGAGGTGGACGGCCTTGTGGACGACCGCCGAGCGGGATGCGATGCCCTGGGCACGCGCGTACTCGTCCAGGAACTCGACATCCCCGTCTGGCAGGCTGACACTCACCTTCACACCCAGATACTACTGCGAGTAGCACTTCCCGCGCTGAGCTCGGCGGCGCGCGCACCCGAACTGCGAAGGCGGGTCTTTTCTTGGTTGATTCCAGATCAGCTGGGTAACGCAAGGGGGTGCCGTCAACCGCCCAGACCGCGCCGCACCAGGCGACCGCGCTGCTGCGGGCCGCAGGGCTGCGGGTGACAGGTCAGCGGCTGGCCGTCTATGACGAGGTCGTGCGCCGGCCTCACGCCGACGCCGACAGCATCGCCGTCGCCACCAGGGCGGTGCTCGGAAGGATCTCGACGCAGGCCGTCTACGACGTGCTGCGCGCCCTCACGGCGACTGGCCTCGTCCGGCGCATCGAGCCGGCTGGCTCGCCGGCCCGGTACGAGGCCCGGGTCGGCGACAACCACCACCACCTCGTGTATCGCCGCTGCGGCGCACTCGGCGACGTCGACTGTGCGGTCGGGTCCGCCCCATGCCTCGAGCCGGTCGCCGACGCCGGATTCACCGTCGACGAGGCCGAGGTCACGTACTGGGGCCTGTGTGCCGCGTGCACCGCCGCTGCCAGCGACGGCATCTCACCATCAACGACATCACCACCACTCCACGGAGGAGCTTCATGACCGACGAACCGACCACTCCCAGCACCGGCACGGCCGGGTCGCAGACCGACACCGGAGCACCCGCACTCAGCGATCGCAACTCGCTGACGCTCGGTGCCAACGGGCCGATCCTGCTCCACGACGTCCACTTCCTCAACCAGATGGCTCACTTCAACCGCGAGCGCATCCCCGAGCGCAACGTCCACGCCAAGGGCAGCGGCGCGTTCGGTACCTTCGAGACCACCGAGGACGTCACGCAGTACACCAAGGCGGCGCTGTTCCAGCCCGGTGTGAAGACAGAGATGCTGGCTCGGTTCTCCACCGTCGCCGGCGAGCGAGGCAGCCCCGACACGTGGCGCGACCCCCGTGGCTTCGCGCTGAAGTTCTACACGACGGAGGGCAACTACGACCTCGTCGGCAACAACACGCCCGTGTTCTTCATCCGCGACACGATGAAGTTCCCGCACTTCATCCGCAGCCAGAAGCGCCTCGGCGGCTCGGGTCTGCGCGACAACCACATGCAGTGGGACTTCTGGAGCCTCAACCCCGAGTCGGCTCACCAGGTCACGTACCTGATGGGCGATCGGGGCATCCCGCGCAGCTTCCGCCACATGAACGGCTACGGATCGCACACGTTCATGTGGATCAACGCCGCCGGCGAGAAAGTGTGGATGAAGTACCACTTCCACTCCCAACAGGGCGTGCAGGGCCTAACCGGCGAGCAGGCCGACGAGATCGCCGGCCACGACGCCGACTTCCACCGTCGCGACCTGAACGAGGCGATCGAGGGGGGCGAGCACCCGAAGTGGGTGCTGTCGGTACAGGTGATGCCGTTGGAGGACGCCGCGTCCTACCGGTTCAACCCGTTCGACCTGACCAAGACGTGGTCGCACGAGGACTACCCGCTGATCAAGGTCGGCACGATGACGCTCGACCGCAACCCGGACAACTTCTTCGCCCAGATCGAGCAGGCCTCGTTCGAGCCGTCGGCGCTGGTGCCGGGGATCGGGTTCTCGCCGGACAAGATGTTGCTCGGGCGGGCCTTTGCCTACAGCGACACACACCGCTACCGGATCGGGCCGAACTACCTGCAGCTGCCGGTCAACCGGCCGAAGGTGGAGCTGAACTCCTACGTGTTCGACGGCCCGATGGCCTACGAGCACTCCGGCGACGACGCCGTGTACGCCCCGAACAGCATGGGTCGGCCGTACTCGGACGTCACGGGAACGGTCGAGGACGGCTGGCAGGCCAGCGGCGAGATGACCCGCAAGGTCTACGACCTGCACGCCGAGGACGACGACTGGGGCCAGGCCGGCACCCTCGTGCGCGAGGTGTGGGACGACGCCCAGCGTGAGCGCTTCGTGGAGACCGTCGCCGGCCACCTGCTCGGTGGCGTGCACGGTGACGTGCTCGAGCGGGCGTTCCAGTACTGGAAGAACGTCGACTCCGACACCGGCAAGAAGGTCGAGGAGCTGGTGCGCGCCGGGCAGGGCGGTGACAACCCCGGCGGCGAGCCGGACCAAGCCGTCGCCGAGGCCGAGGCCGAGTACACAACCGACTCCAAGACGTTCGCCACCAGCGGCTGACAACCAGCCCCACCGGACTGGATCGGGGCGCAGAGCGTCGCAGATCGGCGA
>JBPCJW010000116.1:0-6707 GCA_051004915.1 Ilumatobacteraceae bacterium
CGAGTCGAAGCCGAGGCGCTCCGCTTCCTTGATGCCTTCCAGCGCGCCGGGCGGTGGACCCGCCGACCAGTAGCCGGTGCTGTAGCCGAGGGTGACGGGACGACGGTCCATGTTCGCCGACCGTAGATCGCGGCGGGACTATGGTCGCCAGCGTGAGTGACTTCCAGCCACCGACGCAGCAACCGCCTCCAGCGACCCCGCCGGCCTACTCGCCGCCGGGCGCGCCGCCCGGGGGTCCCGGCGGCGGCTATCTCCCCGTCCCAACCGGGCGCGTGCCCGAGCAGGTCGGCGGCGCGTACTACAGCCCTGGTCTGGTCATCCTGCTGTCGATCGTCACGATTGGTATCTGGACGATCCTCTGGTCGTACCGCACGAACGAAGACCTCAAGCGCTACAACGGCGATGGTCTCGGCGGCACCCTGGCGGTGGTCATCCACATCCTGTTGTCCGTGGTCCTGATGTTCACGATCCCCAACGAGATCCAGAAGATTTACGAGCGCGACGGGCGGGAGAGCCCGGTCTCGACCGTGTGGGGCCTGTGGTTCCTGTTGCCCATCATCGGCAACATCATCTGGTACCTCAAGGTGCAGCGGGCGCTCAACGACTTCTGGTTGAGCAAAGGCGCCCAGCCCGTCTGACGGACCACCCCGTCTGATCCGAGGGTTTCAGGGCATCGGAGGTTTTGCGCACCGGAGGGGGTGCGGGAAACCCTCGGGAGACGTGAAACCCTCGGATCGTCAGTGCCCTGCATCGAAGGTGACGGGGAGGTGGTCGGGGCCGAAGATGCCGACGGCGTTTGGCTTCCAGGTGGGCAGACCGTCGAGGGCCAGGTTGGGCATGCGGCGGGCCATCAGCGGCAGCGCCTCCTGCAGCTCGGCTCGCGCCAGCGCCGCGCCGAGGCAGTAGTGCAACCCTGAGCCGAAGGTCAGCTGCGGCTGTCCGGCCGGCTCCCGGGCGATGTCGAACCGCTCGGCGTCGGCGAACACTCGCTCGTCGAAGTTGGCCGTCGCCATCGACGGGGCGATGAACGTGCCCTTCGGGAACAGCACGTCGCGGTACACGATGTCCTCGCTGGCGAACCGGCCGGTGCCGCGCACCGCGCCGAAGTAGCGCATCGTCTCCTCGACTGCGCGGGGCGCCAGCTCCGGCTGGTCGGCGAGCATCTGCCACTGCTGCGGGTGGTCGGCGAACAGGGCCACCGCGCACCCGAGCTGGTTGCGGGTCGTGTCGGTGCCGCCGACGATGACGGCCTCGACCATCATCACCAGTTCCTCGGTCGACAGCTTGTCACCGGCCTCTTCGGCGGCGATGAGATCCGTCAGCAGGTCCTCCGCCGGCTGATCGCGCCGCAGGTCGATGAGTTGGCGGGTGTACTCGTCCAGCTCGTCTTGGGCGGCCATGATCACCGGCAGGTCCTCCTGCAGGTTGCCGTTGAAGATGCGCAGCACGTCGGTGGCCCAGCGGCTGAACAGCTTCCAGTCCTCCTTCGGCGCGCCGAGCAGCTCGCAGATGATCGGGATTGGATACGGCTCGCAGATGTCGGTGGCGATGTCGGCCCGGCCACGCGGTGCGACCTCGTCGATCAGCGCGCCGACGACCTCGCGCATGAACGGCCGCAGCCGGTCGGCAGCGCGCGGGGAGAACGCTCGCCCGACCAGCCGGCGCAGCCGCGTGTGCTCCTCGCCCTCGGCCGACAGGATCGACGTGCGCCGCCGGGCGAGGTACTCGGGATCGGTGATCCCCGACAGTTCCATGATCTTCGACGTGGCGCTGTGCCAGCGCTTGTCGCGCAGCATCGCCACGACGTCGTCGTAGTGCAGGATCGAGAAGCCGAAGTCGTTGCGAGCGATCCAACTCTGCTCGGCTGCCTCGCGTCGAACCTCGCGAGTGACGTGGCGAGAGCCAACGCCCTCGTCCTCCAGCACGGGCAGGTCGAGGTCGAACGCCAGCGTCGGGATGCTCATGTAACCGACGGTAGCCGTAGCGAACGCGCCACTCGCAGCGCTGGCTCGACGTTCCTTTCTGACGCCCGGCCGCACCTCATCGCGCACGGCGGACGGGGCTGAACCGTCCCTCCCGCGGCTGTCCCCGGCGAGAAGCGGTCCGGCTACGGTCGCTTCGTGCGGCTGCGGGGGGTTGACCACACCTCTCGTCGGCCGGTCCCCCGTCTCGATGCGATCCGGCTTGTGGCGGTCGGGACGGTCGTCGGGCTGTTCGTGGTGCAGCTCGTGTGGTTCCCGCTGCCGCTCGGGCTGTGGATCGACGGGCTGTCGCGAGGGGTGCTCGGGGCGATGCTGGCGATCGGGATGGCGCTCGTCTACCGGGCCAACCGCGTCGTCAACTTCGCCCAGGCCGATCTCGGGCAGGTGCCGGCCGGCTTCGCCGCCGCCTTCATCCTGTTCTGGGGTCTGCCCTACCTCGTCGGGCTCGGCCTCGGACTGTTGCTCGCCGCCGTGCTCGGAATCGTGGTGGAGCTGGCGATCATCCGCCGGTTCCGGGGCTCGCCGCGGCTGGTCGTCACCGTCGCCACCCTCGGCATCAGCCAGCTGCTCGTGGTGCTCGGCATCCTCGTCCCGCGCTGGTGGGGCCGCAACCTGGCCAGCGAGCGGATCGCCCCGCCGCTCGACTGGAAGTGGACGATCGGCCCGGTCATCCTCAACGCCAACCACCTCATCGCGCTTGTCGTCGGGCCGATCTGCATCGCCGCCGTGGCCTGGTTCCTCGGCAGCAGCCGGCTCGGCAGCGCCATCCGGGCGACGGCGGAGCGCACCGAGCGGGCCGCCATGCTCGGTGTACCGACGGCGCGCCTCAACACCGTGGTGTGGGGGATCGCCGCGATCCTCTCGTTCATCGCGCTGTTCCTCAAGGCCGGCATCAGCGGCGTGCCGATCGGCTTCGCGGCCGGGCTCCCGCTGCTGCTGCAAGCGCTCGCCGCTCTTGTGATCGGTCGCCTCGAACACCTCCCGACCGTGGCCTTCGCCGCCATCGCCCTCGGCCTGCTGGAGTTCGGCGCGCTGAACAACGCCGACTCACCCGTGCTGGCATACCCGATCATGGCAGCGGCGATCTTCGTCGTGCTGCTGGTGCAGCGCACGAGCAGCGCCCGGCGCGACAACGACGCGACCAGCAGCTGGCGTGGTGCGGAGGAGGTCCGCCCGCTGCCCGCCGCCGTGCTCGCCCATCCGGTGGTCAGCACGGCGAAGTGGACCCTGATGGCGTTGGCCGTGATGGGGGTCGTGCTGGTACCACGCCTGCTGCCTGTCGGCCACGTGATCAAGGCGACCGCGCTCGTCGCGTTCGCCGTCATCGGCATCTCGCTGGTCGTGCTGACCGGTTGGGCGGGACAGATCTCGCTCGGGCAGATGGCCATCGTCGGGATCGGGGCGGCGGTCAGCGCGTCGTTCACGTCGCGCTGGAGCATCGACCTCAGCCTCGCTCTCGTGGTCGGCGGAATTGCCGGTGGTGTCGCCGCCTTTGCGGTCGGGCTCCCAGCGCTGCGCCTGCGCGGGCTGTACCTCGCCGTCACCACGTTCGCCCTGGCTCTCGCCACCGAGCGGTGGTTGCTCAACGACGGCTACTTCGAGTGGTTCCCACGGCCGGACGATCGTTTCGGACGACCACCGCTGTTCGGGCGCATCGACGTCGAGTCGACCAACGCCTACTACTTCTACTCCGTTGTCGTGCTCGTCGTCGTGTTCTTCGCCGTGCGCGGCATCCGCCGCTCGCGCACGGGTCGCGTGATCGTGGCGATGCGCGAGAACGAGCGCGGCGCGCAGGCCTATGCCGTCGGGATCGTGCGGGCCAAGCTCACCGCCTTCGTGATCAGCGGGGTCGTCGCCGGCGTCGGCGGGGCGTTGCTCGTGCACGGCAACCGATCGTTCGCCGGCGGCGGGCAGTTCGGCGTCGGGAGCAGCTTCGAGGTGTTCACGTCCGCCGTGATCGGCGGCCTCGGGTCGCTCGGCGGTGCGCTGCTGGGGGCGCTGTACCTGCGCGGCACGCGGTGGTTCATCACGTCGCAGGAGTGGCAGCTGCTGTCGTCCGGGGTCGGCGTCCTGCTCGTGCTGCTGATCCTCCCCGGCGGGCTCGGCAGCCTGTGGGTCAAGCTGCGCGACGTCGGCGTGCGCCTGCTCGTGCGCGACCGTCGCGGGGCATCTGGGCGCGAACCGACCCAGGGGCTGGAACAGACCCCGCCCAGAGACGGATCACGCCCAGATGGGGGAGCCGAGGTAGGCGCTCCGGAGCCGGCGCTGCCAGCATGAGTCTGCCGGTCCTCGCGCCAGCGAACGGTCGACGCAGTCGGTTCTCCGCCGCCGTGCGCCACCCGATGCATTGGCTGCGCGAGCTGTGTTCCGGTGAGTCGGCCTACCCACTCGTGGTGCTGTTCGGGCTCAACGCCGTCGACGAGCTGGACCGCACGGCGTTCGCCATCCTGCTCCCCAACATCCGTGACGCGTTCGGGCTCGACACCACCACCGTGCTCGCGCTGGTCGCCCTCGCTTCGTTCGCTGCGCTCGCGCTGCAGGTGCCGATCGCCCAGTTCGCCGATCGGTCGCGGCGGGTCCCCCTGGCCATCGCCGGTGCACTCGTGTGGGGCATGTTCAGCGGGATGACCGGCCTTGCGACCGGCGTCGTGCTGCTGGTCATCGCCCGCAGCGGCAGCAGCATCGGCAAGGCGGTGATCGACCCGACGCACAACTCGCTGCTCGCCGACTACTACCCGATCCAGGCCCGCAGCCGGGTGTTCAGCACGCACCGAGCGGCCAACGCCGTCGGCAGCTTCGTCGGTCCGCTCGCCGCCGGCTTGCTCGCCTTCTCGTTCGGGTGGCGGCTGCCGTTCCTCGTATTCGCCCTGCCGACGGTCGTGTTCGCCGTCCTCGCCTTCCGTCTCGTCGAGCCGTCGCGAGGACGCTGGGAACGCCAGGCGGTCGGGGCCAGCGATGAGGTCGTCGCCACCGAGGAGACGGTGCCGTCGTTCGCCGAGAGCTGGCGCACCGTGCAGAAGATCGACACCCTCAAGCGGTTGTGGTGGAGCCTGCCGTTCCTCGCCACGGCGCTGATCGGGTTCGTCGTGCTGGCCTCGCTGCTGTACGAGCAGCAGTTCGGGCTCGATGATCGTGGGCGTGGCATCGCCGCGGCGGTGGCCGAGCCCTTCCAGCTGGTCGGTCTGGTCGTCGGAACGCGCATCGTCACCCGTCGGTTCCTCGGCGACATGGCCGGCCTGATCCGCTTCCTCTCGCGCATCGCGTTGGTGACGGCGTTCGCATCGATCGGGTTCGCGCTGGCACCGAACATCGTCTTCGCCGTCGCCTTCAACTGCGCCATCTCCGCCGCGCTGGCCGTGCTCGGTCCGGGCATCCTCGTCGCACTGTCGCTGGCCATCCCAGCGCGGGCGCGGGCCACCGGCTTCTCGGTGGCGTCGCTGTGGGTGATCCCCGGATTGGTCATCCTGCCCCTGATCGGCTGGATCTCGGACCGTGTCGGCATCCGCTGGGGGATGTTGGTGATGGTGCCGATGTTCGTGGTCGGCGCCTTGATCCTCGGCACCGCCCGCCATGTCATCGCGGCCGACATCGCCCAGGTGTGGCAGGCGTCGGCAGCGCGCAGCGAGGCCCTGTACCAGCGCCGGCAGGGTCGCGCCGATCTGCTCGCGGTGCGCGGCCTGGAAGCTGGCTACGACGAGCGCCAGGTGTTGTTCTCCGTCGACATCGACGTGCGGGAAGGTGAGATCGTTGCGCTGCTCGGCACGAACGGGGCGGGCAAGAGCACGCTGCTCAAGTCGATCAGCGGCGTCGTCGAGGCGGACCGCGGGGCGGTCATCCTGGACGGGCGGGACATCACCCACGCCCCACCGAACGAGATCGCTGCGCTCGGCGTCAGCCAGATGCCGGGCGGCCAAGGCGTGTTCGGCTCGCTGACCGTCGACGAGAACCTGCGTCTAGCCGGCTGGACCCGCCGGCGGGACAGCGCAGCCGTCGACACTGCGCTCGCCGAGGTGTTCGACCTGTTCCCCGTGCTGCGCGAGCGCCGGGCGCGCTCGGCGGCCGACCTCAGCGGGGGTCAGCAGCAGATGCTCGCCCTCGGGATGGCCTTCGTCGCCAAGCCGCGCGTGCTGCTGATCGACGAGCTGTCGCTCGGGCTGGCGCCGGTCGTCGTCGGCCAGCTCCTGCCACTGGTGCGCCGGCTGGCCGACGACGGCGTGGCCATCGTGCTCGTCGAGCAGAGCGTCAACGTCGCGCTTGTGGTCGCCGAGCGGGCGTACTTCATGGAGCGCGGCGCGATCCGCTTCTCGGGGCCGACGACGGAGCTGCTGGAGCGCACCGACCTGCTGCGCTCGGTGTTCCTCAGCGGCGCGGCGGTTCCCGGGGCGACCGAGTCGTCCACGGCGCCGGGCGAACCGGACCCCGGGGACGTGGCACTGGAGGTGGACTCCCTCGTGCGCTCGTTCGGTGGCATCCGCGCCGTCGACGCGGCCTCGTTCACCGTGGGGCGCCGGGAGATCGTCGGCATGATCGGCCCGAACGGCGCGGGCAAGACGACGATCTTCGACCTGATCAGCGGATTCACGCCGCTCGATGACGGGCGCATCGTGCTCGACGGCGTCGACATCACGACGATGAACCCGGCGGCGCGGGACGATCGCGGGGTCGGGTGGAGCTTCCCAGACAATCGATTGTTTCCGAGGATGACCGCCGTCTCTTCTCCACATC
>JBPCJW010000117.1:0-2804 GCA_051004915.1 Ilumatobacteraceae bacterium
GTTTCGACGCGGTGGCGGCCTGGACCCGGGCGTGGATGCGGGCGGCGGGGTCCTGGCCGTAGAACGTGCGCAGGACCTCGTAGAGGTCGGGCTGCAACGAGCGCAGGTCGAGTGGGACGGTGAAGAAGGCCTCGGTGGCGACGGCGAAGAACTCGCCGGGGTTGGTGCCGGCGTAGGAGCGCAGCACTGAACGCCCCGCGCGGACGGCCTCGTACTCGGCCGTGCACACGTCGATCCAGCGCTGGCGAGCGGTCGCGTCGGAGATCAACGGCGTCCCGTCGACGACCCCGTCCCGCGAATCGAGCTTGTGGGCGAACTCGTGCATCACGACGTCGCGCCCGAAGCGCATCGTGGCTGCCTCCCGGCGAAACGATGCCCACGTCAGCATGATCGGACCGTCACCGTGGTGCGACTCGCCGTCCACGGCCCCCGGATCACCGATCACCACGCCCATCGCCGGTCCCGCCATCGGCGCCGACCGCTGCATCGCGCCAGCCCGCACGACGATCGTGGCGACCTGGTCATAGGACTCGGGATCGAGCTCGAGCACTAGCAGCGCGGCGTGGGAGGCGACCAGCGTGCGCACCTCGTCGGTCAGCTCGAAGCCGCGCGCCGCCTCCCACCGCTTCGTGGCGAGCAGGTCGTCGGCGATCGTGCCGAGTCGCTGGCGTTCGTCGTCATCGAGCAGCCGCCATTGCGCCGAACGCTTGTCGAGGATCCCCCGCCACCCGTCAGGCAGTCCCGGCCGCTCGCCCGACTCCGATCGATCGTGACGGAACAGGCGCATCGCCGAGGAGTCAACCAGCCGCGTAGCGGTCGGCCACCTCCAGGGCCTCGTCGATGATGGCGATGCCGGCGCGCATGTCGTCATCGCTGATCGTCAGCGGCGGCACGACGTGCAGCCGGTTGAAGTGCGTGAACGGCCACACACCGCGCTGCTTGCAGGCCGCAGCCAGCTCGGTCATCGGCGCGGCGTCGGAGCCGGCGGCGTTGTAGGGGACCAGCGGCTCGCGGGTGGCCTGGTCGCGCACCAGCTCGATGGCCCAGAACACGCCGAGCCCGCGCACCTCGCCGACCGACGGGTGACGAGCGGCCAGCTCGGCCAGAGCGGGACCGACGACGTCATCGCCGAGGTGGCGGGCGTGCTCGATGATGCCCTCCTCCTTGAAGATCTCGATGCTCGCAACGGCGGAGGCGCAGGCCAGTGGGTGGCCCGAGTACGTCAGGCCGCCGGGGTAGGGACGCTGGGCGAACGTGTCGGCGATGCGCCGGCTGATGACGACGCCGCCAAGCGGGACGTAGCCCGAGTTGATGCCCTTGGCAAAGCAGATCAGGTCCGGGGTGACGTCCCAGTGGTCGACGGCGAACCACTCGCCGCAGCGCCCGAACCCGGCCATCACCTCGTCGACGATGAACACGATGCCGTGGCGGTCGCACAGCTCGCGCACGCCCTGCAGGTAGCCGTCGGGTGGGACGAGGATGCCGTTCGTGCCGACGACGGTCTCGAGCACGATGGCGGCGACGTTCTGGCCGCCCTCCATCATCACCACGTCGTCCAGGTGGGCGAGCGCCCGCTGGCACTCCTCGGCCTCGTTCGTGGCGTTGAACGTCGAGCGGTAGAGGTACGGACCCCAGAACTTGACCACGCCGGGGATGCCCGGCTCGCTGCCCCAGCGGCGCGGGTCGCCGGTCATCGTGATCGCACCGGCAGTCGATCCGTGGTAGCTGCGGTAGGCGGTCAGCACCTTGTGTCGTCCGGTATGCAGGCGAGCCATGCGGATGGCGTTCTCAGTGGCCTCGGCGCCGCCGTTGGTGAAGAACACGAGGTCGAGGTCGCCGGGCGCCAGCTCGGCGATCAGTCGCGCCGCCTCGCTGCGGGCGGCGATGGCGTGGATCGGGGCGACCGTGCAGAGGAGGTCGGCCTGCTCCTTGATCGCCGCCACGAGCTTGGGGTGCTGGTGACCGATGTTGACGTTGACGAGCTGGCTGGAGAAGTCGAGGTAGCTGTTGCCCTCGTCGTCCCAGAACCGAGCGCCCTCCGCACCGGCGACGACGATCGGGGCGAGGGCGGCCTGTGCCGACCACGAGTGGAAGACGTGCTTCCGGTCGTCGAGGTAGGCCTGGGAACGATCGGTCTGCACTGCGGTCACGGACGTGGAGCGTACTTTCCGCCCGCCCTCGCAGACATCAGACACCAGTCAGCGTGCGCCTGGTTCGTCTACCCTCGGTCGGATGGGCGAGATGGTCAGCTTCCCCAGCAACGGCGCCACGTGTGACGGCTACCTGTCCGACGGCGGCGGGCCGGGCGTCATCGTGATCCAGGAGTGGTGGGGTCTTGTCCCGCACATCGTCGACGTGACGGATCGGTTCGGTGACGCCGGCTTCACGGCCCTTGCGCCCGACCTGTACCACGGCAAGACGGCGTCGGAACCGGACGGCGCCGGCAAGTTGATGATGGCGATGAACATGGCCGAGGCGGCCAAGGACATGTCTGGCGCCGTCGACTTCCTCGTCGCGCGCAGCGGCAACGAACGGGTTGGCGTGGTGGGCTACTGCATGGGCGGTGGGCTGGCGCTGGTGCTCGCCACGCAGCGCCCTGATCACATCAAGGCAGTGGCGCCTTACTACGGGCTGATCCCGTGGCCGGACGCCCAGCCCGACTGGTCGCAGCTCGACGCCGTCGTCGTCGGCGAGTACGCGGCGCGCGACGACTTCTTCACGCCGGAGAAGGCAGCGGAGCTGGAGGCGCACCTGCGCTCGCTCGGCACGGACGCCACGCTGCACGTCCACGAGGGCGCCGACCA
>JBPCJW010000118.1:0-5890 GCA_051004915.1 Ilumatobacteraceae bacterium
GGCTCTGCCCATCCCCGTCGCGCAGGGCGTCGAGGAGCTGCCGTCGACCACGGTCGGCCAACGCCTTGAACACGGCGTCGTCGACGGTGGGTGGATTGCGCGATTTGGTGACCCCGATTATAGGTGACCATTTAGTCACATGTCAAGGTCGTACCTGAGTTGCGTCGGGACAGCGTGACGAATGGGGACTATCGTGTCGATGGCGGGCGGGAAGCCGGTTCGGAGACGGACCGGCTCCCGCCGCCGCCCTTCGCCCGTCCCTCCTCGTCGCGACCCGGCGGCCGATCATTCATGACCGACGCAGTCGGGATTACCGCTACCATATCCGAGCTGCACGTCGCGATCCCGCAGCGGCAACCGCACTAGCGAGCAAGGAGCGAGCACATGGCCGCCGTCCGCCTCGGGGATACCGCCCCGGACTTCACCGCCGACACGACCGAGGGCACGATCAACTTCCACGACTGGCTCGGTGACTCCTGGGGTGTGCTGTTCAGCCACCCCAAGGACTTCACGCCGGTGTGCACGACCGAGCTCGGCTACATGGCCAAGATCAAGCCCGAGTTCGACAAGCGCAACGTCAAGGTCATCGGTCTGTCCGTCGATCCCACCGACCGTCACGAGCAGTGGGCTGCGGACATCGAGGAGACGCAGGGGACGGCGCCCAACTACCCGATCATCGGCGACTCCGAGTACGAGGTGTCGAAGCTCTACGGGATGCTCCCGGCGGAGGTCTCGGGCGACCCTCTGGCCCGCACGCCGGCGGACAACCAGACCGTCCGCAACGTCTACGTCGTCGGCCCGGACAAGAAGCTCAAGCTGATCCTCATCTACCCGATGACGACCGGCCGCAACTTCGACGAGGTGCTGCGGGTGATCGACTCGCTGCAGCTCACCGCCAAGCACCGCGTCGCCACGCCCGCCAACTGGCAGCAGGGCGACGACGTGATCATCGCCGGCTCCGTCTCCGACGACGAGGCCAAGACGATCTACCCGGACGGCTGGGACGCGCCCCGCCCGTACCTGCGGATCGTCCCCCAACCGTCCTGATCACAGCCAGGTGCGCTCGACCCACGTCCGCACGGGCGGAGCCAACCGGTCGAGGTGGGCGCCGGGGTCGGCGCGCACAATCGACGCGCTGATCGGCACGGTGGCTCGCTCGGCGTCGACGACCATCGGTGCGGCACCGAGGCGCCGCGCCAGCTCGGCCACGTAGGGATCGCTCGAACACACCACGTCGGGCCCGTCGGCATACGGCCAGTGCGCCCGGAACAGCTCGACCCAGCGCAGCCACAGCTGTTCGTCGCCGAAGTCAGTGGGCAGGTCGTGGACCACCTCGACGACGGCGACGTCGGGGTGCAACTCGGCCAGCCAACCGGCCCGGAGCTCACCGGGCGCGGCGTCGTGCTGGCCGCTGTTGACGAACACGGCGAGGCGTTCGCAGCGAGCGGCAGCCTGCTGGATGAGGAAGGAGTGGCCGAGGTGCGGCGGATCGAACCGGCCGACGATCAGCCCTGCCCCGGCCTTCGAGGTCACTGGACCGCGGCACCCACGATGATCGGAGCGAGGTAGCGATCGGCCAGCTCGCGGGCGCCGGCTCGCGTCCAGTGCAGCCCGTCCTCGCGCGCCGGCGGGTCGACCTGCGCGTCGACCCAACCCGCGAGGTCGACGACGCGCACCCGGTCGGGGAACGCCGTGGCCAGCATGGACAGCACGTCGTAGTAGCGCTGGCGGACCAGCGGGTCGGTCAGCGACGCCATGTTGCCGGTCAACGGCAGGTCGGGCGCCGGCGGAGCGACCCACAGCACCCTGTCCACGCCCGCATCCAGCAAGGCCTGGGTGGCGCCGGCGTACTCGTTCGTCAGCCTCGTCATGAAGCGGTCGTCGGACGCGCTGAGCGGACCCTCGGTCTCGATCCACACCCGGTCGATGAGATCGCTCAAGGTGACGACGATCACGGCGACGTCGGGCACCGACGCGACGAGGGCTTCCGGGAGGCGCTCGTCGAACAGCACGCCGCACGCCTCGACGAGGTCGTCCGACCCGTTGACGACCTGTCCGTTGCGCACGAACCCGCACCCCGGCGACGCCAGCACGCGTACCTCTGCCAGCTGCGGGTGGTCCTCGGCCCAGGAGACCATCCCGTCACCACTCGACATGGCGGTCGAGTCACCGAGGATGAGGACGCCAACCGGTCGCGTCAGGGACAGGGGCAGCGTCGGCACACTCGGTGTCGAGGTCGTCGTCGACGGCACCGCCGTCGTCGACGGCACCGCCGTCGTCGATGGGAGCGCCGTCGTCGACGGCAGCGCCGTCGTCGATGCGAGCCCAGTCGTCGCGGGGAGCGTCGTGGTCGGTGCAGCGACGGTCGCCTCCTGAACGGCGGTCGTGGCGGCGACGGCGGACGTCGAGGTACGGAGCGTCGTCGATGGCGGCTCGCTCGTCGAGGTGATCGGCGCCGTGATCGCCGGCGCGCGGACGGCCAGGTCGACCGACGGGTCGATGTTCGAGGCTGCACCCACACTCGACGTGGCGAGCTGCTGTCCGACCGGGACGAGGGCGATGGCGACAGCCACAGCGGTCGCACCAGCCAGCCCCGCCCGCGCCGTCGTGCGCCCCGAGAATCGCGCCGTGCGGATCTGGCGTTCCAGCAGGAGGAACGACGCAACGGAGACGGCGAGGGTGACCGCCACGCGAACGGCGAAGAGGGCTCCAAGCGGCAGCCCGGTGCGCTCGTCGATGGCCAGGAAGATCGGCCAGTGGAAGAGGTATACGCCGTAGCTGATGACGCCGAGCGCGACCAGTGGCGGCCATGCCAGCACTCGGCGCCACGGCGAGTCGACCTGCAGACCGAGGATCAGCGCAGCCGAAGCCGCGGCGAACACCGGCAGCCAGCCGTCGTAGGCCGGACCGCTGGCCGCCGGCCACGTGGTCGCCGCCCACGCGATGACAACGAGTCCGATCGGAGCCAACATGGCGACGCCGGGCGGGAACGGTCGGCGAGGGTCGTGACGTTCGCGATGGTGGCGACGGTGCAGGACGGCCGCCAGCGCAGCGCCGATGAGGATCTCGCCGAGCCGGGCCGGTGTGGCCCAGTACACCGCATCCGGCCCGAACAGCCAGCCGATCAGCGGTGCGGATGCGGCGAACAGCAGGAACAGCCCGACGATGGCGACGGTCCGCCCACGGGGTCGCAAACGCAACACGCCCAGCAGGACCAGCGGCCACACCCAGTAGAACTGCTCCTCGATGGCCAGCGACCAGTAGTGGTCGAGGGGGCCGCCGGTCGCCCGCCCACCGGCGACGAGGTCGGCGTAGCTGTCGCCGCTGGCCAGGTCGACCCAGTTGGCGACCTGACCGAGCGCGCCCCACAGGTCGCGGCGCAGATCCTCATCGTCGAGGAACAGGCCGCGCCACGCCATCACCAGGACGCCGACCAGGCACAGCAGGCTGGCCGGCAGCAGGCGACGCACCCGCCGGCCGTAGAAGGCCTTGACGTCCAGCCCGCTCGTGCGATCGTGCTCGACCAGGGCGAGGGACGTGATGAGGTACCCCGACAGCGTGAAGAAGACCGACACGCCGACGTAGCCGCCGGTCATCCACGGGAACCCGCCGTGGAAGACGAGCACCATCGCGACGGCCAACCCGCGCGTGCCGTCAAGGGCAGGTTGGTAGCCAAAGCGCGTCGAGCCGCCGGCACGCGCGCCCCGCCAATCCACGGCGGAGACGATAGGAGACGGCGGCTCGATCAGGCCGCCACTGCAGCCGGCTCGTTCAAGCCAGCCAGTTGCGCGGGCGGGTTCAGGGTGCCGGCGTCGGCTGGTTGGCGACGGCGTCGACGATGGTGTGCCACCCGGGCGCGACGACCAGCGATTCCTCGCCGGGTGCGCCATCCGGGTGCTCCTCCAAGCGCTGCACGACGGCGAGGAACCCGACGTCGCCGACAGAGGAGGCCAGCGAGGACAGCCGGGCGAGGGCCTCGGTGCCGTCCGCGCCCGCCGCCTCCGCCGCCAGGACGGCAGCCAGCCGCGCGACGCACAGATCGAAGTAGCTCGCGCCGCGCTCCTGTTCCACCGTGGCGGCGTCCTCGCCGGCTTCCGCGACGTCACCGGCGAGCGCCCGGACGAGCGCCCTCGCCGCCCGACCGAACGGGAAGTCCTCCACCTCCAGCTCCTCGATGGCGGCCATCGCGCCGTCGACATCGCCGGTCTGCAGCCGACCGAGCGCGAGCAGCACGGACGCCTCGTTGACGGACGTCCCCGAGACGAGGTTGCGCTCGACGACCTGTTCCGCCAGGTGCTTGGTCAGCTCGCCGAGGCCCAGGTGCATGGTGACGCCCGCCGCGCCCTGGCGGGCCATCGTCAGCTCGCCGAAGCTCTCGCCGAGGGCGATCGATTCCTCGAGGCCGCGCTTCGCGTCCGCCTGCTTGCCGAGCGCGGCCTGCGCCCGGGTCAGCGGGGCGAGGGCCTGCATCACGCCGTATCGGTCACCCAGCTCGCGGAAACCGGCCAGTGCCCGCTCGGCGATCTGCTCGGCCTCGGCCAGCCGGCCCGTCCACAGGCGAAGGTTGGCGAGCAACGTCTGCATCATCAGCATCGGCCACCGATCACCCCACCGCCGCGCATCCGCTTCGACCTGCAATGCCAGCTCCTCGGCCTCGTCGAACCGTCGCTGGAAGTACCACACCCAGGCCTGCAGTCCGGCGGCCCACGCCACACCCGTGTGGTCGCCGAGCTCTTCGAAGCGCTCGCGGGCCTCGACCAGCTGGACCTCGGCGTCGTTGAAGTCGCCGGCCTGGAACGCCACCCACGCCAGGTTCTGGTGGGTCCAGGCGTGGCCCCGTTCGTCGTCGACCTCCTTGAACATTGTCATCGCCTGGTCGAGGTAGACGCGGGCGTCGAGGAGTGAGCCGCCGAACGCTTCGGCGAACCCGCGGGATCGCAGCGCGTTGGCGAGGCGGTGATCGTCGCCGAGTTGGCGGAACGTCTCGACCGCCGCGTCAAGCTCGCGTCGCGCGGTGACCAGGTCGCCCTGCAGCTGGGCCAGCGTGCCGAGCCGGCGTCGCGCTTCGCCCTCGTGCACCGGGTCGCCGTCGGCGAGGGCCGCCTCGAGTACGGCCCGCGCATCGGACGTGGCGCCGGCGAACCGCCGCTGCTCGATCAACGCCGTCGCCCGGATGAGCAGCAGCCGGCGTTCCGTCGCTGCGTCGGCGCGTTGGAAGTCGAGGGCGCGACTGGCGTGACGCACCGCGGAGTCGTAGCGCCCCGTGTCGAGGGCGGCGACGGCGGCCTCTCGCAGCGCCTCGATGGCGTGCTCGACGATGGACGCACCGACGCCGTCGACGGAGCCCAGCTCGAGGTACAGCTCGGCCGCTGTGGCGGCGTGGTGGGCCACGTCGTCGATGTTCTGGCCCCTCGACGCGAGCACTGCCGCGACGCCGGCATGGCGCTGCGCGCGCACTCGCTTGGTCAGCGTCTGGTAGGCCACCTCGCGCACCACGTCGCTGCGGAACTGCCACCACCTGCCATCGAACTCGAGCAGACCGGTCGCCACCAACTCGTCGAGGTCGCCGCGCAGGAACTCCTGGCCCATCTCCTTGGCGAACCTCGCCAGCGAGCCGATCCCCTCGCGGTGACCGAGCACCGCCGCGTTGTCGAGGATCGCTCGTTGCGCCGGGGACAGCTGATCGATGCGGGCGGCGATCAGCGCCCGCAAGGTCCCCGGGAGATCCGACCCCTCCGGCCTGCAGGCGGCCAGGGCGGCCAGCTCGACGAGGAACAGGGGGTTGCCGCCGCCGCGCTCGACCAGCGCGGCGACCATCTCGTCGTCGTGGTCGGCGGCCCCGTTGCTGTCGAGGACGCTGCACACCAGGTCCAGCGCATCGTCGTGGGAG
>JBPCJW010000119.1:0-7711 GCA_051004915.1 Ilumatobacteraceae bacterium
CGGCGGCCATCTCCTTGCCGGCCTCGACGTCGAACACCACTGCGCCGCCCTGCTCGGTGATCACCTTGTGGTCGCCGTAGAAGATGCAGGCGTCCTGGGTCAGCGGGGCCAGCGGGATGCCGAGCGAGGAGAACGACTTGCCGTACGGCGAGTGCGAGTGGGCGGCGGCGACGACGTCCGGACGGGCCGAGTGGATGGCGCTGTGGATCACGAAGGCGGCCCGGTTGACGGGTTGCGCGCCATACACGACGTCGCCTGAGTGGTTGACCAGGATGAGGTCACGAACCCTCATGTGGCGGAAGCTGAGGCCGAACGGGTTGACCCAGAAGTGGTCGGGGAACTCTGGGTCGCGCACGGTGATGTGGCCGGCCACACCCTCGCCGAAGCCGAAGCGACCGAAGATGCGCAGCGCGCCGGCCAACTTCTGCTTGCGGTGCAGGCGCTCCTCCTCGACCGTGTCGAACGTCTGCGGCCCCTCCAGCGTGACTTCCTTCGGCGTCAGCGGCACGCCGCCGATGGTCGGCGCGTGCGCAGCTGCGGTCAGATCCTCGATGACAGCCATCTGGACAGGCTAACGACGTCCCGGATCGGGGCGCGACGATCGTGGGGTGAACCGCACCATCACCCCGCCGGCGATCGCCCAGCCGGCGGCTGCCTACGCCCACGCCGTGCTCAGCGACGCACCCGCCCGCCTCCTGCACACGGCGGGGGTCGTGCCGATCGCGCCCGACGGAACGGTCCCGGTCACGCCGGCCGAGCAGGCCGCAGTCGTCTGGGGCAACGTGGCGGCGATCCTCGAGGAGGCGGGCATGGCTGCCGCCGACGTGGTGGCCGTGACGACCTACGTCGTCGCCGTTGCGGACGCCCGCCAGCTTGACCTCGCCGCGATCATGGCCGCCCGCGACCGCTTCATGGACGGCCACCTCGCGGCGTCGACGCTGATCACCGTGCCGGCGCTGGCCCGCCCGGAGTGGCTGGTCGAGGTCGCCGTCGTCGCCGCGAGCTGAACGGGCCGGGTGTCAGCGCCGCCGGGTGGCCAGGGCGACGATCCCACCGGCGAGCGCAGCGAGCGAACCGATCAGCGCGACCGGCAGGCCGACCCCGATCGAGATGTCGAACACGTCGGACAGGTCGGCGAGATCGCCGAGGTCGGCGAGGACGCCGACCACGGCGAAGGAGGCGAACACCACAGCGAGGATGGCGATCGGGAGCAGCCGTTTGGCCGCCAGCGTCGTGATGCCGAACGCCGCGACGATCACGGCGAGGACCGTGAACACGTATCCGTCGCTGGCCTCGTCGTTGCCGAAGTCCGAGAACCCGTTGACCGTCTCGTCGAGGATCGTGAACCACGGCAGCGCGCAGCCGATCACGATGACCACCCCGCCGGCGATCATCAGCCAGGCGCCGATCGGGCACGGCGGCGGTGGCGGCTTGGTCTGACCCCAGGTGACATGCGGCGGCACGGACGAGCTCGGCGGCGGCGGGATCGGCGTGTAGCCCGACCCAGGTGGTCCGGGCTGCTGGAGCGGTTGCGGTTGGGCGCCGGGGGGCGGTGGTGGGGTCATCGACACGGGGTGGATGGTAGGTGGTCGTCACGGCTCCAACTGCGAAGGGTCGACGACCTCGATCTCGCCGTGCATCCCGAAGTCGTAGTGACCGGGCAGGTGGCAGGCCATCTCGACCGTGCCCGGCTCGTCGAACACGTACGAGGTCACGCCCTGTCCGTCGGGTCCGACGGACAGCTCGCCGGGGCGCGGCTCGTGCTCGGCCTCGGTGCCGTGGCGGTGGCGGTCGTGGACGGCCGGCGGTCCGATGATCAGCTCGTGGTTGATCGGGTCACCGTTGGCCAGCACGAAGCGCACCTCTGTGCCGGCGACGACCCGTAGCTCGGACGGGGAGAAGCGGCTGTGTTCGACGTCGACGACGACGGTGACCGGTTGCGGGCCGAGTGCCTCGGCCGGCGGGCTGTCGCCGGTGCCGGCCAGCGCATAGCCGCCGGCGGTGACCGCCCCGACGATGAGCACGGTGGCGGCGATGCGCACGACGGTGCTCATGACGACACCCGGAGGCGATCGCGAGTGGCGATGGTCCACGCCAGGAGCACTGCGGCACCGACGGCGATGCCACCGGCGATCGGCCACCACGGCGTGCCATCGGTGGGCGGCCGCACCGGCACGGCCGTGGCAGGTCCGATGCCGGCGTCGGTGATCGACGGTTCGCCGGAGTCGGCCGACACGGCGAGGTCGTAGTCGAGGTCGCCTGCATCGGCGTCGAGCTGGAGGTACGACAGCCACATCTCGGAGGGGATCCACTCCATGCCGATGTCCGATCGCAGGTCGTCGAGGAGGGGGTCGGATGCCGACCGGCTCTGCTCGACCGTCAGCCCCGGCCCGCCGGCGAGCAGCTCCGGCCGCTCGTCGGTGAGGAGGAAGACGTCCGCCTCGACCCGTTGCTCGGCATCGAGGCCGAGGCCGAGGATGCGCACCGGCACCCACGGGTCGTCGGTCGGGATGGTGGCCATGATCGGCGTGCTGTCGCCGGCGCCCTGGCCGAGCTCTCGAGCCCTGACGGCGTCGAACTTGGCGGCCATGAACACCGGGCTGCGGCGGGCGTAGAAGTCGAGGACCTCGGGTGCGTCGGGGGAGAGCAGGAAGCCGTTCTCCAACGCCCACTCGCCGACCTCGTCGCCGCCGCCCTTGAGGACCGTGATGTCGAGGGCATCGATCTCGGTCTGCAGGATGATCTCGACGCCGTCAGCCGAGCTGCCGGCGGTCGTCTCGGCGGCCGCGAACTCCAGCTCGGACGGTGGGGCGACCTCCTCGGCGAGGCGCTGCAGCGTCCAGTCCCCACCCCGTTCGACGGTCGTCGGCACGTCGGGCAGCGGCACGATCGAGCCGACCGACTCGCCCTCGCCGGTGAACTCGAACGAGGTGACGTAGCGCTCGACGCCGTCGTGGTAGGCGGCGAGGGTGGTGGTGCGCACGAGTTGGATCGTGCCGTTCTCGCCGACGAGGCCGCCGCACGCCTCGGCCACCGTCGGGGCCAGCGCGGCAGTCGGCACGGACAGGATCATCGTGGCAAGGACCGTTCGACGACGCATGAGGGTTCCCGTTCGCTCGTGGGTGGACGACCCACCTACGACGTCGCGACGTCTGGGCCGGGTTCCCTCCATTCGAGGGTTTCCTGCATCGAAGGGTGGGAGGGGTTACTCGGGGCGCTTGCGGCTCGGATTGACGCGGCGGGCCTCGTCGGGCATCTTCGGGTAGACGGGGGGCCAGGGGGCGTCGGGGATGCCGGAGGCGAGGTCGGCGCGATAGCGGTCGACGAGCGCGGTGATCGACTGCGGGGCGTCGTCGATCTCGGCCCATGGGTCGCCGTCTCGCTCGACGCGCTGCGGCACGTTGGCCAGCGTCAGCTCGTCGGGATGGATGACCGCCAACTCGTCCCAGCGGAACGGCGTCGACACCTGCGCGCCGACCCGAGCCCGTACGCACCACGCGCCGAACACCGTCTTGTGCGGTGCGTTCTGGTTGAAGTCGACGAACACCCGCGCCCCCCGCTCCTCCTTCCACCACGCGCCGGTGATCAGCTCCGGGCGGCGGGCCTCCATCGCTCTCGCCACGCTGACCGCAGCCTGGCGGACGCCGAACGAATCCCATCCGGGTTCGACGCGCACGTACACGTGGAGGCCGCGATTGCCCGTCGTCTTGGGGAACGCCGTGATGCCCTGCTCGGCGAAGAATGTGCGCACCTCTGCTGCCGCCTCGCGAACCATCTCGAACGTCACGCCGGGCGACGGGTCGAGGTCGATGCGCAGCTCGTCGGTGTTGCTCGGGTCGGCCGCCCGGTACGGCCACGGGTGGAACCCCAGGCATCCCTGGTTGGCGGCCCACAGCACATGCGCCAGATCGGCCATCACGATGGCGCGCGACTCTGTGCCGTTGACCGTGGCGACCGTCGTCGTCTGCAGCCACTCCGGCGCAGATCCCGGGATCCGCTTCTGGAAGAAGGACTGACCTGTCACGCCGTTCGGGAACCGCTGCAGCAGCGTCGGACGGTCGCGCACCGTGCCCATCAGCGCGTCGCCGACCGCCACGTAGTACCGGGCCAAATCGAGCTTCGTCTCGCCGTGCTCCGGGAACATCACCTTGCCCGGGCTGCTGATGGCGACCGAACGCCCAGCGACCTCGAAGTCGACCGAATCATCGGGCTTCTTGCATGCCGCCACCGCGACCGACCGTACCGCTCGGGCCGGCGGGCCGTGCCAGTGTGTCGCGGTGCGAGTGTCGTCGTGCGAGTGTCCAGGTGATGGCTGACGAGCTGGAGCACGAACTGGACGATCTGTTCGGCCGCCCGGCCGACGAAGGGGTCTCGCTGGCCTTCGTGTTGTTGCGCAACGGTGAGCTCGTCGCCGAGCGCTACGGCGTGCTGCCTGGCAACCTGTTCCAACCCGACGACGTCGTGGTGACTGCCGAGACGCCACTCGTTGCTTGGAGTACGGCCAAGTCGATGGTCCACGCGGCGATCGGGATCGTGGCGGCCGACGGCCACCTCGACCCGGCCGATCCCGCGCCGGTGCCGTCGTGGGCAGGTACCGGCAAGGAGGCGATCACCGTCCTCGACCTGCTCGAGATGCGGCCAGGACTGCGGTTCGTCGAGGACTACGTCGACGGCGACACGTCGAACTGCCTCGACATGCTGTTCGGTGCCGGCGTCGCCGATCACGCCGCCTACGCCGCTGCACTCCCGCTCGACCACCCGCCCGGGACGGTGTGGAACTACTCGTCGGGAACGACGAACATCCTGTGTCGCATTGTTGGTGACGTGATCGGTGGGGGCGAGGCGGGGATGCGGGCGTTCCTCGATCAGCGCCTGTTCGGCCCGGCCGGCATGTTCGACGCCGACCCGTCGTTCGACGCCGCCGGCACGTGGGTCGGTTCGTCGTACGTGCACGCACCGGCCCGCCAGTTCGCCCGGTTCGGTGAGCTCTACCGCCTGGACGGCGTGGTCGGCGAGCGGCGTGTGCTCCCTGCGGGATGGCTCGATCACGCGAGGACGACGATCGCCCACGACCCCGAGAGCGGCTTCGGCTACGGCCGCCACTGGTGGACGTGGCCGGACCAGCCGGGATCCGTGGCTGCCCACGGGTACGAGGGGCAGTACATCGTGGTGCTCCCGGAGCACGAGGCCGTGCTCGTCCACCTCGGCAAGACCGACGCCGCCGTACGCGACCGCCTCGTCAAGCGCCTGCGCCGGATCATCGCAATCATCTGACTGGTTCTGTGGCGCGATCGATGTCGAATTCGACATCGAAACTTCGTCGGAAACGGGTGCTTGCCGCGGCTCGGCGGCGCGGGCGGCCATCATTGACCCGTGACCGACAACGGGCCGCAGGCGCAGCCCGTCCTCGCCGGCTCGCCGGAGACGGGCGAACTGCCGCCGATCCCGCGCGACCGGCCGCACCCGGTGCGCCGCAAGCGGATCCGCCCGGTCCGTCTGACGATCAAGGTCCTCCTGATGGCGGCAGTCGTCTACTTCCTCGTCATCCCGCTGATCCCCGGCCTGCGCGATGCGCTGACCGACCTCAACCAGGTCCGCCCGATCTACCTCTTCCTGGGTGTCGGGCTGCAACTCGTCTGCTGGTTCTGCTACGCGCTGCTGACCAGATCGGCGCTCGGCGAGGCCGGCAAGCAGATCTCGCCCATGCGGATGTTCCGCATCCAGATGAGCACCAAGGCACTCGGCAACATCGTGCCCGGTGGCAGTGCCGCCGGCTCGGCGCTCGGCTACCGCCTGCTCACCCTGTCGGGCGTCAGCGGTCCCGACGCCGGCTTCGCGCTGGCCACTGCCGGCCTCGGCTCGGCGGTCGTGCTCAACCTCATCTTCTGGCTGTCGCTCCTGGTGTCGATCCCGATCCGTGGTGTCAACCCGCTGTACGCGTCCGTGGCGCTGGTCGGCCTGGGCATGATGGCGATCGTCGCCCTGCTCGTCGTCGGCCTGCAGCACGGCCAGGGCCGGGCCGAAACGTTCCTGCGCTTCCTGGCCCGCAGGTTCCACTTCGACGGTGACCGGGCCGCGGCGGCCCTGCGCCAGGTCGGCACGCGGCTGGAGGATCTGGTGGCCGACCGCCAGTTGCTCAAGCGGGTCGTGCTGTGGGCATCGCTGAACTGGCTACTCGATGCCGCCTCGCTGTGGGTCTTCGTGTGGGCGTTCGGTGGCACGCTCGACATCGACGCGCTGCTCGTGGCCTTCGGACTGGCCAACGTGGCCGCCGTCATCCCGATCACGCCCGGCGGTCTGGGGATCGTGGAGGGCATCTACATCCCGACGCTGGTCGGCTTCGGGCTCAGCAACCAGACGGCGACGCTCGGCGTGGCCGCCTACCGTCTGGCCCAGTTCTGGTTCCCGATCCTGTTCGGCGGACTGATCTATGCATCCCTGCGCGTCGGGCCGTGGTCGATCGAGCGGCGGGAGCGCCTCGACCGGCTGCGCGACATCGCCCAGCGCGAGAACGACGAGAGCGAGCGGCGCATCGACTTCGCCCTGCGCCACTGGCCTCGGCTGCACCCTACCGAGTCGGGCGACACGCTCGTCGCCGACGAGGACGACACGGCCGAGGGCGCACTCAAGGACACGCCCGGGGGTGGGGGCGACGACACGGCGGGGGGCAGGACCGACGACACGGCCGAGAAGCCGGCGGACCGCTGACCTCTGCTGCTGCGTTGGCGCGTTTGGCACGTGTGGGCGAGTGTGTCGGCATGACCGTACACGAGCGCCCGTTCGGGCGCCACCTCGAGGACTTCGTCGTCGGCGACGTGTACCGGCACTGGCCGGGCAAGACGATCACCGAGTACGACGACCACCTGTTCTGCATGATCACGATGAACCACCACCCGTTGCACACGAACGACTGGTACGCCGGCCAGAGCGTGCAGGGACGCAACGTGGTCGTCGGCAACCTCGTGTACTCGCTCGTCCTCGGGATGAGCGTGCCCGACGTCAGCGGAGCGGCGATCGCCAACTTGGAGGTCGAGACGCTGCAGCACAAGTTCCCGACGTTCCACGGCGACACGATCCACGCCGAGACGCGCGTCCTCGCCGTCAAGGAGTCGTCCTCCAAGCCCGACCGCGGCGTCGTCACGGTCGAGACGAAGGGCTTCAACCAGGACGGCCAAGAGGTGTGCTACTTCCGTCGCCGCCTCCTGGCCTGGAAGCGCGACGCGGCGCCACCCCGCCAACGCCCCTACGACGTCGACGCCGCCTGGGACTGACCCGCCGCCCCGGGGAAGCGATGAGCGATGCGTGGTCATACGACGCAGATCGCTGATCGCGACCGACCGCACCCGACCGCCATGAGCGATGAGTGGTCATACGACGCAGATCGCTCATGGCGCGAGCGGAGTCGTCCGAGCGAGCGAGGCCACTAGCCCAGCGGCGCCGCGCCGAAGGCGCTGTCGAAGCGGTCGCACCAGATCACGACGCTGCGATAGCGGGAGAGGTCGGTGCCGGCGGGGATCTCGTAGTTCTGGTTGCCGAGGTTGCCCTGCAGCGCACCGAGATCGACGTAGTCGTCGTCGAACGCCTCCTCCGGGCCATCGACGGTGTTCGTCGACAGGTACACGTACACGTCCGGGCCTCGGTCGGTGGCGAGGTTCTCGATGCGGGCGAAGCGCCTGCCGTCGGCGTCCTCGAGCAGCACGAGCGACCCCGA
>JBPCJW010000120.1:0-4099 GCA_051004915.1 Ilumatobacteraceae bacterium
CGAGGACGCCTACGGTCAGGCCGGCATCGAGGATCCGCGCGCCGAGCTGGCGATGGCCGAGGTCCACGATTGCTTCACGCCGACCGAGCTGGTGCTGATGGAGGACCTCGGGTTCGCCGAGCGCGGCTTCGCCTGGAAGGAGGTTCTCGCCGGCACGTACGACCTCGATGGCGAGCTCCCCGTCAACCCCGACGGCGGACTCAAGTCGTTCGGCCACCCGATCGGCGCCTCCGGCCTGCGCATGCTGTTCGAGTGCTGGACGCAACTGCGCGGCGAGGCCGGTGACCGCCAGATCGCCACGATCGCCGCCGGCAAGCGCAAGGCACTCACCCACAACCTCGGTGGTGGCCCCGGCGCGTGCGTCAGCTTCGTGTCCGTCGTCGGCGACCAACCCGACGCCTGAATCCGACCTGCGCCGCAACCAACCGTCGGTTGCGGCGGACAGAACGCTTCAACCAGCGGCGAGGCGGCGGAGGACCTCGGCGTGGAGGTGGCCGTTGGTGCTGATCGCCGTGCCCGATCGGTGGGTGGCGACGCCGTGACGGTCGGTCAGCGTCCCGCCCGCCTCCTCCACGATCAGCCGGACGGCGGCGATGTCGTGGGCGGCGACCCCGACGGCGTCGACAGCCACGTCGAGGGCTCCTTCGGCGACCAGCACGTGTTGCCAGAAATCACCGAAGCCTCTCGCCCGCCTGGCGCCGGCGGCGAGGCCGACGAGCGCCGAGGTCAGTCCGAGGTCTTCCCATCCCCGACTGAACGTCACGCTGACCTGCGCGTCGGCCAGCGCCTCGACGTCGGACACGCGGCAGGGTCGTCCGTCGACGAAGGCGCCGGCACCGCGCGCTGCCCACCATCGCCGGTGCAGTGCGGGTGCCGAGACGACGGCGACCACGACGTCGTCGCCGTCGGCCAAGGCGATCAGCGTGGCCCACACCGGGATGCCACGGGCGTAGCCGGACGTGCCGTCGATCGGGTCGATGATCCACTGCATGGTCGTTGCACGGCCTCCGCCGACGCCGAGCTCTTCGCCGAGCACGGCGTGGCCGGGCCGCGTGGCGGCGAGGCGCTCGACGATCGCTCGTTCCGCCGCCACATCGAGCTCTGTCACCTCGGTGCCGTCCGCTTTGTGATCGACGGTGAATCGCCGCCGCTGGAACGGCGGCAGCGTGATGGCGTCGGCGATGTCCGCGAGCGCCAACGCCAACGCCAGCTCCTCGTCCACCCCGCCGGTCATCCCGCAGCCCTCACCGTGCGGCCCTCACCAGGCGGCGCGCACGAGCTCGAGCGTGCGCACGCGCTCGGGCAGGCCATGTGCCATCGTCGACAGCATCAGCTCGTCGGCACCGGTCCGGTCGGCCAGCTCGCGCAGACCGGCCACGACCTGTTCCGGGTCTGCGACGAGGCGGTTGGACGGCATCTGGCGGGCGATCGGCAGGTCGGGGTGGACGGCGGCTTGGTCGGGCGTGAGCAGGGCGACCGGGCGTCCGGTGCGGATGGCCATCACGGCCAGCCGAGCCGGACCGGCCAGGTGCTCGGCCTCCTCGGCGTCCTGCGCCGCCAGCACGCCGGCCGTGACGATCGTCCACGGCTCGGCGAGCGCCGGCGACGGACGGAACTCCTGGCGGTACCAGGTGACAGCCTCCACGACGCCGGGCAGGTCGAAGTGGTGGGCGAACGCGAACCCGAGTCCGAGCTGGCCGGCGACCTGGGCGGAGTAGCCGCTCGAACCGAGCAGCAACACGTTCGGGTGGGAAGCGGCGGCGGGGGTCGCTCGGAACCGCTGCCACGCGCCATGCTCCACGCGCCGGTCACCGAGCAGACCGAGCACGTCGATCAGGTCGCGCGGGAACTCCTCTGCACCGAGTGCCGCTGGCGACCGGCGCAGCGCGGCCGCCGTCGCCGGATCGGTGCCCGGAGCCCGCCCGATCCCGAGGTCGATGCGACCCGGGTGGAGCGCCTCGAGCATGGCGAACTGCTCGGCGACGACGAGCGCCGGGTGGTTGGGCAGCATCACCCCGCCCGAGCCGACGCGGATTGACGTGGTGGCGGCGGCCAAGTGGGCGATCAGCACGGCCGGTGAGGTGCTGGCGACCATCGGCATGTTGTGGTGTTCGGCCACCCAGAACCGCCGGTAGCCGAGTGAGTCGGCGCGCTGCGCCAGCTCGGTGGTGGCTGCCAGCGCCGAGCTGGACGTGTCCCCCGCCCCGACCAGCGACAGGTCGAGCACCGACAGTTCGACTGCCGATGGCACGGCGCTAGTCCCGGCGGGCGGCGGCGGCCTCGATGCCGTCAGCGTCGAGGCCGACCCGGGACAGGACCTGCTCGGGCCGCTCGGCATGGGCGATGAACTGGGTCGGCAGGCCCAGCACGTCGACGGGCACGGCCGGAGCGAGCGCGCCGATCCGGTCGGCGATGGCCATGCCGATGCCGCCGTCGCGGATGCCGTCCTCGACCGTGACCACGGCCCGGTGGCGGGCCGCGTCGGCGAGCATCTCGTCGTCGAGCGGGGCGACGCAGCGCACGTCCCAGACCGTCGTGTCGAGGCCGGCGTCGCGTCGGCGATCGGCGGCCTTCTCGGCCGCGGCGACGAGCTTGCCGACGGCGAGCAGGCACACCGCGCCGGCCGGGTCGGCGGCTTGGCGGGACCGGCGGGCGCGCAGCCCGGTGCCGACGTCGTGCTCGGCCACCTGGCGGGCCTGCCCGCGGGGGTAGCGGATGGCGACCGGACCCTCGTCGGCGAGTGACATCGCGTCGTGCAGCATCTGCTGCAGCTCCTGCGCGCTCGACGGGGCGAGCACGCGCATCCCGGGCACTCGCGCCAGCAGCGCCATGTCGTGGACGCCGTGGTGGCTCGGGCCGTCCGGCCCGGTGATGCCGGCGCGGTCGATGCAAAAGACCACCGGCAGGCGGTGCAGCGCGACGTCGTAGACGACCTGATCCCATGCCCTGTTGAGGAACGTCGAGTAGATCGCGACGATCGGACGGAGACCGCCCATCGCCATGCCGGCCGCACCGGTCACGGCGTGCTGCTCCGCGATGCCGACGTCGAAGCAACGGTCGGGGAAGCGGTCCTGGAAGGGCAGCAGCCCGGTCGGCCCCGTCATCGCGGCGGTGATCGCCACGATGCGCGGATCGGCCTCGGCCTCCTTGATGATGGCGTCGGCGAAGGCCTGGGTGTAGCCGGTCGGCACGGCCTTTGGCGGCCCGGTCAAGGGGTCGAACACGGGGGCGTCGTGGAGGTGCTTCTCGTCGTCGTCCTCGGCGGGCGGGTAGCCGCGTCCCTTCTGTGTCATCACGTGGACCACGATCGGACCCTCGGTCGACAGCTCGACGGCATTGCGCAAGGCGTGCTCCAGCTCGCCGATCTCGTGGCCGTCGACGGGGCCGACGTAGCGGACGCCGAGCGACTCGAAGAACGACGGTGGTTGGAGGAACTCGCGCACGGCCGCCTTGAACGCCTCGACGGCCTTCTCGGCCGGCGTGCCGACGACCGGGACGTCGCGCAGGAAGCCCTCGAGCTTGCGCTGGCGGCGGACGTAGACGGGGTTGAGGCGGATGTTCGTCAGCAGGTGCGAGAGCTTGTCGCCGATGCGCGAGGTCAGGGTCTCGTGCTCTGCGAACGGCTCGCCGCCCCCGCCGTCGCGCGGCGCGGTGACGTTGGAGACGGTCGGGGCGTAGCTGCGGCCGTTGTCGTTGAGCACGATGATGACCCGTCGCCCACCATGGCCGAGGTTGTTGAGGGCCTCGTAGGCCATGCCGCCGGTCATCGCGCCGTCGCCGATGACGGCGACGATGTGGCGGTGCGGGTCACGGCCGGCGTCGCGCGCGACGGCCATGCCGTAGGCGTACGAGAGGATCGTCGAGGCATGGCTGTTCTCGACGTAGTCGTGCCGGCTCTCCTCGCGCGACGGGTACCCGGACAGCCCGCCCTGCTGGCGCAGCTCGGCGAAGCCGCTCTGCCGGCCGGTGACCAGCTTGTGCACGTAGGCCTGGTGGCCGGTGTCCCACAGGATGGCGTCGGTCGGCGACTCGAAGACGCGGTGCAGGGCGACGGTCAGCTCGACGGCCCCGAGGTTGGAGCCGAGGTGGCCACCGGTCT
>JBPCJW010000121.1:0-20018 GCA_051004915.1 Ilumatobacteraceae bacterium
CTCGACGACTTGAGCCAGCATGTACTTCTGGATCGACTGGCCGGCCGCCCGCGCCCGCCGGCGGATCGTCTCGTAGGTCTCCTCCGGGACGTCTCGGATCTGGATCAACGCCATGCATGCAAGCTACCAGCATGCATGCTACCAGCATGCATGCACACACCAAGCCTCTACCATCTCAGTGGTAGACTCCTACCATGATGACGACCATCGACAAGGCGGGCCGGGTCGTCGTCCCGAAGGCGATGCGAGCTGCCCTCGGCCTCGTCGACGGCGGTGCCGTGGAGGTCGACCTGGATGACGGACGGATCGTCATCTCACCCGCCCCCGTACCCAAGCGCATCGTGACTCGGAACGGTCGCCCAGTCGTCGTCGCGGACGGCCGGATGCCTCCGCTGACGACGGAGATGGTGCGCGAGGTGTTGGAGTCGATCCGTCGTTGATCTGCGCCGACACGAGCGTGTTGATCCCCGCCATCGGAGAGTGGCACGTGCGGCACCGGTTGGCGAACGAGGCGTTGACCGGAACGATCATCGCCGTCGGCCACTGCATCATCGAGGCGTATGCGGTGCTGACGCGCATGCCGGAGCCCTTCCGGATGGCGCCGGCCATTGCGGCTGTGACGCTGACGGAGCTCGTCGATGAGGTGATCGGCCTCGAGGCCAGCATGACTCACGGGCTGCCTGGGCGGCTGCACGCCGCACGGGTGCAGGGAGGCGCCACCTACGACGGACTGATCGCGTTGACCGCCGCCCACCACGGGGCGACGATCCTCACCCTCGACGAACGGGCGGCACTGACCTACCGGGCGTGCGGGGCATCCTTCGAGCTGGTCGCCGAGAAGGGACGAACTGCCCGCCGCGACCGACCGTAGTGGTCAGTTGCGGCGGACAGAACGGAGGACTTCGCTGCGCTCAGTCCGTCACGATGGAGCACTTCGCTGCGCTCAGTCCTCGGCGGGGACGGCGACCGGCGTCGGCTCGGCGGCGTCGTACGTGCCGCTGAGGCTGGACAGCCAGGCGGCCGGATCCTCCTCGGCGTCGCTCGAGTAGAACGTCATCGGCTGGTAGTCGGGGGCGTCGATGGCGAACTCCCGGTACCGCAGCATGCCGGTCCCGGCCGGGATCAGCTTGCCGATGATGATGTTCTCCTTCAGCCCGATCAGGTTGTCGGCCTTGCCGTCGATCGCCGCCTCGGTGAGCACTCGCGTCGTCTCCTGGAACGACGCCGCCGACAGCCACGACTCCGTGGCCAGCGACGCCTTCGTGATGCCCATGATCTCCGGGCGACCCTCCGCTGGGCGATGGCGCTCTTCCACCATTCGCCGGTTGGTGTCGCGGAACACCTTGGCGTCGACCCGCTCGCCGGGCAAGAAGTCGGTCTCGCCCGGTTCCTGCACGCCGATCCGGCGAGTCATCTGGCGGACGATCAGCTCGATGTGCTTGTCGTGGATCGACACGCCCTGGTCGCGGTACACCCGCTGGACCTCCTCCACGAGGTACAGCTGCGTCTCCCGGATGCCCTTGATCTCCATCAGCTCCTTCGGATCGAAGGGGCCGTCGGTGATCGGGTCGCCGGCCTTGACCTCTGCGCCGTCGCCGACGATCGGGCGGGCGCCAAGTGGCAGGAGCACGTCGTGCTCCTCGCCCTCGTCGTCGGCCACGGTGACCTGGATGCCCTTGCCCTCGTCTTCGCCCATGCGGATCACGCCCGTCGCCTTCGCCAGGCGGGCGGCACCACGCGGCGTGCGAGCCTCGAACAGCTCGACGACGCGCGGCAGACCGCCGGCGATGTCCTTGCCGGCGACACCACCCGTGTGGAACGTCCGCATCGTCAGCTGCGTGCCGGGCTCACCGATCGACTGGGCGGCGATGACCCCGACGGCCTCGCCGAGCTCGATCGACTTGCCGGTGGCCAGCGATCGCCCGTAGCACCTCGCGCAGACGCCGAGGTCGGCGTCGCAGGTCAGCACCGAGCGCACGCGCACCCGAGTGGTCTCCGGGTCGTCGCGCAGCTGCGCCAGCTCGATGTCGCCGACGATCGTGTTGCGCGTCAGCACCGTGCCATCGGCCAGCGTCATGTCGTTGAGCAACGCTCGCCCGAACAACTTGGTCTCGAGGTACGTGCGCCGCTCCGATGTATCCGGCTCGACGTGCTCGACCCAGACACCAAGCGTGGTGCCGCAGTCCTCCTCGCGCACGATCAGCTCCTGCGCCACGTCGACGAGGCGCCGGGTCAGGTACCCGGAGTCGGCGGTCCGCAGGGCGGTGTCGACGAGACCCTTGCGGGCACCGGGCGTGGCGATGAAGTACTCGAGGGTCTCCAGGCCCTCACGGAAGTTCTTCTTGATCGGGCGGGGGATCATGTCGCCACGTGGGTTGGCAACGAGCCCGCGCATGCCGGCGATCTGACGCATCTGGGTCATGTTCCCGCGCGCTCCCGACCCGACCATCATGTCGATCGGGTTGAAGCGCTGCGCCTTGAACTCCTTCTCCATCGCCGCCTGCACCTCGGCGGTGGCATCGGTCCAGATGCGCACCTCCTGCTGGCGACGCTCTCCGTCGGTGATGATGCCGCGGCGGAACTGCGTCTCGACCTTGTCGGCCTGCGCCTCGTAGCCATCGAGGATGGCCCGCTTGCTGGCCGGCGTCTTGACGTCGTCGATCGACACCGTCAGGCCCGACTGCGACGCGAAGCGGTAACAGAGGTTCTTGATCGCGTCGAGCGACGCGGCGATCAGCGCCTTCGAGTAGTTGTCCGACAGCCGCTCGACGATGACGCCCATCTCGCGCTTCTTGACGACCTCGGTGACGTGGCCGAAGCGGTCCGTGTAGTCCTCGGGCAGCGTGTCCTCGAACTGGACACGGCCGACCGTCGTCTCGAACGGTTCCTTGCCCGGTGGCCGCATGGTGATGCCGGCGTGGAGGCCGAGCGCGCCTTCGTCGTAGGCCCGCAGCGCCTCCCACAGGTGGCGGAAGATGCGGCCCTCGCCCTTGGCCCCCGGGGTCGACTCCGTGAGGTAGTAGGCCCCGATGACGAGGTCTTGCTGCGGCGTCACGATCGGACGACCGGACGCCGGGGACAGGATGTTGTTGGCCGACAGCATGAGCACCCGAGCCTCGGCCTGGGCCTCGGCCGACAGCGGCACGTGGATGGCCATCTGGTCGCCGTCGAAGTCGGCGTTGAAGGCCGTGCACACGAGCGGGTGGATCTGCAACGCCTTGCCCTCGACGAGCACCGGCTCAAAGGCCTGGATGCCGAGGCGGTGGAGCGTCGGCGCCCGGTTGAGGAGCACTGGGTGCTCCTTGATGACGTCCTCCAGCACATCCCACACCTGGGTCCTGCGGCGCTCGACCATGCGCTTGGCGGTCTTGATGTTCTGGGCCAGCTCCAAGTCGACGAGCCGCTTCATGACGAACGGCTTGAACAGCTCGAGGGCCATCAGCTTGGGCAGGCCGCACTGGTGCAGCCTGAGCGTCGGACCGGCGACGATGACCGAGCGTCCGGAGTAGTCGACGCGCTTGCCGAGCAGGTTCTGGCGGAACCGGCCCTGCTTGCCCTTCAACATGTCCGACAGCGACTTCAACGGACGGTTGCCCGGCCCGGTGACGGGGCGACCGCGACGGCCGTTGTCGAACAGCGCGTCGACGACCTCCTGCAGCATCCGCTTCTCGTTGTTGACGATGATCTCCGGCGCGCCGAGGCTGAGCAGCCGGCCGAGGCGGTTGTTGCGGTTGATCACGCGGCGGTACAGGTCGTTGAGGTCCGACGTGGCGAAGCGGCCGCCGTCGAGCTGGACCATCGGGCGCAGCTCCGGCGGGATCACCGGCACGACGTCGAGGATCATCGCCTTGGGGTCGTTGATCCGCCGGCCGTGGTCGTCGCGGCGGTTGAACGAAGCGACGATCTTGAGGCGCTTGATCGCCTTCTGGCGGCGCTGCGCGCTGAGCGGCTTGCGCCCGGACTGGCCCGGGTCGATCGCGTCGCGCAGCTTGATCTCCTCCTCGTCGAAGTCGATGCGATCGATCAGCTGCTTGATCGCATCGGCGCCGGTGCCGCCCTCGAAGTACTCGCCGTACTTGTCGCGCAGCTCGCGCCACAGCATCTCGTCGTCGATGATCTTGCGGGAGTGGAGATCCTTGAACTCGTCCCATGTGCGGGCGACGAGGTCGAGCTCGACCTCGTAGCGCTCGCGCAGGGCCTCGATGTCGCGGTCGGCGTCACGGCGCAGCTTCTTGGTGTCGCCGCCCTCGGCCTCGATCGCCTCGGCCTCGGCTTCCAGCTCCTTGTACCGGCGGTCGATCGCCAGCTCGAGCTCCTTCTGGATCGCGTCGCGCTCCTCGAGGTACTCGTTCTCGAGGTTCTGCACGTCCTCGTGGCGCTTGTCGAAGTCGACCCACGTGACGAGGTTGGCGGCGAAGTAGATGACCTTCTCGAGCTGTTTGGCCTTCAGCTCCTCCTTCGGCTCGATGCCGGCGAGGAGGTAGGCAAGCCACGAGCGGGTGCCGCGCAGGTACCAGATGTGCACGACAGGCGCCTCGAGCTGGATGTGGCCCATGCGGTCGCGGCGCACCTTGGAACGGGTGACCTCGACGCCGCAGCGCTCGCAGATGATGCCCTTGAAGCGGACCCGCTTGTACTTGCCGCAGTAGCACTCCCAGTCGCGGGTCGGCCCGAAGATCTTCTCGCAGAAGAGGCCGTCCTTCTCCGGACGCAACGTGCGGTAGTTGATCGTCTCCGGCTTCTTCACCTCGCCGTGTGACCAGATGCGGATCTGGTCGGCGGTGGCCAGCCCGATCTTGAGCTGGTCGAACATGTTCACATCGAGCATGGGTTCCCTACTTGCTTCGCGTCTCGTGTCGTCGTGGATGTGAATTGCGTGGTCGGACTGGTGACCGCTTCTGTCCCCGACCGCAGTGAGCGTGGATGGTCAGGCCGGCTCCAGCCGGCCCAGCGAGCGAAGCGAGCCACTTAGTACGCGCGCATCGGGCGTGACGGGCGGGTGTCGTCGTCGTCGTCGCTGCCCCGCTCGGGCCGTGAGATGTCGATGCCCAGCTCCTCGGCCGCCCGGAAGACGTCCTCGTCGAGCTCGCGCATCTCGATCTCCGAGCCGTCGTCGGCCAGGACCTCGACGTTGATGCAGAGCGCCTGCATCTCCTTCATCAGGACCTTGAAGCTCTCGGGCACCCCGGGCTCGGGGATGTTGTCGCCCTTGACGATCGCCTCGTAGACCTTGACGCGCCCGAGCACGTCGTCTGACTTGATCGTCAGCAGCTCCTGCAGGCAGTAAGCCGAGCCATACGCCTCGAGTGCCCACACCTCCATCTCACCGAAGCGCTGGCCGCCGAACTGCGCCTTGCCGCCGAGCGGCTGCTGGGTGATCATCGAGTACGGCCCGGTCGAGCGGGCGTGGATCTTGTCGTCCACCAGGTGGGCCAGCTTGAGGATGTACATGTAGCCGACTGTGATCCGGTTGTCGTACGGGTCTCCGGTGCGGCCGTTGTACAGCATCGTCTTGCCGTCGGCACCGATCAGCCGCTTGCCGTCGACCGACTCGGGGTTGAGGTTCTCGAGGATCTGCTGGATCGTCGGGTGGTCCCCGGCGTCCTCCGTCTCGTCCCAGTGGGCTCCGTCGAACACGGGGGTGGCGACGAACGTGGCCGGTGCCATGGTCGGATGGGTCTTCGACTCGGTGCCGCGGATCGGCGCATCGCCGACCGTGCGGCCATCGGACGGGTCGGTCCAGCCCCAGCGGGCGCAGTAGCCGAGGTGCGCCTCGAGGACCTGACCGACGTTCATCCGGCTCGGCACGCCGAGCGGGTTGAGGATGATGTCGACGGCGGTCCCGTCGGCGAGGAACGGCATGTCTTCGATGGGCAGGATCTTGGAGATCACTCCCTTGTTGCCGTGGCGCCCGGCGAGCTTGTCGCCGACTGAGATCTTGCGCTTCTGGGCGACGTACACGCGGACCAGCTGGTTGACGCCGGGCGGCAGCTCGTCGCCTTCGTCGCGGTTGAACACCTTGACGTCGATGACCTTGCCGGACTCGCCGTGGGGCACCTTCATCGAGGTGTCGCGCACCTCGCGTGCCTTCTCGCCGAAGATCGCCCTCAGCAGGCGCTCCTCCGGTGTCAGCTCCGTCTCGCCCTTCGGCGTGACCTTGCCGACGAGCACGTCTCCGGCATCGACCTCGGCCCCGACGCGGATGATCCCGCGATCGTCGAGGTCGGCGAGGATGTCGTCGGAGAGGTTCGGGATGTCCCGGGTGATCTCTTCGGGCCCGAGCTTGGTGTCGCGGGCGTCGACTTCGTGCTCGTGGATGTGGATCGAGGTGAGGACGTCGTCTTTGACCAGCCGCTCGGAGAGGATGATCGCGTCCTCGAAGTTGTATCCCTCCCAGGGCATCAGCGCGACGAGCAGGTTCTTGCCGAGCGCCAGCTCGCCGTGGTCGGTCGACGGGCCGTCGGCGAGGATCGCCCCCTTGGTCACCTTGTCGCCCTCACCGACGCGGGGACGCTGGTTGATGCACGTGTCCTGGTTGGAACGACGGAACTTGGCGAGGCGGTACACCTTGCGGCCGGCGGTCTTGTACTGCACCGTGATCGAGTCGCCGGTGACGTCAAGGATCTCACCGTCCTCGGTGGCCTGCAGCAGGTCGCCGGCGTCGCGGGCCGCACGGTCCTCGATGCCGGTGCCGATGTACGGCGCCTCGGCCCGCACGAGCGGGACCGCCTGTTTCTGCATGTTGGCGCCCATCAGGGCGCGGTTGGCGTCGTCGTGCTCGAGGAACGGGATCAGTGCCGTGCCGACCGAGACGATCTGCTTCGGAGACACGTCCATGTAGTCGACCTCTGACGGCGGCACGTAGCCGATGTCGGTGGTCGCACCGAAGAAGCTCTCGGCCTCCAGCATCTTGCGGAGGTCGTCGAGGCTGGCCGCCTGCGGTGAACGGCGCACGAGCACCCGCTCGCCGACGAACGAACCGTCTGCCTTGATCGGTGTGTTGGCCTGGGCGACGACGTAGTTCTCCTCCTCGTCGGCGGCCATGTAGACGATCTCGCCGGACACCCGACCGTTGGTGATCTTGCGGTACGGGCTCTCGATGAAGCCGAACTCGTTGACCCGGGCGAACGTCGAGAGGCCACCGATGAGGCCGATGTTCGGACCCTCCGGCGTCTCGATCGGGCACATCCGGCCGTAGTGGCTGAAGTGCACGTCGCGCACCTCGAAACCGGCCCGCTCGCGGGACAGGCCGCCCGGTCCGAGCGCCGACAGGCGGCGGCGGTGGGTGAGGCCAGACAGCGGGTTGACCTGGTCCATGAACTGCGACAGCTGTGACGTGCCGAAGAACTCCTTGATCGCCGCCACGACGGGACGGATGTTGATCAGCGTCTGCGGGGTGATCGCCTCGACGTCCTGGGTCGTCATCCGCTCGCGCACGACGCGCTCCATGCGCGACAGGCCGATGCGGACCTGGTTCTGGATCAGCTCGCCGACCGACCGGATGCGCCGGTTGGCGAAGTGATCCTGATCGTCCAAGCGGTAGCCGGGCTCCTGCTTGACGAGGTGCAGCATGTAGGTGACGGAGGCCAGCACCTCGCACCGGCTGAGCACGTTCTGGTTCTCGTCCGGCAGGTCGAGCTGCTCGTCGGACAGACCGAACAGGTCGCCGAGCCGGTGGACCTCGGCGCCGAGCTTGCGGTTGAGCTTGTAGCGGCCGACCCGGCTGAGGTCGTAGCGGCGGCTCTCGAAGAACGCGTTGCGGAAGTAGGCCTTGGCCGACTCGACCGTCGGCGGCTCACCCGGGCGGGCCCGCTTGTAGATCTCGACGAGCGCCTCGTCCTGGGTCGGCGCGACGTCGCGCTCCTTGTCCCACTGGCCCTGCAGGAAGTCGAAGTGGGCGACGAAGCGGTCGAGGAACCCAGGGGCGCCCTCCTCGTCGTAGCCGAGGGCGCGCAGCAGCGTGAAGATGCCGAGTCGACGCTTGCGGGCGACACGGGTGCCGGCGGTGACGTCCTTGCCGGGCTTCTGCTCGACGTCGAACTCCATCCACTCGCCGCGGTAGGGGTGGATCGTGCCCTTGACCAGCTGGTGCTTGGTGAGGTTGCGCAGACGGAAGCGCTCGCCCGGTTCGAAGATGACACCGGGGCTCCGCACGAGCTGGCTGACGACGACCCGCTCGGTGCCGTTGACGATGAACGTGCCCTTTTCTGTCTGGATGGGGAAGTCCCACATGAAGACCGTCTGCTCCTTGATCTCGCCGGTGTTGCGGTTCATGAACCGGGCCCGCACGAAGACCGGCGCCGAGTAGGTCATGTCCTTCTCTTTGCACTCCTCGACGGAGAACTTGGGCGGTGGCCGCAGGTCTTCGTCCGTCGGGTCGAACTCCAGCTCCAGCTGCAGCGACTCCGAGAAGTCCTTGATCGGGCTGATGTCCCGGAAGGTGTTGGCCAGCCCCTCTTCGAGGAACCAGTTGAAGCTCTCCCGTTGGATCGCGATCAGGTCGGGCAGCTCGAGTGGCTCGACCAGGTTGGCGAAGGAATAGCGCTGACGGGACGTGGAGGCAGCGGCCACAGATCACTCCTGGGGGGTCGCGGGCGAGAAGGCGCGCTGAAGCTGAGCCTCTGACGAGGTTGGGAACAGCAGACGCACGGCAACCGAGCATGCTAGCGGCGAAGGGCGCACGAAATCAACCAGCCTCCGCGCAGAGACGGCCGGACCGGGACTTGTTGCTGACACGGTAGAGATCCACCAGGTCGATGTCAAGGAATCGAGGGTTGGCGGTCCCGCCGCGGATCCCTCCAACCCTCGCGATGCTCCGGAACTGCTCGCCTGCTATTTCACCTCGACGGAGGCGCCGGCGTCGGCGAGCTTGGCCCTGGCGGCCTCGGCGGCTTCCTTGTTGGCCTTCTCGAGGACTGCCTTTGGCGCGCTGTCGACGAGGTCCTTGGCCTCCTTCAGGCCGAGGCTGGTCAGCTCACGCACCGCCTTGATGACCTGGATCTTCTGCGCGCCGGCGCCGGTGAGGATGACGTCGAACTCGTCCTGCTCCTCGACCTCTGGGGCCGCCGCGCCGCCGCCGGGTGCTGCGGCGACTGCCACGGGGGCAGCGGCAGTGACACCGAACTTCTCCTCGAACGCGTCGAGCAGGTCCTTCAGCTCGAGCACCGTGAGGGCGCCGATCGAATCGAGGATCTCTTCCTTGGTGGCCATGTCAGTTCATTCCTTCGCAGTGTGGTTGGGCAAGATTGGTTTGCGGGTTGATGTCAGGCCGCTTCGGCCGGCGAGCGCTGGTCGATCAGCGCCGAGAGGCCGTAGGCCAGGTTGCGGGGCATGGCCTGCAGCAATCCGGCAGTCTTGACCAGCGGCGCCTGCAGGGCGCCGGCGAACATCGCCAGCAGCTGCTCGCGCGACGGCAGGTCGGCGAGGGCCGTGATGTCGGTCGCCGTCAACGGCTGATCGCCGACCGATCCGCCCTTGAGCACGAGCGTCGGGTTGGTGCGTGTCGCATCGCGCAACGCCTTGGCTGCGCCGACCGAGTCGTCGCCGACGAACGTCAGCGCCGTCGGGCCGATCAGCAGCTCGGTGAGGATGCCCAGTCCGGCCTGCTCGGCGGCGAAGCGGGCGAGCGTGTTCTTGTACACCTTGTGCTCGGCGCCCGTCGAGCGCAGCGAGCCGCGCAGGGTGGCCAGTGCGCCGACGTTCATCCCTCGATACTCGGTGACGAAGACGGCCTTGGCGCCGGTCAGCTTGCCGGCGATCTCGTCGACGATGGCGACCTTCTCGGCACGTGGTGGGTTGTCCATTGGTGCACACCTCCTCTGCTGTCCGTGGCCGCCCGGCAAGGAGCGAGCACCACGTCAGTGGGGCGTGCACCTCGGTTGGCGGGGCATTCCCCATTACCCCGCCGCCGAGTGGCGGAGGGACCAACGGTCTACGGCGAGCAACCGTGTTGTTGTCGGTCGCAGAGCGTACCGGTCGTTGCGGCCGCTACGTCGGCGGGGTCACGAGGTGGGCAGGGCGTAACCGAGCTCGACGCTGGCCGCCCGCCGCACATGCTCGTGCATCTGGGCACGGGTCATCGTGGCGTGGTGCAGGACGACCTGCAGTCCGAGGCCGTCGAGAATCGCGCACAACCGCCACGCCGACGCCGCCGGGTCGTCGCTGCGGAACACGCCGACAGCAAGTCCTTCGGCGATGACTGCGGTCATCAGCTCGACCCATGCGGCGTCCAGCTCCTCGGAGATCCGCCGCACCGTTGCGTCCCGCAGCGCCTCACCCCATGCGTCGATCCACATCACCCACGACGCATCGCGCCGCACGGACGGCAGGTAGATCTCGACGAGCGTGGCGAGCTTGTCCTCGGGCCCGGACGAGCGAGCCAACGCGGCCTCCACCGCTGCCACCTCGCGCTCGGCCGTGTCGCGCAGCATCGCCTCGATCAGCTCGTCCCGCGTCGCGAAGTGGTAGTGGATCAGCCCGCTGCTGACGTTGAGCTCCTTCGCCACGTCGGTCATCCGCACGTCATGCAGCCCCCTGACCAGCGTCACGCGGTGGGTCGCCTCGAGGATCTGCTGGCGCCGGAGCTCCGGCCGGATCCGGGTGCGGGTCGGACCGGCCACCGCAGCAAGGCTAGGAGGTCGCACCGTCCGTCCGGCTCGGCCCGTTCGGGGCGGTTGCGCCACACAGGACGCCGAGCAGCAGTTGGTGGACGTGGGCGACGCCCGACTCGTGCTCGGTCGACAGCACGCCGTCGGCCGACAGGCCGGCGTCGCGTCGCTCCTGCGGCACCGACTGGTGCCAGTAGCACTCCCGCTCGACTGCCGTCGTCACCGGCCCGGTCGGTGACAGCCGGAACGTGGCGTCCTCCCACCTGACCCCGACCCGTCGGGTTCTGACGAAACTTCGAACTGGAAAGCCAGGTCAATCGCGCCAAACAATCGCGAGCAGTTCGCTTGCGAAGATTCCGTGGCGCGATCGGTATGGAAATCCATACTGGAGTTTCGTCAGAACCCGGTGCAGTCGGGAGCGGTGCGAGGCTGCGGGGGTGGAGCTGCACGGGTGGTCGTCTGAGCACGCCCGTCTGGCCGGCGAGCTGGCGCAGCGGATCGCCGAGCACTTCCAACCGCCGGCGCCGCTCGGTCGCACACCGTCGGCGTTGGACGTTGCCGACCTCGCGGCCGTCACGCCGGCCGGCATCGGGGTCGACGCCGCGCTGGCCCTCGTCGACGACGTCCTCCTGCCGAACAACGTGGCGCTCGACCACGAGGCGTTCTTCGCCTACATCCAGGCCGCGCCGGCGACGACGGCCGCGCTGTTCGACGCGTTGGTCGGCGCGTGGTCGTTCTGCGCCGAGAGCTGGCAGGAGGCGGGAGCGGCTGTTGCCGCCGAGAACGCTGCGCTGGCATGGCTCGCCAACATCGCCGGCCTGCCGCCGTCGACCGCCGGGTGCTTCGTCAGCGGTGGATCGGCCGGCAACTTCAACGGGTTGGCGGTCGCCCGTGACGAGTGGCGGCGGCGCCATGGCGACACCGGCCGCTTGGCGATCGCCGCATCGCCATCGGCCCACGCTTCAGTGCGTCGGGCCGCCGCGTTGCTCGACCTCGTCGTCGTCGAGGTCGAACCAGACGAGCGGGGCCGGCTGACCGGTCCGGCGCTGCGCCGACACGCCGACGACACCCCGATCTGCGCTGTCGTTGCCAGCGCCGGCGCGACCAACACGGGGGCCATCGACGACCTCGCCGCGATCGCCGACGCGTGCGCCGAGCGCGACTGGTGGCTGCACGTTGACGCGGCCTATGGCGGTGGCGCCCTGTGCGTTCCCGAGCTGGCCCAGCGCTTCGCCGGCATCGAGCACGCCGACTCCCTGGTCGTCGATCCGCACAAATGGCTGTTCGCGCCGCTCGACTGCGCGGCGATCCTCTATCGCCGGCCGGCGGCCGCCGCGGCGACGCACCGCCAGCACGCCGACTACCTCGACGCCTTCGGGAACGAGCACACCAACCCGTCCGACCTCGCCTTCCACCTCACGCGCCGGGCACGCGGTCTGCCCCTGTGGTTCGCCCTCGTCGTTCACGGCACCGACGCGTTCGCCGACGGCGTGCGCGCCGGCGTCGAGGTCGCCCATCGCACGGCGGCGATGGTCAGGGAGATCGGCCCGCCACTTCGGTTGATCATGGAGCCCGAGCTCTCTGTCGTGCTGTTCGAGCGTGACGGCTGGACACGCAGCGACTGGGACCGCTGGGCCAGTGCAGCCCTCGCCGACGGCCTGGCGTTCGTGGCACCGACCACCTGGCAGGCACGACCCGCCGGGCGGCTGGCCTTCATCCACCCAGGAGCCGACCTCGACGTCGTCGGCCAGCTGCTCGCCCGTGCCGCCGGCTAGGACCTGCGCGCGGATCGTGTCATCGACGCTTCTGGGCGCAGATCCCGATTTGCGGGCGAAGTCCTCGACGGCCGAACCGCCGGCACCGCGGCGGAACAACTTCAGCGCCAACACCGCAAACACCAGGGCGATGGTCGCGCAGCACGGCGATGGCGTCGCTGCCGATGACTCCCTGCGGCGACTTCCAATAGCCGATGTCCTCGATCGACTGGCCCTCCGGCAGGTAGTACTGCGCGTTGACGACGTCGCCGGACCAGCACTGGTGGACCCACGCCCGCTGCTCCGGCAGCATGGTGTACGCCTCGGTGCCGACCTTGACGTTGACGAGATCGGCCAGCTCGGACACGTCCGCCAGCGCCGCTTCGATGCGATCGGCATCCTCGGTGTTGACGTCGGCCTCGGGGTTGGTGCGCAGCATGGCCATGCCGAGCACCTCGCGGGCGCCGAACTTCAAGCAGAGCGTCATCCACCGCCAGGTCATCGGGCCGTGGCAGATGGAGCACGAGTACTGCCTGATCGGTGGCAACATCTTCCACGGTGAGCTGTCGCCCGACCAGCTGTTCCACCTGCGGCCCACTCCGGGGTACGCCGACTTCACGACGCCGGTCGACGGCCTCTACCAGTGCTCGTCGGCGACGCACGGCGGTGGCGGGGTGACCGGCATCCCGGCCCTGCTGTGCACGCGCCGCATCCTCGCCGACGAGCGCCGCCGCCGCCTGACCCGCCGCCTGCGCTGGCCCCGTCGCCGCCCATGACGGACCCCGTCGCGCTCCCAGTCCCGACTCGGACGAGGATGGGTCGCGCTGGGCGCGACCCATCCTCGTCAGAACCTGCCCCGATCGACGCGGCCGGGCTGGCCGCGGTGCTCGACCCGGCCGGCACGGGCTGCATGTTGCCCGCCGCGGCGTACCGCACTCAGGCGGTACTGGACTGGGAGCGGGCCCACCTGTTCGCCGACGCCTGGGTGTGCGCCGGGCGATCGGCCGACGTCGTCGGTGCGGGTACACGACGGGCGATGGGCATCGGCGACGACACCGTGCTCCTGGTGCGCGGAGAGGACGCTCGACTGCGCGGGTTCTACAACGTCTGCCAGCACCGCGCCCACGAGCTCGCGCCGTGCGGAAGCACGAGCACGCACCGGTCGATCCACTGCCCGTACCACGGGTGGCGATACTCGCTCGACGGCACGCTGCTGTCGACGCCGCGGTTCGACGCGCCCCACGACTTCGACCGTTCACGCCACGGCCTGCAACAGGTCGCCGTCGAGGAGTGGCACGGCTGGGTGATGGTCAACGCCCGCGGCGACGCGCCACCGGTCGGTGAGTTCTTCGCCGGGCTGGAGGAGCGCATGGCCGACCACGAGCCGGAGCGACTCGTGGTCGGCGCGACGCACGCCTACGAGTTGGCGACGAACTGGAAGCTGATCGTCGAGAACTACCACGAGTGCTTCCACTGCCCGAACATCCATCCGGAGCTGTGCGCGGTGAGCCCGTCGACGAGCGGCGAGAACGCCGCCGGCCACGACGGGTTGTGGGCAGGTGGCTGGCAGGATCTGATGCCGCACGCCGTCACGATGTCGCTGACCGGCGAATCGCCGATCGAGCTCCTCCGCGGCCTGCGGGGTGACGCTCGCCGCCGCATCGACTACCTCGGCCTCATCCCGAACCTGCTCGTCAGCTTGCACCCCGACTACGTGATGACCCATCGCATCGAGCCGATCACGCCTAGTCGTACCGCAGTCGAGTGCCAGTGGCTGTTCGCGCCGGAGGCGCTCGAGGATCCCGATTTCAACCCGTCGTTCGCCGTCGAGTTTTGGGATCTCACCAACCGCCAGGACTGGGCCGCCTGCGAGGGCGTCCAGCGGGGCGTGGCGTCTCGCGGCTACCGGCCAGGCCCGTTCTCGACCAAGGAGGACGCCGTCGCCCAGTTCGTCCGCCTCGTTGCGACGGCATACCTGTCGGGCGGCTGGGCGCGATCGCGGTAGCGCATCGCCCGGCCGTGCTATCTTCTCTGACTGACTCATCAGTCAGTAAGGACGGTTCGGACTTTCATGGCCCTGGCCCACCAGGACACCGCCAGCCCGGTCGAGGACGCCCTCGACCACCTGATCGCAGCGCAGGAAGCGGAGCTGATCGCCCGCACCTCGCGATCACACGAGTTGCACGTGGAGGCCTCGGCGTACCTGCCGGGCGGCGTGTCGTCGTCGTGGCAGGACGCGCCGCCGTGTCCCGTGTTCCTCGAGCGCGGGGTCGGCTCCCACGTCTGGGACGTCGACGGCAACGAGTACGTCGACCTGCACGGCGGCTTCGGCACGATGATCGCCGGTCACGCCCACCCGGCGATCGTGGCCGCAGTCACCGATCGGGTCGCCATCGGCACGCACTTCGCCCAGCCGGTGCCCGACATCATCCCCGTCGCCCGTGAGCTGGGGCGCCGGTTCGGGCTGCCGCTGTGGCGGTTCACCAACTCCGGGACCGAATCGACGATGGCCGCCGTCCACTTGATGCGGGCGTACACGGGACGTCCGGACATCATCAAGGTCGAGGGCAGCTACCACGGCCACCACGACGCGGTGCAGGTCTCGGTGTATCCGGACCTCGCCCAGGCCGGCCCCGCGGATCGCCCCCGCTCGGTGCCCGAGCACGGCGCCGTCCCGGCTGCCGTCGCCGCCCACACCCACGTCGTGCCGTTCGGCCAGCTGGCCGCGGTGCGCCGGGTGCTGGCCGCCCACCCGGGCCGCATCGCCGGCATGGTCATCGAACCAGTGATGATGAACATTGGTGTGGTCCCGCCACCGCCGGGCTACCTCGACGGCCTGGCCACTTTGCTCCAGGCGCACGGGGCGCTGCTCACGTTCGACGAGGTGAAGACGGGTCTGACGATCGCCCCGGGCGGGGCGACCGAGCGGTTCGGGGTGGTGCCCGACATCGTGTGTCTGGCCAAATCGCTCGGCGGCGGCGTGCCGTGCGGCGCGATCGGCGGCACCACCGAGGTGATGGGTGCCATCGCCGACGGAACGTACGAGCAGGTCGGTACGTTCAACGGCAACCCGTTGACCATGGCAGTCGCCAAGGCCGTGCTGCTGGACGTGCTCACCCCGGCCGCCTACGCCCACCTCGACGAGCTGTGCTCCGAGCTGGTGGCGCGGGCACACCACACCCTCGGTCGCCACCGCCTCCCTGGCTACGTCAGCGCCTACGGTGCCAAGGGGGCGGTGGTCTTCTCGCCGGTGCGCATCCGCGACTACCGCGACTTCACCCGGTACGACGCCCGGTACGGACACGCCCACTGGCTGTACCAGCACAACGGCGGGGTGTTCCTCCCGCCGTGGGGGAAGATGGAGCAGTGGACGGTGTCCGTGCAGCACACCGCTGACGACATCGACCGCGCCGCCGCGAACCTCGACCGCTTCGCCGCCGCGCTGCACGAATGATCGATCAGTCGATCCACCAGTCGATCCAGTCGTCGATGGGCAGGGTCGGCCTCCCCGCTCCCGTCTCCGAGTTGGCGAGCACGACGTGGGACGTCGTCGTCGTCGGCGGCGGGCACAACGGGTTGACCTGCGCGGCGTACCTCGCCAAGGCCGGGCGATCGGTGCTCGTGCTCGAGCGTCGCGACCGGCTGGGCGGCGCGTGCACCCTCGAGCAGCCGTTCACCGACCCCGGCTACACCGTCAGCCCGTGTGCGTACGTCGTGGGCTTGCTCGACCAGCGACTGATCGACGAGCTGGAGCTGCGCCGCCACGGGTACCGCGTGTTCGTCGCCGAGCCGCTGATCTGGTGCCCGTTCGACGACGGCACGTGGTACGCCCAGTTCCTCGACGACGAGCGCACGGCCGCCGGGATGCGTGAGAACGGGTTCTCCGACGCCGACATCAAGGGACAGTTCGAGTACGAGCACTTCTTCGATCGCATGCGCAGGGCGCTGCGCGAGGGGCGCCGTGACACGTGGGTCGGCGACTCGCCGGACGAGGACGAGCTGCGGGCACTGCTCGACCACGACCCCGAGCTCGTCGACGCGCTGTTCGAGACGTCGATCGCCGACGTCATCGACCGCTTCGTCGACGACCCGCGCCTCGAGCAGGCGCTCTACGGGCAAGGTGTCATCGGGGCGTGGGCGGGACCGCGCAGCCCAGGGACGGCGTCGATCAAGCTGATGCACTTCCAGGGGACGCTCGAAAACGTGCCGATGGCGTGGGGCTACGTGGAGGGCGGGATGGGGCGCGTCTCGTTCGCCATCGCCGAGGCCGCCGTCGAGGCCGGCGCGACCCTCGCCTCCGGCGTCGCGGTGGCCGAGATCCGCCCGGGCGAAGGCGTGGTGCTAGAGGGCGGCGAGGTCATCCACGCCCGCGCCGTCGTGTCGAACGCCGACCCGAAGGTCACCGCCTGTCTCCTCGGCTCGGCGATCGACGACGGTTTCGCCGCCCGCATGTCGTCGTGGCGGACCACCAGCCCGGTCGTCAAGCTCAACTGCGGGCTGTCTCGGTTGCCGCGCTGGACCGCCCTCCCCGATGCCGACTGGCCGAACAGGGCGCCGGTATCGATCGCCCTGCCGATGGACGACGCGCAGCGGGCGTTCGAGGACTGCACCCGCGGCATCCCGTCACCGGGATTCGCCGAGCTGTACTTCCAGTCCGCCTACGACCCGTCGGTCGCCCCGCCTGGCAAGCACACGATGTCGGCGTTCGTGCAGTACGCGCCGTACGAGCTGGCCGACGCCACGTGGGACGAACGGCGCGACGAGATCGGTCAGCGCATCCTCGGGCTGATCGGCCGCTACTGCGACATCGACGACGTGGTCGAACACATCGAGGTGCTCGGACCGCCGGACATCGAGCAGCGCGTCGGCCTCACGGACGGCCACATCTTCCAGGGCGAGTGCACCCCCGACCAGATGTGGTGGCGGCGGCTGCACCCACGATCCCCCGGCCCGGGCGTCTACTTGTGCGGGGCAGCGACCCACCCCGCCGGCAGCGTGATCGGCCTCAACGGCCGCAACGCCGCCATGGCTGTTCTCAGTGACCTCGCCGAGTGACCGCTGCTACGCGTTCGTCGCAGCTTCGGGCTTGAGGCGGTTGAGGTCGACGCGCACGCCGGGGCCCATCGTCGACGAAACCGTCACCTTGCGCAGGTAACGGCCCTTGGCCGAGGCCGGCTTGGCCCGGTTCAGCTCGTCGAGCACGGCGCGAAAGTTCGTCTCCAGTGCCGACGGCTCGAAGCTCGACTTGCCGAGCGGGACGTGGACGTTGCCGTAGCGATCGGTGCGGTACTCGACCTTGCCGCCCTTGAACTCGCTGACCGCCCGCGCCACGTCCGTGGTGACGGTGCCGGTCTTGGGGTTGGGCATCAGACCTCGAGGGCCGAGGGCTCGGCCCAGGCGGCCGACCAGCGGCATCATGTCGGGCGTGGCGATGGCCACGTCGAAGTCGAACTTGCCGGCCTCGACCTGCGCCGCAAGATCGTCGGAGCCGACGATGTCGGCGCCCGCCTCTCGCGCTTGGTTGGCCGCTTCACCCGTGGCGAACACGGCGACGCGGACGTCCTTGCCGGTGCCGGCCGGCAGACCGACGGTGCCGCGCACCATCTGGTCGGCCTTGCGCGGGTCGACGCCGAGGCGCACAGCGACGTCGACGCTCTCGTCGAACGTGGCGGCGGCCAACTGCTTGACCAGTCCGAGCGCCTCGGATGGGCTGTAGACCTGATCGCGGTCGAAGCCCTTGTGGGCGTCGGTCAGCTTCTTGCCGGACATCTGGTTCCTCCCTCTGTTGGGTTGACGTCGCCCGGGCGAGGTGGTCCCGGCACGAACGCTTGATCTAGCACGTCAGCGCTTCGGCCCCCTACCGCAGTGAGCGTGAATGGTCAGGTCCGCCTAGGCCGACCCAGCGAGCGGAGCGAGCCATCATCAACGGACCTCGATGCCCATGGAGCGGGCGGTGCCACGGACCTGCTGCTTGGCGGCTTCCAGGTCGTAGGCGTTGAGGTCGGGCATCTTGATCTGGGCGATCTCGGCGACGTCGGCTTCGGTGACCCGGCCGACCCGCTGCTTGCCGGGCTCGGATGCCGCCTTCTCCAGGCCGGCCTTCTCGCGCAGCAGCACCGGCGTCGGTGGCGTCTTCAGCACGAACGAGAACGTGCGGTCCTCGAACACCGTGATCTCGACGGGCACGATCGTGCCGACCTGCGACTCAGTGGCCGCGTTGTAGGCTTTGACGAAATCCATGATCGCCACGCCGTGCGGGCCGAGCGCCGTGCCGACGGGCGGCGCGGGGCTGGCCTTGCCGGCCGGGATCTGGATCTTGACGAGTGCGGCGACGCGCTTCTTGGCCATGGGGGGTGGTGCTTCCTAGAGCTTGGCGACCTGGCTGAAGTCCATCTCGACGAGCGTCTCGCGCCCGAAGATGTTGACCAGGACCTTGAGTTTCATGTGATCGGCGTTGATCTCGGCGATCTCACCGGAGAAGTCGGCGAACGGGCCTTCCCTGACCCGCACGGTCTCGCCCACGCCGTACTCGAGGCGGGGCTTGGCACGGGCCGCTTGCTCGGCGCCGTCGCCCTTGGCGGCGAGGAACGTGCGCACCTCGCGACGACCGAGCGGTGTCGGCTTCTGGCCTTGGCGGCTCTGTCCGACGAACCCGGTGACGCCCGGGGTGTTGCGGACGCAGTACCAGGACTCGTCGTCCATCCGGCAGCGCACGAGCAGGTAGCCGGGGAACACCTTGCGCTGGACGATCTGCTTGCGACCGCCCTTGAACTCGACGACCTCTTCCATGGGGATGACGACTTCGAAGATCTTCTCCTCCATGTTCATGCTCTGGATGCGAGCGTGGAGGTTGGCGGTGACCTTCTTCTCGTAACCCGACTGGGTGTGCACGACGAACCACTCGCCCGGCCGGGTCCACGGGTCGTCGACGTCGACTACTGGTTCGTCGGTGCCGGCGGGTCCGTCCTCGCCGTCCGATTCTCCCGCTTCGGCGAGCGTGACTGCGTCGACGTCGGGATCGACCGGAAGCTCGTGGTCGCCGGACTGCTCGGCGAGCAGTTCATCCTCCGTCACCACCTCCAGCTCGGCCTCGACCGGCGAATCGGCCTCGGCCAGCACCTCGACGTCACCTGTCGCCAGGGTGTCGGGCGTCTCGATGTCCTCGACGTCCACCGCGCTCGTGCGTTCCAACTCGTCACTCATCCGTACAACCATCCTGAGAGCAAACCGAACAGACCGTCCAACCCGCCGACCAGCGACGTGTAGATGACCACCGTCACGACGACGACGATCGAGTAGCGAACCACCTCGGGGCGCTTCGGCCATGCGACCTTGCGCATCTCCTCGCGCACCTCGCCGAGGTACTGGCGCGGGCCGACTCGCTCGCGCTTGACCGGGACCTGACGTTGGACGCGCTTCGGCGCGCCCTTTTCGTCGAGGGCGCCGGTGCGCCGCAGGTGCCGCTTCTGTTCGCGGTTCAGATCGTCAAGTGACATGGTGTGATCGGCGTGGTGGGGCAGGGCAGGAGGGACTCGAACCCCCGACCGTCGGTTTTGGAGACCGATGCTCTTCCAACTGAGCTACTGCCCTCGGCCTGGGAGCAGCCAGGCTACCAGCGCCCCCGGCACCACCGACCGGCGGGTTCCGCGAGGTCGGC
>JBPCJW010000122.1:0-10262 GCA_051004915.1 Ilumatobacteraceae bacterium
ATCGCCGCCCGCCAGCTCGGCCTTGACGTTCCTGGCGACCTCTCCCTCGTCGGCGTCGACGATCACGACCTGGCGGAGGTGGTCGGGTTGACGACCGTGCGCCAACGCGTCGTCGAGCACGGCGCCGCGGCGGCACGGGCGCTGCTGCGGCGCCTGGCGGGCGCGAGCGGCGTCCACGGAGCCGTGACCGACACCCCTGAGCTGGTCGTTCGCAGTTCCACCCGCGCTGTGCTTGACGTGGGCGGGGGCATCTGAAAGCGTTTGCAGAGTTCGGGAGGTACCCGAGCGATCCGTAAGGGGGAATCGATGAGGAAGCGCTGGCTGAAGCTGGCAGCTGTACCTGTCGCGCTCGCGTTCGTCGCGGCGTCGTGCAGCACCGAAGACGAAGGCGGTAGCTCGGGCGGAGACTCGAGCACGACCGCTGGCGAAGACGCCGGGACGACCACCGCCGACGAAGGCACCACCGCCGACGAAGGCACCACCGCCGACGAAGGCACCACCGCCGACGAAGGCACCACCGCCGACGAAGGCACCACCGCCGACGAAGGCACCACCGCCGACGAAGGCACGACCGGCAGTGGTGGCGGGGACGTCGCGCTGGAAGGCACCGAGGTCGTCGTGTTCGGATCGGAGAGCTCCGACGTCGAGGCCGGCGCCATGCAGGACGCGCTGAACATCTTCGCCGAGGAGAACAGCATGACGGTCACGTTCGTCGGCGCCCGCGACTTCGAAGAGCAGATCAACAGCCAGGTGAGCGGCGGCAACGCGCCCGACATCGCCATCTTCCCGCAGCCGGGCAAGCTCGCCGGGTTTGCCGACAGCGGCGACCTGTTCCCGGTGCCGGAGGACGTGGTCGCCTCCGTCGACGCGAACTGGGGCGACGCGTGGATGGAGTTCTGGCAGGTCGACGGCGTGCAATTCGGCGTGCCCGTGAAGTCGGACCTCAAGTCGCTGGTCTGGTACAGCCCGGCGGCGTTCGCCGAGAAGGGCTACGAGGTCCCCGAGACGCTCGACGACTTCTTCGCCCTCACCGAGGAGATGATCGCCGCCGGCGACACCCCGCTGTGCGTGGGCATCGAGTCGGGTCCGGCCACCGGTTGGCCGTTCACGGACTGGACCGAAGAGCTGGTCCTGCGCAACGAGGGCCTCGACTACTACAACCAGTGGGTCGCCCACGAGGTGCCGTTCAACGACCCGCCGGTCGTCGACGCCATGACGCAGATCTCCGATCTGTGGGCCGCCGACGGCGCGGTGTACGCGGCCGGTGGTTCGATCGCCGCCACGCCGTTCGGTGACAACGGCCCGTCGCTGACCGAAGGCCAGTGCATGATGCACCGCCAGGCCAACTTCTTCGCCTCGTTCTTCCCGGCAGGTACGGAGTTCGGTGACGGCCCAGGCGCCATCGACACCTTCTACTTCCCGTCGAACGAGGGCGCGCCGATCCTCGTCGCCGGTACCGCTGCGGCATCGTTCCGCGACGCGCCGGAGGTGTGGGCCGTCATGGAGTACTACGGCTCGCCGGAGTACGCCGACAACCGCCAGGTCGCGCAGCTGGCCCGACTCGAAGCCGAGCCCGGTGGCGACGTCGTGTCCGGCTACCTCTCGGCCAACGAGAATGCCAACCAGGACAACTACAGCGCGCTGGAGCAGGGATTCCTCGAGGTCCTCGCCACCGGTGAGCCGGCCGGCTTCGACGCCTCCGACCAGATGCCCGCCGAGGTCGGCTCAGGGACGTTCTGGCGAGAGGCCACCGCCCTGGTCAACGGGGAGAAGGACGCGGCCGCGGCAGCCGACGGCATCGAGTCGTCCTGGCCGAGCTGACCGCTCACCCGTTCGCATGACGCTGAGCTGACGGTGCCGGTGACCCTGTCACCAGCACCCTCAGCCTTCGCCTCACGTCAGCCACCCCGGCATCCACAGGGGGTGGGCATGGCCATCACCGACGATCGCGACGTGCAGTCGTCCGCAGCCGACGAACCGGTCGCCAAGACCGTCGCGAGGCAAGACGCCGCGGCGGAGGCTCGACGCGGCGGAGGACTGGCTGCCGGCAGCGTCTTCCGGCTCCTCATCCTCGCCGCCCTGCTCGCCTTCCTCGGCTTCTTCGTCGGTCCAGGCGAGATGGTCTCAACGCTGATCAAGGTCGTCGTCGCGGTCGGCCTCACGGCCCTGTTGTTCGTCGGCGCCAACCTGATGTTCGACCAGGTCTACGACCACTGGACGTTGTTCAACACCTTCATCGGGGTCGCCGTCGGAGCGGTCGTCTTCGGTGTGCTCGACAGCAACGCCGTCTTCCGGCCGCTGTTCGAGAGCCGGGTCAACGTGCTCGGCCTCGGACCGTTCGACATCAACGGCTGGCTGTGGGCCGCCCTCGGTGGCGCCGCCCTCGGACTCGTCATGTTCCTGCTGAGCGCCCCCCGCCAGCAGTTGGCTCGCATGCCGTTGGCCGTGGTCGGGTTCGCCGCGTTCGGCGTCCTGCTCGCCCTCGCCTTCGACGAGTCGGTGCGCCCCTCGTTCGCCTGGGGAAAGCTCGTCGTGTGCGTCGCCGTCGCGGTGGCCGTCCTGTGCCTCATCCAGCTGGCCCGCCGACGCATCGCCAGCCTGCCCCTCACCGTGCTGACGGGCGTCGCGATCGGATGGCTGATCGGGGCGTGGGGCGGCGGCAACATCGGCCGCGGCAACCTGCAGGGTGTTCTCCTGGCGACGGTGGTCCCGTCGACGATCATCGGTTTGCGGATCGGGCTGGCCGCCGTGCCGACGCTGTCCGGGCGGCGGCGCATCGAGCAGAAGGCCCGGGTGTGGATCTTCCTCCTCCCGGCGATGTTCTTCGTCGCCGTCGGGCTGGTGGTGCCGCTGATCCGCACGATCTACCTGTCGTTCTTCGACAACACCGGTGAGGAGTCGGTGGGGTGGGTGAACTACGAGTCGATCTTCACCAACACCAACTCCGTCAACTTCGACAGTTGGACGGACGTCTTCACGAGCCGGATCACGATCGTCGCCATCGCGCTGGTCGCGCTCGGCGTGCTCGGCGGCCTCTACGGTGGCCGCAAGACCCGCCAACCATTCGAGCGCAGCGCGGCGTCCGTCGCCCCGCTCGGCATCGGGTTCTTCTTGATCGCCATCGCCCTGCTCGCCTCGATCCGCGGCACGATCTTCAACAACGTCTGGTGGGTCATCGTCGTCACCGGGCTGTCGACGGCCATCGGGCTTGCCGTTGCCGTGCTCGCCGACCGGTCCAGGGGCGAGGACATGGCCAAGTCCCTGATCTTCCTGCCGATGGCCATCTCGTTCGTCGGCGCCGGCATCATCTGGCGATTCGTCTACCAGGCACGAGACATCAGCCAGGACCAGACCGGTGTGCTCAACGCCGTCTGGGTGTGGTTCGGCCAGGTCAGCACGTCAGACACTGGCAAGTGGATCGCCGTCGCCGTCCTCGCCGTCATCGGACTGGCGCTGGCCTCCCTGGTCCGGCGCGGAGTGCGCACCAACGCCGCGACGATGGCCGGGATCTCGCTCGGGCTGCTGGTCATCGTCGCCTTCCTGATCTACCGCTTCATCGGCCCGGGCATCGGCGGGTTCATCGAGGTCAACGGCGAGGTGCGACAGAACCCGGTCCTCTTCGTCCAGGAGCCGCCGTACAACAACATGTGGCTGATGGTCATCCTGATCTGGATCCAAACCGGCTTCGCCATGGTCATCCTCTCGGCGGCGATCAAGGCGGTCCCCACCGAGCTGACCGAGGCGGCCAAGATCGACGGAGCCACCGAGTCGCAGGTGTTCTGGCGAGTCACCGTCCCGCAGATCGCGCCGACGATCGGCGTCGTCGTCACGACGCTGATCGTCACCGTGATGAAGGTGTTCGACATCGTCAAGGTCACCACCAACGGCAACTTCGGCAGCGAGGTGATCGCCAACGAGATGTACACCCGCGCCTTCGGCAACTCCAACATCGGCCTCGGTTCGGCCCTTGCCGTCGTGCTGTTCGTCTCCATCCTTCCTGTCATGTACGTCAACATCCGCCGCATGCGGAAGAACGCGGTCTGAGGAGGTCGACTATGGCAACAGCGATTGTCGATCCGACGGCCCCGAGCGGAGGGCGACCGGGTGGCGGCGTCTACCGCTTCTTGCGCTCCATCCCGACCTGGGTCCTCTGGCTGCTCGTCATGGTGTGGTCCGTGCCGACGTTCGGCTTGCTCGTCAACTCCTTCCGCACCCGTGACGACCAGCGCGCCGCAGGCTGGTGGAACGTGTTCACCGGCAACTGGGGCGACGGGTTTACGCTCGACAACTACCAGCAGGTGCTCTCGGCGTCGGGGCAGACGGACATCAAGTCTGGTCTGGCCAACTCGCTGGCCATCGCGCTGCCAGCGACCATCATCCCGATCGCCTTCGCCGCCTTCGCCGCCTATGCCTTCGCGTGGATGGACTTCAAGGGGCGGGAGCCGCTGTTCATCGGCACCGTTGCGCTGCTGGCGATCCCGACGCAGCTGGCCCTGATCCCGCTGCTGCAGATGTACGTCGGTGGGGCCCACCTGACGATCCCATGGCTCGACAAGACGATCACGCTGGTGCCAGACCTCGACCTCGCGGGCACGACCACCGCGGTCTGGCTGACCCACACCGCCTTCGGCATGCCGTTCGCCATCTTCCTGCTGCACAACTACATGTCGTCGCTCCCGAAAGACCTGTTCGAGGCGGCCAAGATCGACGGGGCCAGCCACTTCAAGATCTTCTACAAGCTGGTGTTGCCGTTGTCGGTCCCCGTGCTCGCGGCGTTCGCGATCTTCCAGTTCCTGTGGACGTGGAACGACTACCTCATCGCCCTCGTCATGGTCGGCCCCAACCCCAACGCGCTGCCGGCGACGGTCAAGCTGGCGTCACAGGCCGGCGAGTTCGGGCGATTGGAACACCTTTTGACCGCCGGCGCCTTCCTGCAAGCCGCCGTGCCGCTGGCCGTGTTCTTTCTCCTCCAGCGCTTCTTCGTGCGCGGCATCCTCGCCGGCTCGGTCAAGGGCTAGCGAGAACCACGACCGCACGGGATGAGCTCGCTCGTCGACGGCAGCCAACGCCAGCTCGGTTCGCTCGGCCCGGTCGGGCCACTGGCGCTTGGGCAGTGGCGGTTCACCGGTGACGACACGGTCGCCGCGCAGCAGCTGATCGAGACGGCGCTCGAGGCCGGGTTGAACCTCGTCGACACGGCCGACGTGTACGGGCTCGACTGGGGCGGCACGGGGTTCGGTTCGTGCGAGGCGCTGCTCGGCGCCGTGCTGGCGGCGGCGCCGTCCTTGCGCGGCCGCATGGTGCTCGCGACGAAGGGCGGCATCGTCCCTCCGACGCCGTACGACTCGAGTCCTCGCGCCCTGCGGCGGGCGGTCGAGGCGTCGCTCGGCCGGCTCGGTGTCGACGTCATCGACCTGTGGCAGATCCACCGCCCTGACCTGTTGACGCATCCCGCCGACGTGGCCGAGACCCTGGCTGCGTTGCGAGCGGAGGGCACGATCCGCGAGGTCGGGGTGAGCAACCACACCCCGGCCCAGGTCGCCGCCCTGCAGGCCCACCTGTCATTCCGGTTGGTCACCAACCAGCCGGAGTACTCCGCTGCCCACCTCGACCCGTTGCGTGACGGCACGTTCGATGCCTGCCTGCGCGACGGGGTGGTGCCACTGGTGTGGAGCCCGCTGGCCGGCGGTCGGTTGGTCAGCGGGGACGGCATCCGGCCCGAGCTGCTGGCGACGCTCGACGGACTCGCCGAACGGGAGGGTGTCGATAGAGCCGCCGTCGCGTTCGCCTTCGCGCTCGCTCACCCGGCGCGCCCGGTCGCGATCATCGGCACGCAGCGCCCCGAGCGCATCCAGTCCGCGCTCGGCGCACTCGACGTGCACCTCGACCGAGCCGACGTCTACGCCGTCATCCAGGCATCCGAGGGCGTTGCGCTGCCATGACGGAGGTCGCGTGGTTCGGGGCACTGTGCGACGACGACTACGAGTTCCTCGGCCAACCCGACCCAGCGTTGGCCAGCTCGTGGCCGCACTGCCGGGACATCGTGCAGACCGCCGATCGGCTCGGCTTCGACAACGTACTGTTGCCGTCGGGCTACGAGTTGGGCATCGACGCCACGGCCTTCGGCGCGGCCATCGCCACCCACACGGAGCAGATCAACCTGCTGCTGGCGGTACGGATGGGCGAGCTGTGGGTGCCCCAGCTGGCCCGTCAGCTGGCGACGATCGACCAGATGTCGAATGGTCGCCTGACGATCAACATCATCTCCTCGGACCTCCCCGGCGAGCAGTTGGCGTCGGCGCCCCGCTACCAGCGGACCCGCGAGTGGATGGCCGCGTTGCGTACGTTGCTCGACGGTGAGCGGCTGGACGCAGAGGGCGAGTTCGTGCAGTTGCACCTCGACCCGCCGCGCGCCCGGACCGTGTCGGGCCGCTGCCCACCGATGTACTTCGGCGGGTTCTCCGACGACGCCAAGGACGTCGCCGCCGAGCACGCCGACGTGTTCCTGACGTGGCCCGACACCATCGCATCGGTGGCTGCCACGGTCGACGAGCTGGGCGAGCGCGCCGCCGGCTACGACCGCCGGCTCGGCTACGGGCTGCGCGCCCACGTCATCGTGCGCGAGACCGAGGCCGAGGCCAAAGCAGCGGCGCAGCGGCTGGTGTCGAGGTTGGATGACGCCGAGGGCGCCAAGATCCGCGGCAAGTCGCTGGATGCGGCGTCGGTGGGTGTGCAGCGCCAGGCCGCGCTGCGCGAGTCAGCGACTGACGACGGGTTCGTCGAGGATGCCCTGTGGACCGGCGTCGGACGCGCCCGCAGCGGTGCCGGCGCAGCGATCGTCGGCGCCCCCGACCAGGTGCTCGCCAAGCTGCGCGCCTACGAGGACGTCGGCGTCACGGCGTTCATCCTCTCGGGCTACCCGCACCAGGCCGAGGCCGAGCTGTTCGCCAGGCACGTCCTCGCCCGGTTCGAGCACGACCGCCTCTGGGACAGCACTACCTGATGCAGGCATCACCGACGGGCCGCCTCGGTCCGTTACGATCGAGGCTTCGAGCGAGGCACGGAGGACGATGATTTTGGCAACGCCCTACTACAGCCAGCGTTCCGGCGGGGACACGCTTGCCGCATCCGGATGGCACGACGGCCCCTCGAGCGACGCGGCGGACCGAGCTGGGAGCGGCAGTTCGTTCTCGGTCTTCCTCAAGTCGAAACGATTGAAGGCGAGTTCGGACGCTGTCGGCAAGCTGGGTTTGGCGGAGGTGCCAACGGCCATCCTCCAGCGGGTCGTCGCTGGGACGAATCGGATCGACACCCTGGTCGACGAGGTCGCCCTCGGCCGCCTCGAGGTGACGGACTCCCTGCGCCAGCTCGAGGGGCTCGGATACGTCCTCGTCACCGGCGACGATCGAGTCGAGCCAACGCAGGCACTGGCGAAGCTGACCGAAGCGATGTGAACGAGGCGCACTGCGACGATGGGCGGGAACTGGGGATATCTCGTCTGCGCTGCTGTCGGGGCGGCGGTCGGGTTGGCCGAGCTCGTGACCCGCTATCGGGACCGGCCGTCTGACCTCGCCAGGTCGCTCGCCGCGTGGCTCTACAGCGGCCTCAATGCCGCGGCGGGGGCGACGGCGCTGCTTCTCATCAGGACGTTTGCCTGGACGTTTGGTGCCACGGGCACGACCGTGCCGGTCGTGCAAGTCCTTGTCGCCAGCTTCGGATCGCTGGCCCTCTTCCGCTCGTCATTGTTTAAGGTGCGCGTCGGCAATGCCGACGTCGACATCGGTCCGAGCACCCTGCTCACGATGGCCCTCAACGCTGCCGATCTGGGTGTCAACCGAAAGCAGGGGCGCCTGCGCAGCAAGTATGTGCGCCGCCACTTCAAGGACGTCGACTTCGACAGGGCGATGGTCTCGCTCCCGACCTACTGCATCAACCTCATGGAAGGCGTTCCTGAGGCGGACCAACGACGGCTGTTGGAAGAGATCACCGAACTCGACGAGGCCGAGATGTCTTCGCAGATGAAGAGCTACAACCTCGGGCTCGCCATCCTGCGGGTGACGGGTGTCTCGATCCTCGAGTCCGCAGTCACGGACACGCGAGACCAGCTCGTCCTCGACCCGACATCGAAGCCCCGCCCAGGCGTGTAGCCGCTCCTCAGCTCCAGATCGCTTGGTGGCTCTGGGCGTCGAAGAAGTGCAGGCGCTCGCTGGCCACGACGACGTCGATGTCGTCGTCGAGCCGGACGCGCGATCGTGGGCTGAAGCGGGCGATCAGGTTCGCCGAGCCCTCGCCGGGCAGCTCCTCCGGCGCGTCGGGGTCGCCGGAGTCGACGGTCTTGGCGTCGATCGCCATGTGCACCATCAACTCCGAGCCGAGGGCCTCGACGAGCTTGACGCTGGCTCTGATGCGCCGGTCGTCCGCCGGGTTCGTCACGACGCCGGCGTCCTCGAAGTCCTCCGGCCGGATGCCGAGCACGACGCGCTGTCCGTCGTAGTTGCGCAGCGCCGGGTGGCTGGAGAGCGACTCTGGCGCAAGGGCGACGGTCTGCGATCCGATCTTCGCCGTACCGCCGTCACCCGACAGTGCGAGCTCGGCGTCGTACAGGTTCATCGACGGTGAGCCGATGAACGCTCCCACGAACACGTTGACCGGTGTGTCGTACAGGTTCTGCGGCGTGTCGACCTGCTGCAAGAACCCGTCCTTGAGCACGGCGACGCGGTCGCCCATGGTCATTGCCTCGACCTGGTCGTGGGTGACGTAGATCGTGGTGACGCCGAGGTCGCGCTGCAGGCGGGCGATCTCCGCCCGCATCTGTACGCGCAGCTTGGCGTCGAGGTTGGACAGCGGCTCGTCCATGAGGAACGCGGCGGGTTGCCGGACGATGGCCCGACCCATCGCCACCCGCTGGCGCTGGCCACCCGAGAGCAGGCCGGGCTTGCGGTCGAGGTAGGTCTCCAGCTCGAGGATCGACGCCGCCTTGCGCACACGCGTATCGATCTCGTCCTTCGGCACCCGGGCCAGCTTGAGGGCGAAGCCGATGTTGTCATAGACGGACATGTGGGGGTACAGCGCGTAGTTCTGAAACACCATCGCGATGTCCCGGTCCTTCGGCTCGACGTCGTTGACCACTTTGTCGCCGATGCGCATCTCGCCGCTGGAGATCGACTCGAGACCGGCGACCATCCGCAGCGCCGTCGACTTGCCGCACCCGGAGGGACCGACGAGCACGAGGAACTCGCTCTCCTCGATGTCGAGATCCAGGTCGTGGATGGCGTGGAACCCATTCTCGTACACCTTGTTGACGGAATCAAGCGTGACGGTGGCCATCGGCCCACCGTACTCCCCGTGCCACGAGGCCCTGGACACCGGGCGGGCAGCGGTCGGCGGTCCCGGTCCCACCGGTAGCGTCGCCACGCGTGAACCAGACCAAGACCCGGCTGCAGTCGCTCGGCCTGCTCGACCGGGCGCTGCGCGGGACCACCGACGACGAGCTGCAGGCGCTCGTCGACGCGATGGACGACGATCACCGGGAAGCGGTGGAGCGGCTGGCCGGCGGGGATATGGCGACGCCGGAGGCGATCCGCGCTGCGGCCGCAAAGGGACGCATCGACGGCACGATGGAGAGCCTGGCCCTCGTCCTCACCGACGCCTCGCTCGCCGACTGCATCGACAAGCTCGGCGAGCACTCCGACAACCCGACCACCGATCAGTTGCACGACGTGCTGCCCGGCATCGTCGAGCGTCACGGGGTCGGCGTGACCCGCCTGATGCTCGCGTCGACGGTGGCCGGTGAGGCCAGCGCGGCGCCCGTCATCCGCGACCTGTTGAAGCGCGACGATCTGGTCGCCCTGCCGCCGGTCGAGACCGCCCGCCCGGCCCCCGTCGTCCGCCAACCGGAGGAGTCCGACGAGCGCGACGCGCTGAAGGTCAAGCGCCTTGAGACGCGCAAGAGGAAGCAAGCCGACGCCCGCATCCGCCGCGAGCAGTCCGCCCGCGCCCGGCACCGGGCTTGATGGGCGCCGAAGCGGCACCGTGTCTCACTGACGCTCGACGGGAACCATCCATGCCCACTGCGGTCGGGGGGCCAACCTGATGGGCGCCGAAGCGGCGCCGTGTCTCGCTTACGCTCAACGGGAACCATCCATGCCCACTGCGGTCGGGGCCGACCTGATGGGCGCCGAAGCGGCGCCGTGGGGCGGTGGCGATTGACAAAAACCAACCACGCCCAACCCGACCCGGGGAAAAAAACCAGGAGAAAAAAG
>JBPCJW010000123.1:0-28986 GCA_051004915.1 Ilumatobacteraceae bacterium
CGTGACCGGGCAGGATGATCGCGGTCCGGCCATCACAGGTCACGTGCAGCTCGCCCTCGAGGACCCAGTTCGTCTCCTCGTGGCGGTGGCGGTCCGTCCACGCCGCGGCCGTCAGGCTCCATTCCCCTATCACGAGTTCCTCGGTAGCGATCGGCCGGCCGCCCCGGACGCGAGCCTGAGCCTGGCGAGGCGCAAGCGGACCGCCCTCCTGGACCCTCACCGACGAAGCCCTCGCATGCCGCCATGATGCTCCAAGCAAGAACCCGTCCGTGCGCGACGAGTCCGCCCGGCGTGCGTCCGAGTAGCAGCTGCCGGCGATCCCGGACGCGGGCCGACGCGATTACCGGACGTCGTTGTAGGACACCACCCTCAGACCAGCGGAGGTACGCGTAGCAGGCAAGCTGTGCGTATGACAGAGCCGACGGGCTGGACGGATCACGACGTCTCCGACCCCGGGATCACCCTCCTGGAGGCGCTCGTCTACGTAGTCGGAGCCGTGGGACTCGCGACTGCGACCGTGGCGTTCATTCGAGCACGTCGGGACTCACGGAACGCCGGCGGGTCGTAGCGCCCTCGCACCCGAACGACTGCAGACCGGCGATCGAGGACACGGTTGCTGCGTGGTATCGGGCGCGGTTATCGGTGGCTTCACCCACGACGTGGAGCGACATCAACGGCGTCGCGCCGACATGGCGTCCGCTGTCGTCATCTTGCTTGATGGCGTGCCTGTGACGGTGGCGAGGAGCCGGCGGTGGATGACGGGTTTCGCGTCGATGACGCCGGTGAATCTCGTGCGGATGGACCCGTCTCGCAGCGCGACGATCGCGGGGACGCCGCGCCCGTACCAGGACGATGCCGACCCGCACCGCCAGGCAACGGCCGTCGTGTTGCGGATGAACGCTCGTCGTCACGGTGCGCATCGTCGGGCTTTGGGTAAGCGATCATCGATGAGTGATCCGACCCTGCCGCCGCCCGTCGTGCCTGACCCTGATCCCGGGCCGGCACCGATCGTGCCCGATCCCGACCTCCCCGAACCCGTTGTACCGGCCGATCCGCCGGCACCCGAGGTGCCCGACCCACCCGAACCGATGTCACCGAATGCCGTCTCGGTCTGAGCCGCCACGTCGATCGAACGAGGAAGCACATGCCTGACCCGCGAAATGTTGCCCACGACAAGAAGGTCCAGGAGGAGAAGCTGGACCATGGCGAAGAGCTGTCGCCCGACGCCGCCGAGACCCCGCAGCCGGGTCGCAAACCCCGCCAAGAGCACCATTCGGCCGACAGCGAAGCCGGCGAGAACGGCACCGCCTGACATCCGCCGACACACACGTCGCGCGCGGTCGCCGGCGTTCGAGGACGCGGCTGTCGCGCATTATCCCCGCCATACACGGATACCTCGTCCTCGCGCGTTCCGCATGCCGTCCGTGTCGACCATCCGGTCCCCGACGTCACGTCCCGGGCGGGCAAAGGCGTCGGCATCTGGCGAGCGCCACTACCGTCGATCGATGCGTTTCCTGCCATCAATGGGTGATCAACGCCGAGCCCGCCCGGGCGATCTGCTGGCTCGCGATCGTTAGCAGAATCGCCCACCTCAGCGCCAACCGTCTCCGACCGATGCACTGCCACCCAGCCATCACCGTCCTCGCAAGAACGCAATCGATCCTGTCGGGAGCCTGTTCTAAATCCTCCAGTCGTGGCCGTGCTACTATGCGCGTCGCAGAGGGGGTATGTATGACGGTGAACGGACGAGGCTTCCTTGTCGATTCGGGTTCCGGGCGCGCGACCCGTGTCCCTGTGCCGAACACTTGGTTCAAGGCCGTAGGAGCCGATACGGCAGGCGCGTACACGCTGTGCGAGTACGAGGCCACCTACGACATTCCTTCGCACATCCACTCTCATGAGGACGAGGCGATCTACGTGCTTAAAGGACAAGTGACTGTGCAGGTGGGGGATGACGAACTTTCCGTCGGGCCTGGCGGTTTCGTCTTCATGCCCAAAGATGTCGCCCATTCGATCACGCTGGCGTCGGAGCCGCCGATCCGTTTCCTTGCCATCTCGAACCCGAGCGGTTTCGAACACTTCATGGAAGACCTCAGCGAGGCATTCGCAGCCGGATACGATCGGTCGTCGCCTGAGGTCGCAGCGGTTCGTCAAGCGCACGGCTGGAAGCCGGTCGCTTGAACGCAGCACTTACTTGACGGACGAGCGCGCGTGGTCGGGTCCGCCAGCGTCGGGGGATGTCCGACAACCGCGTCGAGCGTGAGGCCACGCGTCGGCGGCGTCTTGATTACGGGGCCATCGCCTCGACAATCCGCATCGGCCCTGATGTTGCGGTGGCGGTGCTGTTGGCGAAGCCGGCCCCCTCCAGGAGCCCGCCGAGCTGCCTGCCGGTTCGCTCGCGTCCACCGGTGACCGCCAGCATGATCACGTCGAGGCTGTAACCCCGTGGATCGGGCTGGGCGTCATCGAGGACGTTCTCGACGATCAGCACCCGCGCACCGGGTGACGCAGCGCGACCGATGGCGTCCAAGATGGACGCGGCCTCGGCGTCGGGCCGGTCGTGGATGACCTCCATCAAGACGTAGGCATCCGCCGTCCTGACTTCGTCCAGGGTCCGACCCAGGCCGCCGCATTCCTCGCCCCGAGATACTGTTCGCGCTTCGACGTCGCGCCGGACCTCCCGATTCGACATCCAACCTCCCTGACCATCACGGCTACCGGGTCAGCGCGAGGTGATCGTGAGCTCGCGGTGGCGTCAAGGAGAACCAGGGCCACGGCAACGAGCACCTCGATCTCCCGAGCGGTCAACGTCGCGAGCCAGTCGGGCGCGACGACGGTCCCGTCCGGCGGGCGCCGGGCGAACTCCTCGAGCAGCCGCCGGGTCAGCGCCAGCAGCGCCTGCCCGCCGGCGACGAGCCGGACGGCGGCGAGGAGCTCGTCGGGGAGCGTGTCCTTGAGCAGGAAGCCAAACGCCCCCGCCCGGATGGCCTCGAACACGTACTCATCGTGATCGAACGTCGTCAGGATCGGAGCCTGAGGGTGCCGAGTAGTCGTATTTTCGGTGGCGGGGTTGCGGCGGTCGTCGTCGTTGGCGGGCTCGTGCTCGCGGTGGCGACGGGGTCGTGGGCGTGGCTGGTCGCGCCGGCGATGGCGGTAATCGTGAACGTCGACGCGATCGCCGTGGGCGTTGGCGGTCATCGAAGAAGCGCCCGCCGAGACCAACGGGGCAGGTCTTGGGGCCCGTCTCGACGAGGTCTGCGGTGGGTCGGCCTGTGACGAAGTGGGTCGGCGGAGCCGACATGCCGGCGTGGATGGGCCGAGCGAGCGCCACCAGGCCGCTGGCGGTACTGCAGCTCGAGGGTGTCGGCATCTCACTGCGCGTCCGTCCGGCGGTTCTCGCCAGACTGATTGGGGTCAAGGCCTTTGACGCCGGCCCTTCGGAGGTCGCGGCGGTGTTCCCGGTGCGCGGCAGGATGCCGGGAACGTCCGGAGTTGGGTTCCCTCCGAGCTTCAGCCACCGGTCTATTTCTGGACCAGTCACCGGGCGGTCATCCTGGACGAACTCGCCGCACGAGGCGTCTCCGTCAGCCGCGAGGAGCTGGCGGGCGGTGGAGCGTGTCTGCGTGTTCAGGTGGTTCGACGCTGGCGCCGGCCGTCTGACGCTTCGTGCCGGTTAACCCTTGAGCTCGCGGTCGAACATGACCTTGGCCCGCTCGTAGGATCGCGTTGCTGCGGCTTCGTGGTGGCCGGGGCCGTACACGCCGAACCCGTGGTCGGCGCCGTCGTGGATCTCGGCCTCGCCCTTGGCCAAGGCGTTGGCCGCCTCGATGAGCGCCGTATTGGCAGATGCGGGCTGCATGGTGTCGGCCGAGCCGAACCCGATGTACAACGACCCGGTGTAGGACGGCAAGGCGAGATGCGGCGAGTCGCTGTCGTCGGTGGTGCAGAACGACGGGTGCAGGCCAACCCCGGCCCGAAATTGCCCACCACGGTCGCGCAGGGTGCACAGCACCGACCGCGCACCGATGCAGTAGCCGATACAGCCCATCGCGCCGCCCCGGGCGGCCGGGTCCGACGGCAGCCAGGCAAGCAAGGCGGCGAGATCCTCGGCGACTTGCTCCTCCGTCGTGCCCAGCACCAAGCCGAACATCTTCTTGATCTCGTCGTCGTTGCGGCTTTGCATCGTGTACCACGGCTCGGCTCGGTGGTAGCGGTCGTGCGTGACCACGTAATAGCCCCACTCAGCGATGCGGGCCATCGTCTGCTTCGAGCCCTCATCAAGCCCGGGGCCGTGATGGAAGAACACGATGACCGGGAATGGGCTCTCGCCATCGGGCCGCACGATATGGACGCCTATCGGGCCGCTCGGCGTCGTGATCTCTTCGGTGCGCGTCTGCATCCCGCCACTCTTGTGCGTGGCCAACGTGGCCGCAACGATCGGCCGCGCGCCGCGCGGCAACCGCCCACTCGCTCGCAGCAACCCGGCGATCTCGGACACCGTGTTAACGGGGTTAGAGGTGGGTTAGAGGGCGGTTGGCGGGTTATCCGGACATACGAACAGGCGACGCAAAGGCGATCGGGCGCCTCGGCCGAACAGCCTGTCAGTCTGTGCGGGTGGTCAGCCGGTTGGTTCGGACGTCTTGTTGTCGGGAGGCGCCGCGGGCAGTTCGGCGCTGAGGGCGAGTGCGGTTGCGACTGAGGCTGCCCGTTCGACGACTGCGGAGAAGTAGCTTGCCAGTGGTCCGGCTCCGGCGAGTGGGGGGTCGCCGAGCGACTGCAGCAGGGCGGCAACGTTGTCGGGGGGCGGCATCAATTCGACGTCGGGCAGCGGCGCGGGTTCCAGCCAGGGGTCGAAGGGTCTGGTCGGTCGACGCGCCGTGGTGCGGCGGGTGGGTCGACCCTTCTTGGCCGGTTGGTTCATGACGAATCGTCCGTGAGCAGTTCGTCGGGCTGCAGCCCGAGGGCGTGGCGGAGTTGATCGATGTCGAGGTCGGCGATCGAGCTGGAGCGGGGCAGGACGAGTTGGGCGATGTGGCGCTTGCCGGCAACGACCTCCTCGACGCGCTCGTCGATGGTGCCGGGGCAGACGAGGCGGTGCGAGATGACGCTGCGTTGCTGTCCGATCCGCCAGGCACGGTCGCGGGCTTGATCTTCGACGGCCGGGTTCCACCATCGGTCGTACAGCACGACGTGGTTGGCGGCCGTGAGGTTCAGCCCCGTGCCGCCGGCCTTCAACGAGAGCACCAGCGCGCCAGGTCCGGAGCCCTGCTGGAACTCGGTGACGATGCGGTCGCGGGCGCCACGTGCCAGGCTGCCGTCGTAGCAGGCGACCGGTCTCCGGGTGATCTCGCTGAGGTGGTCAGCGAGGCGTCGCCCCCACGTGGCAAAGTGCGTGAACACCAGCATGCGCTCGCCGGCGGCGAACACCGCCTCGACGATCTCCTCCAGCCGGGCGAGCTTGCCGGACCGCCGGGCGAGGGGCTGATCGTCATCGCGGTAGGCGGCCGGGTGGTTGCAGATCTGCTTGAGCGCGGTGATCGCCGCCAGGATGGCTCCCTTCTTGTGCTCGCCGCCGGCGTTGACGTCGACCACGTCAGCGACGAGTTCGTCGAGCACAGCCTGGTAAAGCCCGATCTGTTCGGCCGTCATCGTGCAATGATCGAGCTCGTCGATCTTGTCGGGGAGTTCGGCGGCGACCTCCGGCTCCTGCTTCGTGCGGCGGAACACGAGGAGCCCGTTCAGTGCTCGCAGCGCGCTCTCGGCGTCGCCGGCCATCTGGGCGACGAACGCGGGACGGGCGCCGACGAGGCCGGGGTTGGTGAAGTCCAAGATCGCCCACAGGTCGCCGAGGCCGTTCTCGATCGGGGTACCGGTGAGGGCGAGTCGCATGCGCGACGGGATGCGCCGCAGCTGCTGGGCCGTCTCGCTCGCCGGGTTCTTGATCGCCTGTGCTTCGTCCAGCACACAGGTTGCCCAGCTCGACGCGGCGAGCGCGTCGATGTCTCGGACCGCGGTGGCGTACGTGGTGATGACGACATCGGCCGCAGCGATCTCCGCCGCCAGTGCAGCAGCGGTCGCGCGCGACGTCCCGTGGTGGACGACGACGCGCAGTCCCGGTACGAAGCGCGCCGCCTCGGCCGCCCAGTTGCCGACGACAGCCGCGGGAGCGATCACGAGCGCTGGTCCTGACGCCGCGGCACCGGCGAGGTGGGCGAGCACCGTCGGGGTCTTTCCGAGACCCATGTCGAGGGCGAGGCACCCGCCGAGGTCGGCGCGCTCGAGGAACCCGATCCACGCCAGAGCCTCGGCCTGATAGGTCCGCAGCTCGCCGGTGAACCCCGCCGGTCGCGTGACCAGCGACGTCGATACCTCGGCCGCACGCTCCAGGATGTCGGTCGCCCAGCTGTGGCCCCTGAAGTCGACGCGGAGCTGGGCGCCGTCGAGGCCAAGACTGTGCCGGAGGATCTCGGCGCCGGTGAGCTGACGGTCCTCGGCGCGCTCGGCGAGCGCGGCGGCCGCCTGCTCGAGGTCGACCCGATCGACCTCGACCCAGCCGTGGCGCGACCGGACCAGGGGGCGCGCCTGCTTGGCGAGCCGGGCGACGTCAGCCGCCGAGAGCTCGACGTCGTCGAACAGCACGGACCACGCCACGTTGCTCAGCTGGTGGGCGCCGACCACGGTGTCCGACGACTCGGCGAAGAGCCTGAGCATCGGTGTCGCCTTGCGGCGCGACATCGTCGGCACGCGGACGTCGAACCCGACGGCGGCGAGCGTTGGACCGGTCGTCGTCATCAGCTCCCAGGCCTGGTCCTGGCTCAGGGCCAGCTGACCGCGCCGAGGCCCGGTCGACCTCCCGATGGGCGGGAAGGCTCTGCCCAGCCGCTCCCACTCGGCGGTGAGCGTGCGGCCGCCGCGCTCCTGCCGCAGGGCCCTGTCGATCGGGACCGGCCGGCTGCCACCGGTGGCCGCCAGGACCGAGACCAGCCACACCCCGGCCTCGCCGGGGGCATCGAGCTGCACCGTGAGCTTGGGGCGCGACACCGACGTGACGCCGCGCGTCCACCGGTCGAGTGCCTGGGCCACTTCGTCGATGAGCCGTTTCGGGCCTTCGAACGGGGAGCCATCCATGCCGGCGATCACCGCATCCTGCAGATCTCGCGGCGAGCGCACCGACGGCGGCGCCGCCGGCAGCACCATTCGTTCGACGCCCTCGGCGACGATCGCCGCGACCACAGCCGTAAGGACGGCGATGGTCGTCGCTCGACCGCTCTCGCGGCCGATGATCGCGACGGGTCCGGGCATGGCGGCCGCCAGCGCGGCGATGGTCGGAGTGTCCACGAGCGCCGGCCGCCACCGCACCTCGGCCGTGACCTGCTGTTCGCGTGGTCCAGGGCGCGCTCGCACCGTTGGCACGATCGACCCCGATGCTGTGAGGCGAACACCCTCGAAGGCCACCCGCCCGAGCCAGCGCAAGCTGCCCCCGACCTCGTCCGCACGGTGACCGGCCCCGATCGACACGAGCCAGCCGAGTGCATCCGCCAACGCGATGGCGTGGCTGTCGGCCGTCAAACCGCCAGGGAGGCGAACGCCCGAATGCGCCTGCCAACCCACCGGCGCGGCGCCAACCGCTTCGAGCCGCGCCGAGACCTCCTCGTGCGACTCGGCCAAACGGCCCGGGCCGCCGGCCCAGACGACGACGCTGCCGGCCGACCACGATGCCTGCAGCTCGACCTCGCCCGGCACCGCACCACGAGGAGCGTCGGCACCGTCCGATTCATGCTGTGGCAACGTTGGTCGCCGCAGGCGAGCCGCGACGTCGCGGACGCTTTGCAACGTCTCGGTGAGATCAGCGACCACCTGATCACGCTCAGCGCCGGTCAGCGATCGCACGGACCCAAGATCATCCTCCGTACCCCGGATCAACGCGTCGACCACGGCGAGCGACGTCTGCTCATCCGCACGCAAGCGGGCCAGGTCGTCGTCCGAGCCACGACCATCAGCAACCCTCCAGATCACCGATTCCAGATCGGGATCGTCAACCGTCAACGGCGTGCTCACGCGATCGCGGCGAAGACAACTGGGGCAGGCATCGCCCTGGCCCCACGCAGATCCTGACCCACCAAACTCACGACGACGCCAACCCTACGAGCTGCCCGCGACAACACCGCCTGCACATCATCGATACACGCGCCACCGTCACGACCGACGGCGGGGCCGACCATCACGTCGTAGCAGGCCACGCACCGGCCCCGTGACGGACCTCGAGCCGGCGCTCGCGGACGCGGAGTACGGCGCTACTTCCTGCGGTTTGCGGACACCCTCGGACTGAGCGTTCTATGCCGCTTGCGGGCAAGATGTAGGAACGCCGTCGACACGCGGACGGAGGGTGATGCGGCGGTTGGGCGCGTGGGGTGCCAGAACCCGATCACATCACGCAGCCAGGTCGTATTCGTGGATCAGTCCGCCGAGCACATCATGGCGGACGATCTGGTCGAGCGCTGCTGACGCGCTCTGGGAACACTTGGGTCGTGGTCCGGTGGCACCAGTCCGAGGGCTCGATGAGGTCGGTGTCGGTTGTAATGCTCGACGAACTCGGAGAGGACGCGGCGGAGATGACGCGGTCCGACGATCAGTAGGTGATCGATGCACTCGCGGCGGGCGGTGCCTACCCAGCGCTCCGCGAAGGCGTTGGCGTTCGGAGCGAACCGGTCAACGGTCACCGATGGTGGCTCCGGTGTCGGGATCGAAGAGCAGCAGGCGGTCGGTATCGACGGTCAGCTCGGCCCTGTCACCGGCGAGGTACCTCGAGCGCGGGTTGCATCGGGCGACGAGGGGCGCACCGGGCCCGGCCTCGATCGATCGCGTTCCTTCGGCGGCGTCGGCGACTTGCTGGGTCGTCGGCATCGATGCGTCGGTGACGGCGTGCAGCAGGATGTCGCTGCCCAGCAGCTCGATCAGCTCGACCTGCACGTGGAGCCGACGATGGGGCGGGGCCTGGGGGTCGAAGGCGGCGTCCTCGAGATCCTCCGGCCGCAGCCCGACGACCACGCTCCGGTCCCGCCACCCGTCGAGGTCGGGTCGTGGCGGGACGGCCAGGGCCATCGAACCGAACTTGACGACGTGCGTGCCGTCCCCGGCGGCGCGCAGGTGCCCGGCGTAGAGGTTCATGGGCGGCGAGCCAATGAAACCGGCGACGAACAGGTTGGCAGGCCGGTTGTAGACCTCGGCCGGGGTGGCGTACTGCTGGACCACGCCGTTGCGCATCACCGCCACCCGGTCGGCCATGGTCATCGCCTCGACCTGGTCGTGGGTGACGTAGAGCGTCGTCGTCCCGACGCGCCGCTGGATCCTGGCGATCTCGGCCCGCATCTGCACACGCAGCTTGGCGTCGAGGTTCGACAGCGGCTCGTCCATTAGGAAGGCATGGGGTTCGCGAACGATGGCCCGGCCCATGGCCACGCGTTGGCGCTGCCCTCCCGACAGCTGCTTCGGCCGCCGGCCGACGAGGTCGACGATGTCGAGCACGGCCGCCGCCTCCCGCGCCCGCCGGTAGCGCTCCGAGCGACCGACGCCCTGCATGCGCAGGCCGAAGGCGAGGTTGTCGAGCACGGTCATGTGGGGGTACAGGGCGTAGTTCTGGAAGACCATGGCGATATCCCGGCTGCGGCTCGGTACGTCGTTGACGATCCGGTCGCCGATGCGGATGACGCCGGACGTCGGATCTTCGAGGCCGGCGACCATCCGCAGCGAGGTCGTTTTGCCGCATCCCGACGGTCCCACAAGCACCGACAGCTCACCGTTAGCGATGTCCAGGTCGAGGGCGTCCACGGCGACGGCGCCGCCCTCGAACACCTTGCTCACCGCCTCGAACGAGATCGACGCCATCAGCGGTCGCCGGCCCGGGCCAGCTGGTCGACGAACCGCCAGGCCGCCTCGGCCTGGTCGGCGGTGACCGGTCGGGCGTCGACGACGCAGATGTCGAGCCCCTCGGCCCGCACGTACTCCGTTAGACCGACGAGGCAGCGCACGAACGTCGCCTGGTCGATGCCGAGATCGCCCGGGTGGGCCCGCGTCCGGGCTCGGACTGCGATCGACCTCGGGCCTTGCGGGTCGTTGCCCTGCACGTGGGCGAGGGCGCACACGGCTAAGGTGACCAGCTCACCGTGCACCAGGTGAGCACCGGTGAGGTGCTCGTAGGCGTACGCGAAGAAGTGCTCGCTGCCCTCCTCGAAGCGACTGTGGCCGGCCCAGGCGCAGGCGGCCCCGATGCGCCGGTAGGCGTCGGCGAGGAAGCGGACGGCATCGGCACTGGTCGCCGCCACCTCCTCGGCGGCGCCGTCCAGCTCTGTCAGCAGCGTGCAACCCAGCTCGGCGAGCGCATCGTTCCACGGCGGCGCCTCCGGCCGACCCGTCGGTGTCGGCCCCGACGTGGCGACGCGCCAGTCGAAGAGACCCGTGTGGCACGACAGGATGTCACCGATACCGGCCCGGTTGAGGTGCGGCGGCGCGCTGCGCACGAGGGGGACGTCGAGCACCACCAGGTCGGGCACCACGTGGCCGACGTAGCGCACGCGCCCCTGCTCCCGTACCCCGACGGCATCCGTGAAGGCGGCGTCGACGGAGGTGATCGTCGGGATCTGCAGCAGCGGCCGCTCCAGGCGCCACGCGAGGTACTTGGCGGTGTCGAGGGCGGTGCCGCCGCCGACGCCGACCACGACATCGTGGTCAGCGGGCACGACGAGCAGGTCGTCGAGGGCCGACCGTTCCATGCTCCCGGCCACGATGACCCGCCGATCACCGCCGCCGAGCAAGGCAGCGAGCGCGGACTACGGGGGGTCGTTGACGCAGACGGTGACGCCGGCCAGACCCTCGAGCACATCGGTCGCCCGGTGCTCCTCGCACCGGAACGGATGGCCGATGACGGGGGCGTTCATGATCCGGCCCCGGTCTGCAGGCGGACGCTGACCCGGTCCGACTCGATCTGCGGGATCGACCGGCGGGCGTGGTGGATGGCACCGATCAGGCCGGCGCGGGCGCCGAGGGCCGAGGTCTCGACGCGCACTGGCCATGACGCGAGGCGCGCCAGCTCGGCCCGCAACGGGGGCAGCAGCAACGGGTTGGAGCCGATGCCGCCGCCCACCACGACTAGCTCCGGGTCGATGACCGACACCAGCGAGAGCACGGCGCGCGCCACTAGCTCGGCGTGGCGGGCCACGACTCGTCGGGCCACGGCGTCACCGGCGGCCGCCAACTCGTAGGCGTCGCGAGCCGTGCTCGTGATGTCGAGGGCGCTGTGGTTGGCGCGCCGGCGCCCCAGCTCGCTGGCGATGAGGGCCTGCACCCCGGAGCCGGCGATGGCGACCTCGAGGGTGCCGCGCACCCTGGCGTCGGCCGTGGTCGGATCGCCGCCGATGGGCAGGTAGGCGACCTCGCCGGCGGCCCCGTTGGCGCCCCGCACCAGCCGGCCGTCGATGACCAGTCCGGCGCCGACCCCTGTCCCGATGGCGAGCAGCGCGAACGTGCGACAGGAAGCGGCGACGCCGGCTTCCAGCTCGCCGATGACGGCCATGTTGACGTCGTTCTCCAGTACGACCGTGGTGCGCAACGCCCGCCGCAGCTCGACGAGGACCGGCACCGCACCGAGCCCGGTGACGTTCTGGGCCAGACCGAGCGTCCCGTCGGCGGCCAGCACGCCGGGGGTGCCGATGCTGACGGCATCGACCTTGGACCATGGGACGCCGGTTCGCCGGGCCAGGCCGCGGGCCACCTCGACGAGCTGGTCGATGACGGCCTGACCACCGGCCGTGGTGGTCCCCGTCTCCACCTCTTCCATCAGGTTGCCGGCGAGGTCGGCGATGCCGGCTGAGATCTTCGTGCCGCCGACGTCGATGCCGATGACGTGGGCGGCGCCGGGGTCGTGCTCGTAGACCATCGGAGCGCGGCCGACGGCGCCGGTCCGGCGTATCGGCCGTGGGCGGATCAATCCCTCGTCCTCGAGGGCGGCGACAAGTCCGAGCACCGTCGGTTTGGACAGGCCGGTCAGGCGCACGAGGTCGGGCTTGCTGATCGGGCCGTGGTCGCCGATGGCCCGGAACACGAGCTCCACGTTCGCTCGCCGCACCAGCTCGTGACGATCGGTCGGTTCGGACGAGGGACGGCGGGTCATTCCTTGACCGCGCCGGAGCTGAGGCCGCCGACGAGCCGGCGCTGGATCAACGCCGTGAACACTGCGATTGGGATCATCGCCAGCGCGCTCGCCGCCGCCATCGGTCCCCAGTCGAGCGTGCGGGCCGAGACGAACCCGTTGATGTAAACGGGCAGCGTCTTGGCTTCCTCACCGGCCAGCAGCACGGGGATGAGGAACTCGTTCCAGGCGAGCAGGGCGACGAAGATCGACGTGGCGACGACACCTGGCGCAGCCAGCGGCATGACGACGTGGAGGAACAGCTTGAACCCGTTGGCACCGTCGGTGCGGGCACTCTCCTCGACCTCGATCGGGATCTGCTCGATGAAGCCGGTCATCAGCCACACTGCGAACGGGAGGTTGACCGATGCGTAGATCACGATCAACGCCACACGGTTGTCGTACAGGTCGAGCCTGGTGACGATCTGGTAGATCGGCACCATCAGCACGATTCCCGGCATCGCCCTCACCAGCACCAAGGTGGCCTCGAAGGGCCGGCGCCCCGGGAACCGGCGGTGGCGGGCCAGCGCGTACGCGGCCAGGGTGCCGATCAGCACGGCGAGCGCCGTCGAGGCGAGGGTGATGACGATCGTGTTGGCGTAGATCCCGGCGAACTGGTCGGCCTCGAACAGCCCCCGGTAGTTCTTGAGCGTCGGCGTGAACGACACGAAGCGGGGTGGGTCGGCGAACGAGTCGACGCGGGTCTTGATGCTGGTCGAGATCGTCCAGAACAGCGGGAACAAGGCGACGACGGTCGCGCCGGCGAGCAGCGCCCAGCAGGCGATCCGTCCGGCGCGTGTACCCCTGGTGGCGCTCATCGCGCCGCCCGTTGCGCCCGCAGCCACAGCACGTACACCGGGATCGTGAGGACGGCGACGGCGATGCCGAGGGCGGCGGCGCGTCCCGTCTCGAGGAAGTTGAACCCGGTGTTGTAGGTGAGCAGGCCGACCGTCTCGGTGGCCCGGCCCGGCGCGCCCCGGGTGAGCACGAAGATGATGTCGAACAGCTTGAGGCTGTCGACGAGGCGGATCATCAGCGTGACGTACAGGACCGGTCGCAGCATCGGCAGCGTCACGAAGCGGAACGTCCGCCAGGCCGTGGCGCCGTCGGCGCGGGCCGCCTCATGGGGGCTCTCGGGCAGCGTGGACAGGGCGGCCAGCGTCATCAGCATGACGAACGGGATCGACTGCCACGAGTCGACCAGGGCGATGGCGACACGGGCCGCCCACGGCTCTCCGAGCCAGCCGATGCGCGAGAGTCCGACGGACTCGAGCAGCCAGTTGATGACGCCGAGGTCGGTGTCCAGCATGAACCGCCACATCAACCCCACGGCGACCGGGGTCAGCAGCATTGGGAGCAGCAGGGCGGTACGGAACAAGCGGGTGCCGGCGAGGTTGCGGTGCAGCAGCACGGCCAACCCGACGCCGACGGGAAGTTGGATGGCCAGACCGATGACCGTGATGATCAGCGTGGTGACCAGTGCGTCGACGAACCCGTCGGTGAAGACGTCGCGCCGGTAGTTGTCGAGGCCGACGCCGCGCCCGGGCACGAACCCGCCGATCTTGTCGCTGCGCGTCGACAGGTAGACCCCGACCCCGATCGGCACGGCGAAGAACCCGATCAGGAGGATCCATGACGGCGCCGTGAGCAGGGCGGCGCGCCGCCGGCGTTGCCGTCCGCCCCGGGCGGCGCGCGCCGACAGGGCCCGCCGTTCGGGGTGGCCCTCATCGACGGCGGGGGAGGCGACCGTCATGGAGATCCGTCAGAGAGTCGATGGGCCGTCCTATGGGCGCCGAGCCGTCACCCGTTCTCGGCGGCCAGGATCGGGGTCAGCTCCTCCTGCAGCTGATCGAGCCCGGCCTGCACGTCGGTCTGGCCGGACAGGATGCCCGTGATGGCCTGGGTGATGGCGACGTCCATCTCCGGCCAGACCTTGAGCTGCGGGTAGCGCTCGATGCGGCTGGAGTCGGGGATGTTGAGCAACTGGAGGTACGGCAGCTCGGTGACCAGCTCCTCGTCCTCGGTGATCGAGATCCTGCCGATCGCCGCTGCACCCGAGTCGAGGTAGGCCTGGGCGTTGGACTTGCCGAGGACGAACTCAAGGAACTGCCAGGCCTGCTCCTGGTTCTGCGAGTCGGCCGGGATCCCGATGTTCCACCCAGCGAGGTGTGTGATGTCCTCGGCGCCGAGCGGCATCTTGGCCGTGCCGATGGTGTCCAGGTGCTGGTTGGCCTCGGGAGACAGGACGAAGCCGTAGTAGCCGGAGTACTGGATAATGGAGCCGATGTCCTCCGAGAGGAACTTGAACATCACGTCGTCACCATTGGCGCTGATCGCCCCCTCGGGCGCGAAGGCGAGCAGCGACTTGAGATACTCGGTGGCTTCGATGGCCTCGGGCGTGTTGACCGTGGGCTGCAGCTGGTCGTCGTAGATCTGGCCGCCGAAGCTCCAGACCAGGGTCATCCACCACCACGAGACGTTGGGACCGAAGCCGAGCAGCGTGCCATCGGCGACGCCGGCCTCCGACAGGGCCTGGGCGTTGCTCAGGAACTCGTCCCATGTCGTCGCCGGCTCGAGCCCGAGCTCCTCGTACAGGTCGGTGCGGTAGTACTGGATCATCGGCTCGGTCGACAGCGTGAGCCCCAGCGTCTGGTCGTCGAACTTGCCGTAGTCCTGTTGCCCGGTCGAGAAGTCCTCGATGTCGTACTCCGCGCTGTCGGCGAGGTAGTCGTCGAGCGGTGTCATCGCCTCGGCGGCGCCGAAGGCGGCGAGGAAGGTGTTGTCGAACTGGGCGACGTCGTATTGGCCGTCGCCCTGCTCGTAGGCCAACAGCTGCTTCTGATGGGCCTCGCCGTAGGGCGTCTCCGAGAACTCCACCGCGATGCACGTCGCGGCCTCAAACTCGGGGATGAACGACTGGATCGACGTCGACGACGGGCTGGGGATCAGGAACACGTTGATCGAGCCGGCGTCGCCGACCTCACCGCAGTCGCCCCCTGCCGTGGTGCCGGTGGCCTCGGACGTCTCCGGCGCCTCGGTCGGTTCCGGTGATGCTTCGGTCGTCTCCGTTTCGATCGTCGCCTCCGGCGACGTCGGCGGCTCGGTCTCGGCGACCGCAACCGTGGTCACCGCCACGGTGTCGTCGTCAGCGGCGTCGTCGTCGTCGCCGCCACATGCTGCCGCGAGCATGGCGCCCGCGGCAAGAATCGCGACGAAGGCCCGTCCCGATGATCGATGTGTGCGCACGTGATCCTCCCCCCGGATCGGGACCGGCGGGAACCGGTCGTTCCGATCACTGTATTGGCCATCGCGCGTTCGGTCAAGAGTGTTGACCGAATTGTGTCTTGGCTGGTACGGTCACCGAGGTGGCCCAGGTGCGGACCCTCGGTCCCGGCGCGGGTCGGGTCGTCCTCGTTGTGGTGGCCCACGCCGACGACCTGGCGCTGTTCCTCGGCGGCACGGTCGCGACGTGGTCGGCGGCGGGCTGGCGGGTCGTGGTGGTACGCGTCACCGACGATCGGTGGGACTCGGTCGGGTCCTCCGAAGCCGACACGATCGCGAGCAACAGGAGCGAGTTCGAGGAGGCGGCCAGCATCCTCGGCGTGGCCGAGCTGGTCGAGCTGGGGCTGCCGACCGACGTGCTCGCCGACAGCAGTGAGGTGGCGCTACGCGAACGGCTGATCCACGCTGTGCGCACCCACCGGCCGTATGCGCTGGTCGGCTTCGACCCGTACAGCATGTTCGCCGAGGACAACCAGGACCACATCCGTGTCGCGGCGGCGACCGACGAGGCGTTCTGGACGAGCCAGTTCGACCTGCATCACCCCGAGCACCAGGCCGAGGGCTTGACACCGCACGGCTGCTTCGAGCGCTGGTACTTCGGGCGGCGCGTCGTCGAGATCACCGACGTCGTCGACATCTCGGGCGCGCTCGACCGCAAGGTGGACGCGGCCTGCACCCATCGCACGATGCTGCGCAACTACGCCCACCAGCTGCGGCTGCAGGCCAACACCGGCGGGTGGGACCTCCCGGTCGCCGACGACGTGGTGGCGTCGGGCGACGTGCGTCCGCTGGTCGAACCGCTGCTGCGGGCGGCTGCCGCTCGGGTCGGCGCCTCCCACGGGGTGGGCGCGGCCGAGGAGTTCCGCGTGGTGCGCTTCGGCGGGCTGGGCGAGGTGCTGGAGCGGATGGGTCGCCGCCGGCCGTGATCGACGCCAAGGGGTTCACCACGGTCTACGGGCGCGGACTGCTGCCGGCGTTGAGCGAACGCCTCGACGACTACGTGCTCGTCGCCCACCCGGAACCCTGGGCCCTCGTCGAGCCGGCGATCACCCGCCGCCCGCGCCGGGTGATCGACGCCGGCGAGCTGACGGCCGAGCACCTGGAGCAGCTGGTGACGACCGTCGAGGCCGCCGACACGGTGGTCGGCCTCGGGGGTGGCTCGGCCATGGACACGGCCAAGTGGCTGCACTGGCGCACGGGGCGACCGCTGTACCAGGTCCCGTCCCTGCCCTCGGTGAACGCATGCTTCACCCGGATGGTCGCGCTCCGGGAGGCGGGTCGGGTGCGCTACGACGGTGACGCCGTGCCGGTCGAGGTCCTCGTGGACTACGACGTGATGGCGGCGGCCGAGCCGGCCCTCGTGCGTGGCGGCATCGGAGACGTGCTGTCGTGCCACACGGCGCACTTCGACTGGGCGCTGGCCGCCGGCCGGGACCAACCCTGGGACGACGAGCAGGCGGCGATGTCGCTGACCTACCTCGACGAGCTGGAGGCCCTGGTGCCGCTGCTGGCGGCTGGGTCCGACGAGGGTGTCCGCCGGCTGATGGAGTGCCATCGCGACATCGGGTGGCGTTGCCACGCTCTCGGCCACGCCCGGTTCGAGGAGGGCAGCGAGCACTTCTTCGCCTATTCGTTCGAGGAAGTCACGGGCCGCACCATCATGCACGGCGAACTGGTCACGATGGGAGTGCTCGTGATGTCGTCGCTGCAGGGCAACGATCCGGACCGGCCGCGGCGCATCGCCGACCTGGCCAAGATGCGGACCGGGCTCGACGAGCTCGGCGTTGGCTGGGAGGAGGTGGCGGCCACGCTGCGCCGGCTCCCCTCGTACGTCGTCGAGCACGATCTGTGGTTCTCGGCCGCCAACGGGCTCGTCGTGGACGACCGGGTGCTGGACGTCGCTCGCGTCGCGCTGCGTGTGGCGCCGTGACGCCGCGGCTGGACCTGCCGGCGGTGCTTGGCGGGAACCCGGTGCGCCGGGAGGATTACCCGTCGTGGCCGGTATGGGACGACGGCGAGCGCGACGGACTACTCGGCGTACTGGAGGCCGGCGGGTGGTGGCAGGGTGACGGCGAGGTCGCGGCCGGGTTCGCCCAGGACTTCGCCGCGTATCACGGTGCCCGCCACGGTCTGGCCCTGACGAACGGGACGCACACACTGGAGGCGGCGCTGGCCGCGTGCGACATCGGCGAGGGTGACGAGGTGCTGGTGCCGGCCATCACGTTCGTGGCGTCGGCGGCGGCCACTCTTGCCGTCAACGCCGCGCCGGTGCTCGTCGACGTCGACGCTGACAACCTGTGCATCGACGTCGCCCGGGCCGAGGCGGCGATCACGGACCGCACGAGAGCGATCGTCGCCGTGCACGTAGCCGGTGCCGCCTGCGACCTCGACGCGTTGACCGAGCTGGGCCGCCGCCGGGACCTGCGTCTGATCGAGGACTGTGCCCACGCCCACGGCACGTCGTGGCGCGGCCGTGGCGTCGGCTCTTGGGGCGACTTTGGCAGTTTCTCGATGCAGCGCTCGAAGCTGATGACCGCTGGCGAGGGCGGGGTCCTGATTTGCAACGACGACTCCCTACGCGATCGCGCCTGGGCCTACGCCGATTGTGGCCGGGTCGCCGGAGAGTGGTTCTACCACCACGCGACGTACGGCTCGAACCTGAGGATGACCGAATGGCAGGGGGCGGTGTTGCGGGCCCAGCTCGGGCGGTTCCCCGAGCAGCACCGCACGCGCAACGCCAACGCTGTCGCCCTCAACGCCGCGCTCGACGAGATCCCTGGGCTACGAACGCCCCGGCGTGACCCGCGCATGGACAGCCAGGGCAACTACTGCTTCGTGTTCCACTACGACCGCGATCAGTTCGCCGGGTTGTCCCTGCGCCATTTCGAAGCGGCCCTCTCCGCCGAGGGCATCCCGATGGGTGTGTCGTATCCGTCGCTGCAGGACCTCGACGTGTTCCAGCGCCGGAACTTCGCCCCCCGCCTGCGGGCTGGCGCCCCCGCGATCGACTACCCGGCGCTCGACCTGCCGGTCGCCCGCGCCGCCGCCGCCAGCACCGTCTGGTTGCAGCACCGGCTGCTGCTGGCCGGGCCCGAGGACGTGCTCGACGTGGCCCGGGCCGCAGCTCGGATCCAGCAGCACGCCCCGGCCGTCGTCGGCGCGGCCCCGACATGACGCCGCCGCTGCGGCTGGCCGTGCTGGGCGTCGGCTTCATCGCCAACCTGCACGTGCGGGCCGCGCAGGAGCACGGGCTGACCGTCGGCGTGGTGGCCGGACGTGACGCCGGCCGCACGGCCGAGTTCGCGACCCGACACGGCATCGAGCGCTGGACGCTGGACTGGGAGGCCGCCGTGTCCGACGATGAGATCGACGCCGCCGTCATCGGCACCCCCAACCACCTCCACCACCCGCAGGCGATGGCGGCCATCTCGGCCGGCAAGCATGTGCTCGTCGACAAGCCGATGGCGCTGGACGTCGCCCAGGCCGGCGAGATGGCCGGCGCCGCCGATACGGCCGGGCGGACGCTGCTCGTCGGCCACATGTGGCGCTACCGGAGTGAGGTCGTCGCCATTCGCGATCGAGTCGCCGCCGGTGGCGTCGGCCAGCCCGTGCGAACGCGCGGCTTCGGCATCCACGCCGGCTGGGGTCCGACCGGGTGGTTCACCGATCGGGGGCGGTCGGGCGGGGGCGCGCTCATCGACATGGGGATCCACGCCATCGACACGGCCCGGTTCGTGCTCGGCGACCCGGCGCCCGTCAGGGTCGCAGCCTCGATCGGCACGAGCTACGGCGACTACGACGTCGACGACGACGGCGTCGTCCTGATCGACTGGGACGACGGCGTGCGCAGCGTGGTCGAGTGCGGTTGGTGGCAGCCGCGACTCGACGGCGTCGAGGCCGACACCGAGATCTACGGGACCGCCGGGTACGAGCGCATCTGGCCCCTGTTCACGCCGGCCACGCCGGCCCCGGCCGACTACGTGCACTGCTCGCTGCCGATGTACGCCGCCCAGCTCGGCGATTTCGCCACGTGCTGCCGCACCGGCGCCACGCCCGTGGCCTCGGCCGCCGTCGGACTGACGGCGTTGACGATCGTGGAGGACGCCTATCGTTCGGCCGATCGATGAGCGGCCGACCGCACCCCGGTGGGAGCCGTTGACGCTCCCCGAGGACGAGGAGCTCATGGTGACGCAGTTCAGCCAGCGGGCCGCCGGCGAGCACCGAGCCGACGAGACGCGGGTGATGACCCCTGTGCCCGGGCTTCACCGCACCGAGTTCCACGAGGGAGGGACGTGCGCTAAGGGCGCCGGCCTGATGTCGCTCACCGCGAACGCTGTCGTACGCCGCGCCCTGGTCGACTTCGACCGCGGCCGGGTGTTCTCGGTGACCGGCCCGCACTACCAGGCCCGATCGACCAGACGGGCTCGGAGCGTCGGCGCAACAAAGGCGACGGCCAGGCCAGCGGGCCGAACGAGGCCAACGAGATGCCGATATGCGTGGCCTGTCCATCACCTGACGTTGTCATTCGGTGCTCACGTTCGGTCGCGCGATTCGGTGCGGCGGGATTGCGACCGGGCGACGGCTTCCGCGTGCCTTCCTGCGACCGTGCCGTGACCCTTCGCGTACCCGTCGTGCGCTCGAGGTGCTACGTGCAGCAAACATCGAGCCCTACGCAAGCGCCAGGTGTGTCGTCGAGCGGGCGCGTTCCAGGGCACCCGACGACGCGATTACAGCACACAGTTTCCGGATACCCGCCGGCTCGGCGTGCGTGCGCGTGCGACCGGTTCTGGCGGCCCCGGCTGCTCAATGCTCCGCGGCGACGGGTCGCGGCGTGCTGCGACGCCGCGCCAACCCCGTCGATGCCTGCTTCTCCTCATCGCGGCCGGACGTGGTTCATCCAATCAGCGGCGTGCGTGATCGCCCACCAGATCCTCAGTCGCTAAACCGGGCGTTCGGATCTGAGCGGGGCGTAGCTGCGTCGGGCGGGTCCGCGGCGCGGCTCGAGATGGCATCTCGGCATCGGCGCACGGTCGGTACGGCGCGCGACAACAAAGAGGAACTCGTTCGGCCTCGCCCGTGGCGAACGCGATGGCGTGATTCGGTGTCGACGTTCGGCGAATCGCGCGCCGCCCTCGGCGGCGGGTGGGGTGGGGTGAGGGCTCGATCCGTTGCCGCCGCCCAGGTCGACCACCATCCCCTCGTCCGGCCAGCCGTCAGCGTCATGGACGAGGGAGCACGCCTGGCGGTGTTCGGTTTCGTGCTCCTGATGGCGGCGCCTGGAACCTGGGCACGTACACGTCCCCGCCGCAGGGGTGTTCATGCGTTGCCGCTCGTGCGCTGCCCGGTGCTGTTGTTGGAGCGTCCCGGGGACGTGTCGACCCGGTTTCCATGCCGTATCTTCGCGACCACCTCCCCGACCCAGTTTGGGCACCGTTCCAGGACGCACCGGACCGATGGTCGATGACGCCTAAGAAATTGTCGCGCGCATCGTCGAGTTCGTAACCGGGACGCGACCGCGGTGACATCGAGGCGCCGTTTGCTCACGGTGGCATTCGTCGAAATCGTCGGCTCGACCGCGCTGGCCGGGTCCATGGGTGACAGGCGATGGCGCAACGTGCTCGTCCGTCTGGACGCGGTCTACCGTTGGGCCGCCGAGGGCGCTGGTGGACGACTCGTCAAGTCGACCGGCGACGGCGTCTTGATGACGTTCGAGGGACCGGCGGCCGCTCTCCGTGTCTTGCCACGCGACCCGAGCGGGGTGCTCCGACGAGCTCGGCGTAACGACCCGGGCGGGTGTGCACACCGGAGAGGTCGAGCTACTCGACAGCGACATCGGCGGCGTCGCGGTGCACCTCGCCGCCAGGGTGTGCGACGCAGCTGAGCCCGGCGAGGTCTTGGTCACGCGCACCGTCGAGGACCTCCTGATCGGTTCCGAACTCCGCTTCGGCACCGATCGATCCATCAACCCCAAGGGCTTCGTTAGACGCTGGGACGTCGTGCCGCCACTCCCGGACCTCGCGGGACGACGTGACCGCAGCCCGTGATGGCCACGCCAGCGCCCCGACGGTCGTGCATTTCCGTGGGTGTGGTGCTCGGCGGCTCATCGCTGCTCTTTCCGGGTCGTGGCATCCGCTGCCCGTCAGACACAGGTGGGCCCGGTCTCGGTGCGGGCGGGCGGCGGCGTCAGCAGGCCGGGTCGTACGCCCGGTCGGGGAGGAGCTCGGCCCATTCGGCGCGGGAGAGCTGACGGCCGGCCGTGCGGCAGGCGGAGGCGAGCCATGACGCCGGGCGGGAGTCGAAGGCGTAGACCGACCCGCCTTCGTACATGACGAGGAGCGTGTGGCCGTCCGGTGCCCAGAACGCCCGGGCCTGTTCGTTGGGCGATCCCGGTTGCAGGCTGCCCACCGGGCGACCAGTCGCTGCCTCCCACAGCACGATCGTCCCATCGGTGCTGCCAGAGGTGAATTGGGTGCCGTCGGGCGCGAAGCGGACGTTGGTCACCGGTCCGTCGTGCTCAGGTGCCGGGTCATCGACGAGGGCGAGCTCGGCCGGGTCCACGCGCAGCAACCGCCCGGCGTTGTCCCCGGCGACGAGGGACGTCCCGTCCGGTGAGTAGGCCATCGCGAACACGGGCGAGGGCAGCTCCAGCGAGCGGCTGACGCCCGTGTCGACGTCGACGGTCTGGATAGCGGGCGGATCGAACGTCGAGATGGCCAGGGAGCTGCCGTCGGGTGAGACGGCGGCAGCATCGATCTCGAGGTCGACGTCGAACCCACCTCCGGTCGGTTCGAGGGTGAGCGGGTCGAGTGCGCTGACGGGACCGTCGAAGGACTGCACCCAGAGCTTCGAGCCGTCCGGAGCCAAGGCGAGCGGAACGACGCGCTCGCCTGGAGGCGCGCTCTCGGCGAGAACGGTGCCGCTGCCCATGTCCCAGCGGCGGATGACGCCATCGAGACCACCGGTGTACATCGTGTTGGCTTCACCGGTGAGGAGGTCGAGGAGCACACCGTGGCCAGTCGGCAGTGGCGCTCGGCGCACGCCTGAGCCGACGTCGACGATGCTCAGTACGTCGGTCTCGAGTGGCACCGTGGCGGCGGCTGACCCGTCGCTGGCCACGGCGAAGTGATCACTGAAGGTCACCGCAGGATCGGCGGCGGCGAGGGCCCGCTCGACGCTGGCCCGGCCGATCAGATCCCAGGTGATCACCGACCGGTCCAGGCCCGTGGTGTACAGCATCCCACCGTCTGGGCTGAAGGCACTGGCGAGGACACGACCGGTGTGGCCCGACAGCGTGCGCAGCAACTGGCCGGTGGCGGTGTCCCACAGCCGCACCAGTCGGTCGTTTCCCGTCGTGGCCAGCAGGGTGCCGTCCGGGCTGAAGCTCCGGTCGAGGATCCGCTCGGTGTGGGCGCCCTGCAAGGCTCGACGCTGCCCCGTGGGCACGTCGACCAGCTCGAGGGTCAGTGGGAAGACCTCGCCGGCAGGGTTCACGGCGAGCCACCGGCCATCGGGGCTGAACACGCCGCCTGCGCCGTCGTACGAGTCGCCGATCTCGCCGGAGCGCGGGGAGATCAGGACCGTGGCACCGGCGGCGGAGACGGCGACCCGGTCTCCGGCGGCGTCGAAGCTGACCTCGTCCTCGTCGAGCAGCAGCCCCTCGGGCAGCTCGATGGTGCGCGCCGGCGGGCCGGGCCGAGCGGTTTCCCAGACGGTCACCACGGGGACGTGACCACGATCGTTGGAAGCCGGGCTGGCGACCAAGAGTTGACCGTCCGGGCTGAAAGTGAGATCGCTGGCGGACTCGGTCAACCCGGTGTAGCGCGCTCGCTCCGTCATCGACTCAGCGTCGACGACCACGGCGTCATAGGCGAAGCCTTCCGGATCGGCCTGATCATGGGTCGGCGCGAGGTCGAGCGTCACGACGGCCGTCCCGTCGGGCGTCCACACCAGACCATCGAGGTGCGTCCCCCGGAAGCTGCCGCGGCTCCGACCGGTCGCCGCGTCGTAGAAGGTCGTGGTGCCTTCGTTGTCCTTCACGGCGAGGGTGGTGCCGTTAGGGCTCAGCTCGAGGCGCAGGAGGCGAGCCCGCTCGCTGCGGATGATCCCCACGGCCGCCGGGCTTCGCTCGACCGCCCGCAGCAGCGCACCACGAGTCGACGCCGTGTCGGCCATGGAGGCCGCCTGGGCGGCGAGCAGGAGCGCACGGTCGAGGTTGCCCTCCAGGCCGGCCAGCGCGCCGAGACGCTCGGCGTCGGCGAGCAACGCCGTCGCTTCGGCCTGCTCCGTTGCGGCGCGCGCCACCTCGGCCTCGCTGTCGGCCCGTTCGGCCTGTCGCATCGCCGTGGCAGCCTCATCGTCCGCTCGATCGGCCTCGCGAACCGCCGTGACCGCCTCACTGTCAGCGCGTGCGGCTTCCCGCCGCGCCATCGTCGCCTGGGTATCGGCCCGATCGGCTTGGCGCACGGCAAGGAAACCGGCGACGAGCGCGGCGACGAGCAGGACGGCGGTGCCGGTGAGCAGGCCCCGCAACCGCCGGTTGGCGCGCACCTGCTGGCGGGTCCGAGTGTCGGCGGCGACCCGCTCGCGATGGGCCCGCTGCTGACCGGCCTCGATGAACGCCGCCACCACCGGCGGCGCTTCGTGACCCCGCCGGGTCATCCAGTCGGCCGCCGCCATGAGACGTTCGCCTCGATGGACGTTGTCGTCGGAGCGGCCTTCGGCGTCCCACGTGCGAGACGCGATCACCAGCTCACGCCCGCGCACGAGATCGTCACGAGCTTCGGCGAGCCATGCCGCCAGGCGCGGCCACGCCCGCAACACGACCTCGTGGACGACCTCGACGGTGGCCTCGCCACGCACCACCAACCGGGCATCGACGAGCGTGTCGACCGCTGGAATCAGGCGGGCCGGGATGTCGTCGATTCGCGCCCGCCGCCTCGTGAACTGCCCGCCGTCGGTCACGTCGGCGAGCAGCAGCAACACCTCCCGGATGGCGGCCAGTTCGGACGGGCTGCTTCGTCGGACGGCCTGTTCGCCGATCCGCTCGACGGCGGTAGCGATGCCGCCCATCTCGACGTACCGGTCGACCAGCAGTACCGTCCCGTCGCGACGTTCCCACAGCTCGGCCATCGCCGCAGACACGAGCGGCAACGCAGCGTCGTGGCCGCCGACATCGCTGGCGACGAGATCGATCAATGCCGGCTCAACGCTCAGGCCGGTGCGCCGTGCGGGCTCGTCGACGATGCGGCGCACCTCGTCCTCGGACGGCGGTCCGACGACCAGCTGGCCCCGTCCGACGGCATCGATGAGCCCGGGTATGGCAGTGAGCGCGCCGTACTCGTCGGCACGCACCACGATCACCACGTGGACGTCGAGTGCGGGGTCGCTGGCGAGGTCGATCAGCGCGGCGGCGAAGGCGTCGACCGTGGCGGACGCGGCGGCGAACAGCTCTTCGAACTGATCGACGACGAGCAGCCGCGGCCCGTGCTCGTCGGGCTCGTCGAGGGCGCCGAGCGCAGCCATCGGGTCGCGACCAGGGACGATCAGATGGTCTCGCCATGGGCGGTCACCGGGCAACCGACCGCTGCGGGCGAGCGGCAACAGCCCGGCGCGCACGATCGACGACTTGCCGCCGCCCGAAGGGCCGACGACGATGACGAGCCGTCGCTCGAGCACCTTGGCGGCCAACTCGGCGACCACCCGCTCACGGCCGACGAACACTTCGGCGTCCTGCGCCTCGTAGCTGGCCAACGCACGATAGGGCTGGCGTCCGGCCCACTTCGCGCTGTGCAGCTCGTCGCGGCGCGCCCGGGCCGCGACCAGATCGACCACCTCGTCGAGCACCGACACATGCGCCTGGTTGGCCACCGCCAGCGCCCCCGACGACGAGGATGCGGCGGCCCGAAGTCGATCGCTGGCCGTCCGCTCGGCCCATCCGGCGGCTTCCCGTCGGGCGACACCGGGCAGCCCGCCGGCGACAGCGGCGACGACCGGCACTGCGTCGGCGTCAACCCCCTCCGCAACGACCACCACGGCGATGTCGTCGTCGGGCAACGGTCCGAGCGAGAGCGTGCTAGCGCGCCCCGGATCGAGGCGTTCCAGCGCCGCGACGGAGGGTCCGCCCCCTGACGGATCGACGATGAGCAGGAGCAGCACGGGAAGGTCGTCCAGCGCGGCGGCCAACGAGGTGATCCCCGCCACGGTGGGCTGAGCGGCCCACTCCACATCGTCGACCACGAGCAGCAGCGGCGCCCGACGGCAGCGTTCGGCGATCGCATCGACGAAGCTTCCGCTCGCCTCCGGGCGTTGGGCCCTCGAGCGTGGGTCGAGGCGGGTCAAGCCGTCAGCCGCCCGCACGTACTCGACGTCGCCACCGGCGCCGAGCACGCGGCCGGCGAGATCGGCGGCGAGCCGTGTCCGGCCGACGTCCAACGGGCCGCTCAGGATGCGCAGTTGCCCCGATCCCTCGCCCGCCATCCGCCACGCCACGTCAAGGGCAGCACGCTCGGACGAGCGACCGACGAACGGTGTCGAGGCGCGCAGGGCGGCCGCGAGCGCTCCACGCCCGCTGGCGGTGTCGAACGCGGGACTCTGGTCCAGGATCTGGCGCTCGACGGCGCGCAGCCCGGGCCCCGGCGCCAGCCCGAACTCCTCGGCGAGCCGGTGGCGGGCTCGCTGGAACGCGCCCAGCGCGTCATGCTGCCGACCGCTGGCGTACAGCGCACGCATCAGCAGGCTCCAGGCCCGCTCCCTCCCCGGCTCATCACGGACCAAGCGCTCCAAGCCAGGGACCGCCCCCGCCGCCGCACCCATCGTGAGCTGCATCTCGGCAAGGTCCTCCAGTGTGACGAGGCGCAGTTCATCCAGCCGCACCCCCTCGGCGGCCCCGAAGTCGATGTCCCGGAACTCCAGGTACGCCGTGCCACGCCACAGCTCGAGCGCCGCCGAGAACCGTTCGGCGGCCACACGATGATCGCCGGCCCGAAGGTGTTCGTGTCCCGCGGCACAGAAGCCTTCGAACCGGCTGGCGTCGACCGCGTCATCGGGGAGGGCGAGGCGGTAACCACCGGCCACGGTCTCGATCACATCACCGAGCGCCGCCAACGACCGGCGCAGCCGCACGACGTGGGACTGCACGGTCTTGGATGCGCTCGGCGGCGGATCGTCGACCCACAGCGCATCGACGATGGCCTCCACGGAGGCCGTCCGTCCGGGACGGCTGGCCAACAGCGCCAGCAGGCGGCGCCGCTGCGCGCCCGCCACGTGCAGCGTGCGGCCGCCGCCTTCGACGGCGAGCGACCCGAGCACCAGCACGATCGGACCGGGCTGGTGCTCGATCGCAACGCCGAGGCGAGACGTCGACCGAACCTCGCTCGCCATGGCTCCCTCCACATCGCTCACGACACACCGGACCGGTGGCACGCCGGTGACACGTCGTCCCCGACACAGCGTGCCACCAGCGTGCCACCGCCGTCGACGCTGCATGGCAACTGCGCCGTCCGAGACGCCGCGTCCAGTGACCCGAAGGAGCCGAGATGACCCACCGACCCACACCAGCGACCCGCCGCCGCGACACGACCGGGCGTCGTATCGAAAGGCGTCGTCGGACAGGAACTCTCATTGCCGTCGGGGCGCTGACCCTCGCCATCACGGGCTGCGGTGATGACGACCAGCCGGGAACCGCGGCCAGCACCGAGGCTCCGCACGTCGCGCCGTCGACTGCGGGGCAGACGACGGAGGCGACGTCCAGTGAATACCGCCGATGACCACCGAACCGGCGACCACCGAACCGGCGACCACCGGGCCGGCGACCACCGGGCCGGCGTCGATCCCTCCAGTTCCTCAGCCATTCGCTGTCGTGGGTCCGATGCCCGGGTACCTGACCGCCGGCGCTGGCCGGCTGTGGTCGGGCACCACGGACGGTGTGGTCGCCGTCGACCCGGCCACGGGCGGGACCACCGTCGTCCCCGACAGCGGCCCATCGTTCGAGATCGGGTTCGGCCACGACAGCGTGTGGACGTCGTCGTTCGAAGAAGGGCTGATCCGTCGCATCGATCCCGCTACCGCCAGCGTCGTGGCCACCATCGAGATCCCCGGCGGGCCGGGCAACTACGCCTTCACGGACGACGGCGTCTGGGTCACCCTGCACCGCTCCGGCTCGGTCAGCCGCATCGACCCCGCCACAAACCAAGTGGTCGCGACCGTCCATGACGTGGGTCAGGAGGGGTCGGGCGGCCCACAATCGATCGCCGTCGTCGGTGCAGAGATCTGGGTAGGCGTCTCCAACATCAGTGGCGTCGTGCGGATCGACCCAGCGACCGCCGCCATTATCGATACGATCGCCATCCCGTCCGGTGCCACGCCGTGCGGTGGGATGCTGGTCACGCCAGCGGCGGTGTGGATGTCGAGCTGCGCCGAGCAGACCTCGTTCACTCGCATCGATCGCGCCACCAACGCGGCGGCCGTGATCACCACCGACGGCTACACGTCGATCCCACAGCTCGTGGGTGACACGGTCTGGATCGTGGTGTCGAACGAGGAGGCCAAGGCGCTGGTCGGGTTCGACCCGGCGACCGGAGAAGCCGGGGTGTCCACGCCGCTGGAAGCGGCCGCGTACGGCACAGCTGTCTTCGCAGACGCGCTGTGGCTCACGAACTTCAAGACCGGCATCCTCGCACGGATCGCCGTCAGCGACCTTCCTGTACGAGGATGAGCGGTCTGCGAGTGGTGCGACTCGAGGAGGAGCGATGGCACTCACACCGGAGGAGTTCATCACGGAGTTCGCAGATGCGATGCGCAGGATGGACGTCGACGCGATCAAGGCCCTGTACCACGACGACGCGATCCTCATCTCGCCTGGCGTCGGTGTCGTCGCGGAAGGTCGGTGCAGATCGACGCCGCCTGGGACCGCATCGAAGCTGCCTTCGCGGAGTCCATCTCGTTCGAAGTTCTTCGTCGCGACGTGGTCGTCGACGGCGAGCACGCGATCTGCCACATCCAGGCCGTCGCGGTCGCCCGGCCGACCGGAGCGTCCGACCCCGTAGAGATCCCGATCCGGGCGACCGAGGTGCTGCGTCGAGGCGCGGACGGGCACTACCGGTACGCGATCGACCATGGTTCCTGACATCGACAAATGCAAGGTCGAGCCAACTGGAACGGAACCCGTCGTCGATCAGGTCGAAGATCGGCGGCGAGATCGATCACGGCGACGGCGTCCCCGACGCGATCTCGCCCGACAGCTCGACGGCCCGCACCCCGACGCCGCAGCGTCGCTACGCGAAGGGCTTGAGGACATGTTCAGCGTCGCCGGCCTCGGCGTCACCGGACGGCTACGTCAGTCGTTGACCAACACGAACTGCGTCGAGTCGATGATCTCCATCTGCCACACGACCACGGGCCGCGTGAAGCACTGGCGCACCGGGACGATGAAGAAGCGTTGGATCGCCGCAGGGATGCTCGAAGCCGAACGATCCTTCCGGCGCCTCAAGGGCTACGCCGACATGCCCGTCGTCGTCAACGCC